>JAACFG010000008.1 GCA_009937605.1 Gammaproteobacteria bacterium | reverse complement strand
CGAAGCCAAAAGAATTGAAGGTCACGCTGGTCAAGAGCAAGCACGGGCGGCTGAAGAGCCACAAAGCCTGTGTTGCCGGACTGGGTCTCCGCAAGATGCATCAGACCGTTACGGTCGTCGATACGCCGGAGAACCGCGGCATGATCAATCGTGTTTCGTACCTGCTATCGGTAGAGGAAGCCTGACATGCGTCTTAACGAGATTTCACCCGGTAAGGGTTCGAAAAAAGTAGGCAAGCGCCTCGGTCGCGGTCATTCCGCCGGCCAGGGCAAGACGAGCGGCCGTGGCCAGAAGGGCCAAAAATCGCGTTCAGGCGGTTTTCACAAGGTCGGTTTCGAGGGCGGTCAGATGCCGCTGCAGCGTCGCCTGCCGAAAGTCGGTTTTCGTTCACGGATGGCGAAGTATTCGGCCGAGCTGCGTTTGCACGAGCTCGAGTTGCCGGCGGCGGATGTCATCGATCTGGACGTTCTGAAGAAGGCGAATCTGGTTCCGGCATTTACGACCAAAGTTAAGGTCATCAAGTCGGGCGAGATCAAGAAAGCGGTCAAGCTTAAGGGTCTGGCGGTCACCAAGGGTGCACGCGCAGAAATCGAGAAAGCTGGCGGAAGCATCGAAGACTAATGTAGGAGCGCGTCTTACGCGCGAATGAACTGAATATGGCGAAGAAGCCCCAACAAAATCCGGCCGATCTGGCGAAGCAAGCGAGCAAGCTTGGCGAATTGAAGATTCGTCTTGCGTTTCTCGTTGGTGCGCTGATCGTTTACCGCGTTGGTACCTTCATTCCGGTGCCCGGCGTGGACCCGGTTGCATTGGCCAGTTGGTTCCAGGAGCAGTCAGGCGGCATGCTCGGCATGTTCAACATGTTCTCCGGCGGTGCGTTGTCACGCTTCGGTATTTTCGCGCTCGGCATCATCCCCTACATTTCCTCGTCCATCATCATGCAGATGGCCAGCCACATCGTTCCGCAGCTACAGCAGCTGCGTAAGGAGGGTGAGCAGGGTCGTCGCCAGATTGTGAAGTACACGCGTTACGGTACGGTTGCTCTCGCGAGTTTCCAGTCCATCGCGGCAGCGAGCTTCCTGCAGAATCAGGGCACGCTCGTCGTTAACCCGGGACCTGCGTTCCTGATCACGGCATGCATCACGCTTGTGACGGGCACGGTATTCCTGATGTGGCTGGGCGAACAGATCACAGAGCGCGGTATCGGTAACGGTATCTCGATGATCATTCTTGCGAGCATCGTTTCCGGGCTGCCTGCCGCAATCGCTGGCACAGCAGAGCTAGTGCGTACTGGTGAGATGGCTGCGATTACGGCGATCCTGATGCTGCTGGGCGGCATCGCGGCGATCGTATTCGTGACCTATATGGAGCGTGCGCAACGCCGTATCACGGTCAACTACGCTCGGCGCCAGCAGGGCCGCAAGATGTTCCAGGCGCAGAGCACGTTCCTGCCGTTCAAGATCAACATGTCGGGTGTTATCCCGCCGATCTTTGCCTCAAGCATCCTGATGTTCCCGGCAACGATTGCACAGTTTTTCGGCCAGGCCGCTGATCCAAACGCCGCGCAGCGCGCGTTACAGACCATTGGTGCGAACCTCGGTCCCGGGCAGCCTGTCTACGTGCTGCTGTACGCAGCAATGATTATTTTCTTCTGCTTCTTCTACACGGCGCTGATGTACAACTCGAAGGACACGGCGGACAACCTGAAGAAAGCGGGCGCATTCCTGCCGGGTATTCGGCCGGGCGCTCACACAGCGGAATACATTGATCGGGTCCTGACACGGCTCACGTTCTGGGGAGCGCTTTACATCGCTGGTGTATGTCTTCTGCCTGAGTTCGTACGCATGTTCTACCCGAGCATGCCGTTCAGCTTCGGTGGCACTTCGCTTCTGATTCTGGTCGTTGTCACGATGGACTTCATGTCGCAGATGCAGGCACATGCCATGAGTCACCAGTACGAAGGCATGATGCAAAAAGCGAACCTGAGAAACTACGGCAAGGGTGGTTAGGAGAACGCTCATGAAAGTAAGAGCATCAGTTAAAAAAATCTGCAGAAACTGCAAGATTATTCGCCGTAACGGTGTTGTGCGGGTGATCTGCACTGACGCACGGCACAAGCAGCGCCAGGGCTGAAGCCCGCGTTATTGATGAGGATTGGTTAAGTGGCACGTATAGCAGGCATAAACATTCCGTTGAACAAGCACGTCGTGATTGCATTGACGTCGATCTTCGGTATTGGAAACACGCGCGCGCAGCAGATTTGCGACGCCGCTGGCGTTGCTCAGAACACGCCGGTTAAGGACCTCGCAGAGCCAGAAGTTGAGAAGCTTCGTAAAGCCGTGGCTATTTTCACGGTCGAAGGTGATCTGCGTCGTGAGACGTCGATGAATATCAAGCGCTTGATGGATCTCGGTTCTTACCGCGGTATTCGTCATCGTCGTGGGTTGCCGCTGCGCGGCCAACGCACTCGCACGAACGCCCGGACCCGCAAGGGACCGAAGCGCCCGATTAAGCGGTAGGAGCGCGCCTTGCGCGTGATAGCGGCCGAAGGCCGCTCTTAACAGGTAACTAGAATGGCAGAACCAAAAAAGAAGAAGGTAAAAAAGCACGTTGTTGACGCAGTTGCGCACATTCATGCTTCCTTCAACAACACGATAATTACGATTACCGATCGCCAGGGTAATGCCCTGTCTTGGGCTACGGCCGGCGGTTGCGGTTTTCGTGGTTCGCGTAAATCCACCCCGTTCGCAGCTCAGGTTGCATCGGACAAAGCGGGCCGTGCGGCCCTCGAGTTCGGTGTCAAGAATGTTGACGTGCGCGTTCGTGGACCAGGCCCGGGTCGTGAGTCAGCGGTTCGCGCCCTGAACGCCCTGGGTTTCAGTATTCAGAATATTGAGGACGTGACGCCAATTCCGCATAACGGATGTCGTCCGCCCAAAAAACGCCGCGTGTAGAGGCTGAACAATGGCAAGATATTTAGGACCAAAGTGTAAACTGTCCCGCCGCGAAGGCACGGATCTGTTTTTGAAGAGTGGCGTCCGGCCGCTGGAATCGAAGTGCAAGCTCGAGGTACCTCCGGGTGGCCCGACTCAGCGTCGTCCGCGTATGTCGGATTACGGTTTGCAGCTTCGTGAGAAGCAGAAACTGCGTCGCATGTACGGCGTACTCGAGCGTCAGTTCCGCAATTATTACAAGCGTGCTGCCCAATTGAAGGGCTCGACGGGTGAGAACCTGTTGCGTCTTCTCGAGGGTCGTCTCGACAACACGGTTTATCGCATGGGCTTTGCTTCGACGCGTGCTGAAGCTCGCCAGTTAGTGAGCCACAAGAGCATCGAGGTTAATGGCAAAGTCGTTAACATCCCGTCCGCTCAGCTCAAAGCTGGAGACGCTGTTACGATTCGCGAAAAGGCGAAGAAGCAACTGCGCATCCAGAGTGCGATGGAAATTGCGAGCCAGGTCGGCCTGCCCGAGTGGGTAGATGTCGACGCCAAGAAGATGGCAGGTGTTTTGAAGGCGTTGCCTGATCGTGAAGACATTCTTCCCGACATCAACGAAAACCTCGTCGTCGAGCTGTACTCGAAGTAATCGGAGGGTATTTACCCATGCAGGAATCTGTACACGACTTTCTGAAGCCGCGCGTAGTAAAAGTAACGCCGGTCAACGATTTGCAAGCAAAAGTAGTTATCGAGCCGTTCGAACGCGGCTTTGGCCATACGCTCGGCAATGCGCTGCGTCGTATTCTGTTGTCCTCCATGCCCGGAGCTGCGATTACGGAAGCGGAGATTGAGGGTGTGCTCCACGAGTACACCAGCATCGAAGGAGTGCAGGAAGATGTCGTCGATATTCTTCTCAGCCTCAAGCAGGTTGCCGTCACGATGAATTCTCGTGATTCGGCCGAGCTTCGCGTCTCGAAGAAGGGGCCGGGACCTGTTACCGCTGGCGATATTCAGCTCGATCATGACGTCGAAATCATGAACCCTGAAATGGTCATCGCTAATCTGACCAAGGCCGGTGAGCTGAACATGGTCCTCAGGGTGGAGCGCGGCCGCGGCTATCGTCCGGCTACGCAGCGCCCGCTGTTCGAAGAGCAGGCCGGCCCGATCGGTCGTCTGCAACTGGATGCCTCGTTCAGCCCGATCGTTCGCGTGACGTATAACGTCGAAGCGGCCCGCGTTGAGCAGCGAACCGACCTCGACAAGCTGCTCATCGATATTGAAACGAACGGCACGATCGATCCTGAAGAAGCTATCCGCCGCGCCGGTAGCATCCTAAAGGACCAGCTGTCTGTCTTCGTTGACCTGCAGGGTCAGGAAGAAGGCGTTGGCGACCAGGCAGAGAACCAGGTGGATCCGATCCTCCTGCGCCCGGTCGACGAGCTCGAGCTGACAGTTCGTTCAGCCAATTGCCTCAAGGCAGAAAACATCATGTACATCGGTGACCTCGTACAGCGAACCGAAGTTGAACTCCTGCGGACGCCGAACCTCGGCAAGAAGTCGCTCACGGAGATCAAGGAAGTACTCGAAGGTCATGGACTCGGTCTCGGAATGCACCTGGATAACTGGCCACCAGCCAGCCTGCGTCCCGAGCATGAGCTCATGATGTAATCCAAGGAATACGAAAAATGCGCCATAGAAAATCCGGTCGTCGACTGGGTCGTAACAGCTCTCACCGCAAGGCCATGTTCCGCAACATGGCTACGTCGATGTTGATGCACGAAACGATCCGCACGACGCTGCCAAAAGCCAAAGAACTGCGCCGTGTCGTCGAGCCGCTCATTACGCTCGCCAAGGAAGACAGTGTAGCGAATCGTCGTCTCGCCTTTGACCGCCTGCGGGACAAGGAAGTCGTCGGCAAACTGTTCTCGGAAATTGGTCCACGTTTCAAGGAGCGCCCAGGTGGCTACCTGCGCATCCTGAAAACCGGCCCACGTCCGGGTGATGCTGCGCCGATGGCGATCGTTATGCTGACGGAACTTGCCGAGCAGGAAGTCGTTACTGAGGAGTAGGAGCGGCCATCGGCCGCGATCGCGATCGCGATACCGACAATACGTAAAAGCCGGGCTTAGCCCGGCTTTTTTTTTGCCCTAGCATGGTCGCATGACCACCTCGGGCGGAAAAACAGTTTCACTGGTGCTTGGGAGCGGTGGCGCTCGCGGTCTCGCCCACATCGGCGTCATCCAGGTGCTGGAAGAAAAGGGATACATCATAAGTTCAGTCGCAGGATGCTCAGTCGGCGCCCTGGTCGGTGGTATCTACGCAGCCGGCAAACTGGCCGACTACGAGAACTGGGTTCGCAACCTGTCCAAACTGGACATGGTTAACATGATGGACATCGCCTGGGAGGGCGGAGGGCTGGTAAAAGGTGACCGGATCATTGCCAAGATGATCAAGCTCGTCGGGGACCGCCAGATTGAAGATCTGCCTATACGTTTCACAGCCGTGGCAACCGAACTCGAAAGTGGCAGGGAGGTCTGGCTTAGCAAGGGACCGTTGTTCGATGCCATTCGCTCGTCATGTTCATTGCCCTTGTTTTTTACTCCGGCACGATACAACGAGAGGATGCTTGTGGATGGCGGAGTCGTGAATCCGGTGCCGATTGCGCCGGTTTTCGACGACCACACCGACCTGACACTGGCAGTAAACCTGGGCGGTAAACCTACGCGTAAACAACCACTGAAACCACGCAAGGGGATTGGCGCCTACGACGTGGCTTTCATGGTCTTCGATGCGATGCAGAGTACGATTGCACGGCAGAAACTTGCTGCGTATCCGCCCGACCTTGTCATCGACATTCCTCGCGATGCGGCGAGAACATTCGACGTCGATCACTCGGCAGAAATGATCGAAATTGGACGAGAGACAGCGAAAAGAGTACTCCCGCAGGCTAAGGATTGGTGAGAAAAGACAAGAAACGATCGAAATATCAAACACTTATCGGAAGTCCGCATTTGTGAGTCGGCTCACAGAGAAATGCGGGCGAGAGGCATAGAGTTAGATTTCGGTATTCGCCCGTCGGGCGGCCGAAACGCTGGAGCAGAACCATTAGCAACGACAACGAAGCGTTTGATGATTGTGTAATCCTGTCGAGGGAAGCCTTCGATCCGGATGCCGTGTTCCTCGATGACATCGTCGATGACGATGTGCTGCCGTACCTGAGTCTTGAGGTGGACGGCCTGACAACATCACGAGAAGGGAAGAAAGGGCGACTCGAGCTGCGTCCCGAAGATGTCGCGGCGAACGAAGCCATAAGAGCCGACACTACCATGCCCGTGGCTGTGCTAACGCCAGACCAGCTCGAAGTGTATGGGTGGGAATCTTCTCTCTGGAAGAAGATCAAGGGATACCTCGGCTTCTAGCGGCTATTGCCACTTGAATAAACGCGCGCAAGGCGCGCTCCCACATTATACTCTCCGCATGATTTTCAAAGACAAGACCGTCATTATTACCGGTGGGTCCAAAGGTGTGGGCGCAGCTACCGCGCGTCTTTTCGCGGACGCCGGCGCCAACCTGATGCTCGTCGCACGCGACAAAAAGAATCTCGAGGCAATTGCCGAAGAGCTGCGTGACCGGACACGGGTCGAGATCTTCGCGATGGACGTAACCGACGTCGACGCGTGTAACGACCTGTTCAAGAAGGTGGCATTCGAGTTCGGTCGTGTGGACGTGTTGGTCAATAATGCGGGTCACCGCGCGCGCGGCAATGTGCGGGATGTAGACGTAGCAGAGCTCGGCAAGGTCATTGACGTCAATCTCCGAGCGCCGATCGTTCTGACCCGACTCGCGTTGCCGTACCTGGAAGAGTCCGGAGGTGGCGCGATTATTAACGTTGCGTCGCTCCATGGCCGACTTGCGAGCGCGGGCGCGGCCGCTTATTCGTCCAGCAAATTTGGCCTGCGGATATTCACTATGGCCTTGGGTGAAGAATTACAGGGTACCAACATCAAGGCGGCGGTAGTTTCCCCGGGTCCGATCGACACCGGTTTTATCATGGATAACCTGGACGATGTCGATGACATCGTCTTTTCCCAGGCAATGAGCACCGCCGATGAAGTGGCCCAGGTAATCCTGGATCTTTGCGGCAACAATGTGCGGGAGCTCGCAATGCCCAGATCGGGTGGCTTCCTTACGACGTTGGGCTACCTGGCGCCCTGGATGGGCAAAATTCTGAAGCCGACGCTGGAAAAGAAGGGCGCGAGAGTTAAGGCGAAACTCAAAGACGAGCAAAAGCGTCGCGAGTCAGATTCTCCTGACCATTAGCCATTACTCGGATATCGTCCTCGACGCGCACCCCACCATATGGGCGCAGCCAGTCAACAGTGTCCCAGTTCACATGATTCTCGGCCGGTGTGCCGCGCAGGTTTTCGAGCAGCATGTCGATGACATACAGGCCCGGCTCGATAGTCAGCACCATGTCTTCCTCAAGTGCCCGTGTCAGTCTCAGGAACGGATGACCGCTCGGTGGATCGATGATTGTTCCGGCTTCATTTTCCTGGTGGCCGCCGACATCGTGAACCTGGATACCGAGCAGGTGGCCGAGTCCGTGCGGGAAGAACGCAGACGTGACCCCGGTCTCCAGTAGCGTTTCGGGGTCGCCGATCGCAAGCTCGGCGTCGACAAGCAGCGTTGCCAACGTCTTGTGCGTGCCGACGTGCAGCTCGCGATAATCGATCCCGGCCTGGACGCGGCCAATAATCTCCAATTCCATGGCGTCCATGCGATCGATAAGATCCTGGAAGCGTTGGTCGCCGTTCGAGTAGGTGCGCGTGATATCCGACGCATAACCGTGCACCTGTGCTCCGGCGTCGATCAGGAATGAACGAATCGCGCCCGGGACATCGCGGTCAAGATCGGTGTAGTGCAACACGGCACCATGCTCGTTGAGTGCAATAATATTGCCATACGGCAGTTCAGGGTCTGTGTGGCTGACCGCCTTGCAGTAAGCACGGTGAATATCGAATTCTGACTTGCCAGCCCGGAACGCCGCTTCGGCAGCAACATGGCCCGTAGCGCCACGCTCCGCAGCCAATCGCATGACCGCCAACTCGTACTCTGTCTTCACACCGCGGGCGAAGTGCAGGATATTGACAGCGGTGGTCGGATTGACGCGCTCAATGCCGAAGGCGAGCGCTTCGTCCGCGAATTCGCCGATTGCGATGCACTTCTCGCGATCTTCGGGAAGATGTGCGGCGATGTCTTCGGTCGAATGAACGACGCGAACGTCGAATTGCGAGGTCCAGTACCCACCGGGAGCGCCGGGTACGACATGCCAGTAATCGTGCGGTTGGTAGTAGATCAGGACCGGCGTACTCCCGGGCGTGTAGACGATGTACGAAAACGGCAGCGCTGTGAGCGGTGCCCAACTCACAAAGTGTGGGTTCGCCTTGAACGGGTGATGGTAGTCGTCGAGAAACGCGAGCTTCGGGTTGCCCGAGTAAATAACGGCGTGGCTGGCACCGGCTTGCTCGAGAGCGTGGTCGTGGCGCGCCATCACTGTCTGGATGTGGTCGCCATACAGGGCGCCGAGCGCCGGGTTTTTATCGGTGTAATCTGGGTTCATCCGGGAATCATACCCTGTTGCCGAGGCTGGCGGCGAGTGCCATCATTGGCAACCCCTGCAGGGGCGCGGAGCATAGGATGAAACGAAGAGTATGGTGGATTTGCGGCGTAAGTTTGTTTCTTGGGAATGTCGGCATGACCGCTGAGCCGGGCTACGATCGCGTGGCGGGGCGCGCGCTTGCGTCACGTTCGGAAGTCATAGCACCACATGGGATGGCGGCGACGAGCCAACCGCTCGCGACGCAGATCGCGCTCGATATTCTCAAGTCGGGCGGTAGTGCCGTCGATGCGGCTATCGCGGCCAATGCTGCACTCGGGCTGATGGAGCCGACCGGGAATGGCATCGGTGGCGACTTGTTTGCGATCGTATGGGATGCGGAAAAGAAAGAACTCACTGGTCTCAATGCGTCGGGGCGCGCGCCGATGGCAATGACGCTTGAGTATTTCCAGGAAAACGGCATCGAGAAGATCCCGCCATTCGGCCCTCTGCCCGTCAGCGTGCCCGGCGCGGTGGATGGTTGGTACGAGTTGCACGGCCGGTACGGTCGCCTCCCCATGGAAGACGTTCTGGCGCCCACTATTGAGTATGCTCGTAACGGTTTCCCGGTTTCGGAGGTCATCGCGTACTACTTCCAGAGCAACAAGAAACGCATCGGGCATTACCCGGGATTTGCCGAGACCTACATGCCGGATGGCGATGTGCCGAAGAAGGGCGAGATGTTCCGGAACCCGCGCCTTGCGAATACGCTCGAATCGATCGCCGAGAAGGGGCGTGATGAGTTCTACAAAGGGGACATTGCGAGGAAGATCGACGCCTACATGGCGGAGCAGGGTGGTCTGCTCAACTATGACGACCTGGCGGCCCACGAATCGGAATGGGTAACGCCGGTATCGACCAATTACCGTGGCTGGGATGTCTACGAGTTGCCGCCGAATGGCCAGGGTATCGCAGCCCTGCAAATACTGAATATTCTCGAGGGTTTCGATATCGCCTCGATGGGATTTGGCAGTGCCGAGTACGTGCACACGTTGGTCGAGGCAAAAAAACTCGCGTTCGAGGACCGCGCGAAGTACTACGTTGATATGGACTTCGCCGACGTACCCGTCGACTGGCTGGTCTCAAAACAATACGCGGACGAGCGTCGCCAGCTGATTTCTCCTGACAAGGCATCAACGTCCTTGCCTGCCGGCGATGCGAAGCTGGAAAACGGCGACACGATTTACCTGACTGTGGCGGACAGCGATGGCAATATGGTGTCCCTGATTCAGAGCAACTACAGGGGCATGGGGTCCGGTATGACGCCGGGTGATCTCGGGTTTGTCCTGCAGGATCGTGCCGAGTTGTTCGCCCTGGATGCAAACCATGCAAACGTGGTTGAAGGGGGCAAGCGACCGTTCCACACGATTATTCCCGCGTTTGTAATGAAGGACGGCGAGCCGCTAATCAGCTTCGGCCTGATGGGCGGCGCAATGCAGCCGCAGGGCCACGCGCAGATTATCGTGAATATGGTCGATTTCGGCATGAACCTGCAGGAGGCAGGTGATGCGGCACGGGTCAATCACACGGGCTCATCGCAACCTACCGGAACCGTGATGACCGACGGTGGTGTGCTGCATCTCGAGAATCAATTCGATGCCGCAGTGCGGGAAGAGCTTGAACGCAGAGGTCACACACTGGGTACGTCCAATGGCAGCTTTGGCGGTTACCAGGCAATCATGTTTGATAAGGAAGAAGGCGTGTACTATGGCGCCTCGGAAGTCAGGAAGGACGGCCAGGCCGCAGGTTATTAGGAATGACGCAGGACGTTTATCTAACGGGGATCACCACAACAGGCACGCCCCACATTGGCAACTACGTGGGCGCCATCCGGCCAGGTATCGAAGCCAGCAAGGACCTCGATACCAAGCACTTCTATTTCCTCGCTGATTACCATTCGCTGGCCAAGAGCGAAGATCCCGACAAGATCGCTCAATCGACACTCGAGATCGCGGCGGCGTGGATGGCCCTGGGTCTCGATACCGAGCACGCCTATTTCTACCGGCAGTCGGATATCCCCGAGATTCCCGAGCTCACGTGGATCCTGCATGGAATGACGGCCAAAGGCCTCATGAACCGTGCGCATTCCTACAAAGCCTCCGTGCAGGCGAATGTCGAAAGCGGCAACAAAGACCCGGACAAGGGCGTCATGATGGCACTGTTCAGTTATCCGATCCTGATGGCCGCGGACATCCTGATGTTCAAATCGACCAAGGTGCCGGTTGGGCAGGATCAAAAGCAGCACGTCGAAATGGCCCGCGATATTGCGCAGCGCTTTAATCATAACTATGGCGAGACGCTGGTTTTGCCGGAGGCCGTCATCGGGGAAGATACGGCCGTACTCAAGGGGCTCGACGGGCGCAAGATGTCGAAGAGCTACAACAACACGATTCCTCTGTTCGCGCCGGAAAAACGACTCCGTAAGTTGATTATGAAGATCAAGACGAACAGCCTCGAGCCCGGCGAGCCGAAAGAGACAGAAGGCAGTACCCTTTACGACATCTACAAGGCTTTCGCGACGCCTGGCGAGACGGCCGAGGTTGAGAAGGCCTTTGCCGACGGGATAGCGTGGGGCCAGATGAAGCAGCAACTGTTCGAGTACATCAACGAACACATGCGGCCTGCACGCGACGAATACGATCGGTTGATCGCCAACCCGGCCGTGGTTGAGGCAGAGCTTAAGAAGGGCGCGGAACGTGCGCGCGAGTTGTCAGTGCCGTATCTTGCGCAAATACGCGACGCGATCGGGATCAAGAAGCTGGGTTAGAAACTATGAGCAATGAACGAATCAAGGACCTGCTGGCGCAGCTGCGCGAAGAACTCGACAAGGCGGACGTGGACGCGGAGCTGCATCAGCTCATGAGCGATCTCGACAATGACATCCACAGCGTCATCGAGAACGATACCGACGCGGGCGCCCTGGTCGAGCGGGCGACGGGGCTCGAAGCCAATTTCGCCGTCAAACATCCTGCGGCCGCTCGCTTCCTGCGCGAGGTTATCGACACCCTGGCAAGGATGGGAATCTAGCTTGGTGACGAGAAATGAACGAGACATCAAGACAGGATCACTGGGAGAGCGTCTATAGCTCGAAGGCGTCTACCGATGTGTCGTGGTTTCAACCACGACCAGAGCGGTCTCTGCAACTTATCGAAAGAACCGCCGTCGGTCGAGATGAGGCCATCATTGATATCGGCGGCGGGGCATCGACACTCGTCGATCATCTGTTGGAGGATGGTTTCACCGACATCACTGTGCTGGATGTCTCGGGCAGGGGTCTCGAGCAAGCGCAGGAGCGGCTGGGTGATCGCGCGGATAACGTCAAATGGGTGGTGTCCGATGTGACGGCATTCCTGCCTTCGCGAACATGGCAGCTTTGGCACGATCGAGCCGCACTGCATTTTCTTGTCGAGGAGCAGGATCGTGAACGCTATGTTGAGGTTCTCAAAAGTGCACTGGCGCCTGGTGGCCATCTTGTCCTCGCCATGTTTGGGCCGAGCGGACCACTCAAGTGCAGTGGGCTCGAGATCCGGCGCTACAGCATCGAAATGGTTGAGGAACTGCTGGGGCCCGAGTTCGGATTGCAGTGCCAGGAACTCGAGAATCACATAACGCCAATGGGCTCGAACCAGCAATTCCTGTATTCCTGCTGGACCAGGAGGGAGTAGTGCAGCAACTCAACGACTGGCAGCTCGAGACGGAGCGCCTGTTCCTGCGTCGCGTAACGCTCGACGATGCCGATCTGATGCTCGCGGTCTGGAACGATCCGGCGTTCGTACGCAATGTTGGCGACCGGGGTGTTCGGACGACTGAAGAAGCGCATGAGGCGATGCAAGCCGGTGCGCTCAAGTTGTACGAGGACTACGGCTACGGTCCATACAGCATGGAGCTGAAATCCGACGGGTCGAAGATTGGTATCTGTGGCCTGTTCAGGCGTGAGAACCTGGAAGACCCTGACATCGGATTCGCGGTCTTGCCGGACTTTTGCTCGAAGGGTTATGCCGGGGAGGCCGCATTTGCTGTTCTGGCGCATGCGCGGGACGATCTTGGAATCCGGAAGTTGGTTGCCATCGTGTCACCAGGAAACGGACCGTCGATTGGCTTGATCGAAAAGCTGGGACTCGCGTTTGAGAGAATGATTACAATGCCCGGTGACGACGAGGCAATCAGCCTCTACAGCGCGACGCTGGCACAGGAGTAATATGGAGTTTTTCAAGAGTGACGGGGCCCGCACCGGGCTGTTTTTTGGTGCCACCTCCGGCGTCATCACGACGATCGGCCTGATCGTCGGGCTGAACTCGGGCACCCGGTCAATTACGGCTGTTCTTGGAGGCATTCTGGTGATTGCCGTAGCCGACGCCATGTCCGACGCACTGGGCATTCACCTGGCCGAAGAGGCCGATCCCAACACGGATCACGGGCATGTCTGGGCGGCGACGATAATGACCTTCGTCACGAAGTTCGTGTTTTCAATCAGTTTTGCGGTGCCACTCTTGTTATTGCCGCTGGCAACGGCCGTGTCGGTGTCGGTTGTATGGGGGCTGCTTGTTATTGTCATCCTGAGCTACTTTCTCGCCAAGTCGCAAGATGAATCGCCGTTCTACATTATCGGTGAGCACCTCGGAATCGCGATTCTCGTGCTTGTCTTGTCACACTATATCGGCGTCTGGGTAGCGGCGACTTTCGGTTAGGAACGACCATGGGACAGGCACGCGGCACAGAATTATGAGCGACAGCGAAAAAATCAGCTGGCGGCAACTGCGGGAATTTGCAGACGTCGATCTCGCAAGATCGTTTGTCCTGTCATGGCGAATCGAAGGGGAGACGCTGGTAATCGATATCGACCTCTATCTTGAAGCGGACCACCCGTTCTATGAAAAACCACGGCCGGCCGAAAAGAATTGTATCCGGCCCGCGGTCATCGAGTTTCCCTATTGTGAAGCGGTGCGGACTGACGCGGGAGATAGCGGAGAAGTCATTGATATTGTAGAAGAACTGGCGAACGGTGCGATAGGCGACCTGGACGTTCTGGATGACGGTCGATACGCAATCAGTGGCGAATTTGGTACCGTGTCGGTGATTGCCGAGCGCCCAATACTGAGACTGAAAGGACTCTAGCGCAGGGAGACAACCGTGAGACCGGAAAACCGTATCGACTATGTCGAAATACCTGTTACCGATATGAAGAAGGCGCGTGCCTTTTTCGAGGCAATGTTCAGTTGGGAGTTTCAGGAATGGGGTGACGAGTACTACGGTTTCAATGACGGTCGCTTCGACGGTGGTATGCGGCTGGCGACTGAACCGGCGCCAGCGACAGGCGTGCTGCTGGTGTTCTTCAGCGAAGACCTCGAGCGAGACGTTGAACGCGTCAAGGAACTAGGTGGGACGATCAGCCAGGAAATTTTTTCCTTTCCTGGCGGTCGACGTTTTCATTTTATCGACCCGGTTGGAACTGAGTTTGCGATCTGGGGCGAAATCGACGAGTAGTGGAGTCTCGCAAATGGCAATTCAAATCGAACATCCCTGTGTACAGCACAAGCTCGGCATTATTCGTGACATCGAGACCGGCCATAAGCGTTTCCGTGAACTGGCCACCGAAATCACGAAGTTCGTCTGCTACGAGGCCCTCAAAAGTATCAAGACGAAGGAGATTACGGTCGAGACGCCGGTGGCCGCCGCCAACTGCCGTCAGATCGACACGGATATTGTTGTCGTGCCCATCCTGCGAGCCGGCGTCGGCATGCTCGAGGGTATTCTCGAGCTCGTTCCGACAGCGCGCGTAGGCTTCGTCGGACTCTATCGGGATGAGGAAACCAAACAGCCCGTAACCTACTACGAGCGTTTCCCCCGGCAGATCAATGGCGGTACCTGTATTGTTATCGACCCGATGCTGGCGACGGGCGGCTCAACTGTGGCCGCACTCGATCTGCTGAAAGGCAGTGGCGCCGAGGATATCGTCGTCATATGCATTGTTACCTGTCCGGAAGGTATCGCGCTGGTTGAGGCGGCGCACCCCGACGTGAAGATCTACGCGGCATCGATTGACGACAAGCTGAACGAGAAGAAGTACATCGTTCCGGGCCTGGGAGATGCGGGCGACCGATTGTTCGGTACTTCTCACTAGTAGAGCGTGCAGCGTGGCAGAGAACAAGACAAAAGCGACAACGGCGAGCGTCACGGAGTTTATCAAGTCGATTGATGACAAGCAGATGCGAGCAGATGTCCGCAAGGTGGCCGCCATGATGCGCAGGGCAACAGGCAAGCGAGCCAGAATGTGGGGAACGAGCATGGTGGGTTATGGCACCTACCACTACCGCTACGCAAGCGGCCGGGAGGGCGATTATATGATCACGGGGTTTTCGCCACGGAAGCAGGCGCTTACCGTATACATCATGCCCGGTTTCAGCTCCTTCTCAAAACTGATGGCAAAACTTGGAAAGTACAAGACGGGCAAGTCCTGCCTGTACATCAAACGGCTTGCAGACGTGGATGAAACTCTACTGGAACGGCTGATCGATGGATCTGTCGAACAAATGCGCAAGAAATACGAAACCCGGTGAGGCTGTCATGAGCAATGAAATTCTTAGTGCGAAGATCGAAGGTACGACGCTGATTGTCGAAATGAGCGAAGGAACGAAAACCTTTGACTCCAAGTTTCTCGTGGCGGGCCTGCTCGTATTCATCGCCCGTGGGAGTGGGAAGATCGAGCCTGAGGAGTCCGCGAGGATTATCACGCTAATCCAGGAGTACTACGGTATACCGGGGGCCGAATCCCTTGAGTTGATTACAACGGTAATGTCCGAACTGGCTGACAATCCGGTGCTCGCCGAGCCCTTGGTCGATCTTGGCATTACGTTGCCCGACGGCGACAAGGAGGACATTGCCTTGATGGGACTGAAGGTGGTCGCAGCAGATGGTCATCGGCACTACTCCGAAATGGAGCAGTTCAATTTTGCCATGGGGGCGCTCGGCATAGCTCCCGAGATCGTTCACCGCGCGTTCGATCGTTACTTTGCCGAAACGATGCCCGGCGAGTAGGCGATAGGGAAATTACGGCGTGCAAGCAACGATAAAAAACTTCCTGAAAATGGAATCAGCCGGTGGCATTGTGCTGATGGCTGCCTCCGTACTCGCGATGATCGCCGCCAATACCGGTGCCTCGGGCCTGTATGGCTACTTCATCGAAACGCCCGTAGAAGTACGCGTCGGCGCTCTGCAAATCGCCAAACCATTGTTCCTGTGGGTTAACGATGGCCTCATGGCGATCTTCTTCTTCCTGGTCGGGCTCGAGCTCAAGCGCGAGTTTCTCGAAGGTGAGCTATCGCAGTTGTCAAACGTCGTGCTGCCGGCGGTGGGCGCGGTAGGCGGTATCGTCGTTCCCGTCTCCGTGTACCTGTTAGTCAACGGGGACGATCCGGAAGGATTCAACGGCTGGGCGATCCCGGCGGCAACGGATATCGCGTTTGCACTCGGTATCCTGTCGCTGCTCGGCAGCCGCGTTCCGGTATCCCTCAAGGTATTTCTCGTCTCACTGGCAATATTCGATGATGTCAGCGCAATCGTAATCATTGCGATCTTCTATTCGGCCGAACTGTCGACAGCCGCCAGTCTCACGGCCATTGCATGCTTGCTCATACTGACGACGATGAGCTGGCGCAAAGTCATGAGTGTGTCGTCCTACGTTTTCATTGGCGTGATCATGTGGATCGCCGTTTTGAAGTCCGGCGTCCACGCGACGCTTGCCGGCGTCGCGCTCGCTGCTTTCATTCCGATGCGTGATCCGGACAGGCCCGACCACTCGCCACTGCGCGAGCTGGAACACGACCTGCACTACGTAGTCGCTTTCGGTGTGCTGCCGATGTTCGCGTTCGTTAATGCCGGAATTGACTTTCGTGGCCTTGAGCTTGCAGACCTGCTACATAAGGTGCCGCTGGGCATCGCGGCCGGCCTATTCGTGGGTAAGCAGTTGGGCGTCTTCCTGTTGTGCCTCGCGGCCATCAAGCTGGGGGTCGCCCGCATGCCGAAAGGCGCGAATTGGGGCAGCCTTTACGGCGTGTCGATCCTGTGTGGTGTTGGTTTCACCATGAGTCTGTTTGTCGGGTCCCTGGCATTTGAAAATGTGGCAGTCAGTCAGGAAGCTGTGTTCGATGAGCGCATAGGTATCAGCGTCGGGTCCCTGCTGTCCGGCATTATGGGCTACATCGTTTTGCACCTGTCCCTGCCCAAGGCCCGCAATTGACGTTGCAGTCATTGCAGGACGATGGCTGGACACTGTCACCGTTGGTGGACGCCGAGATCACCGAAATCATGACCTGGTTTCCCAGTGCCGAATCCGTCAATATCTGGGGAGGTCCGAATTTCCGGTTTCCATTTACTGGCGAGACGTTTCGCGAGGACTGTCGCCTTGACCTGATGCGGTCGTGGACTTTGCGACATACAGATAAGCAATTGGCGGCATTTGGCCAAGCGTACGAACGCGATGGTCGTGGTCATCTTGCGCGTCTCGTATCGAATCCCGGCTTGCGGCGACAGGGCGCGGGCAGACGACTCATCGAGATGATCATCGCGCTCCTTGAGGAGACGCAAGCGTATGATGAGTACTCGCTCTTCGTTTACCGCGACAATACGCCGGCGT
This sequence comes from Gammaproteobacteria bacterium, assembly GCA_009937605.1. Classification (GTDB taxonomy): domain Bacteria; phylum Pseudomonadota; class Gammaproteobacteria; order Steroidobacterales; family Woeseiaceae; genus UBA1847. Next base: position 24,032 of record JAACFG010000008.1, on the reverse strand, counting down.
ACCGGTGTTACCTGTCGCTGGGCTTCGCCGTCCAGGACTATCCTGATGACGCACCGATGCCCGAGAAGTGTTACTTCCTGACCAGAAAGACAACAAGGAGAAGATAATGACACCAGAACTTACGAGCCTGACGTGGGTGGCCGCGCTGTCGGCGATTATGTGGCTTCCATACATTCTCAACACAATTATGGTCCGGGGCCTCATCGATGCCGTCGGCTACCCCGAGGAGCCGAAGGCGCCTGCGGCCTGGGCCGTGCGCATGAAGGCAGCACATTACAATTCGGTCGAAAACCTCGTGTTGTTTGCAACGCTGGTGCTGATTGCCAATGCGGCGGGAATTAGCAACGAAACGACTGTCTTGATGTGCCAGGTTTACTTCTGGGCGCGGCTCGTCCACCTGGTGGCCTACACGCTGGCAATTCCGTGGATTCGAACTCTCTCGTTTACGGTTGGCTGGATCGCTTGCGTGGCCTTGCTCATAGAGCTTCTATAGGACGCTACGTCAGGAAGGACTCCTGCAACGTTTCGAGCTCGCCCCAACGCTCGATGCGCTTTTCCAACAGGGCCTCGGTCTCGCTAAGCTCGAGCAGCTTCCGCTGGACGAGTTCGGCGTCCTGCGTGTAGAAATCGGGTGCGGCGATGATTTCCTGCAACGCCGCAATATCCGCTTCGATTGCCTCTATGTCCGCAGGCAGTCTGTCGAGTTCCCGCTGGTCTTTGTAGCTGAGTTTCGTCGCGACCTTGTTCTTCTTGCGCTCCAGCGCTTCTCGTTTCTTGCGCTCGACTTCGTAGGGGTTGTCGGTAACAGCCAGTTGGTGTCCGCGCCGCACCCAGTCACTGTAGCCGCCAACGTACTCCTGCACTTTGCCGTCTTCCTCAAACACGACCGTGCTCGTCACCACGTTGTCGAGGAATTCGCGATCGTGACTGACGACGATGAGCGTGCCCGTGTATTCACAGAGTTTCTGTTCCAGCACCTCGAGCGTTTCGATATCGAGATCGTTGGTTGGCTCATCGAGGACAAGCACGTTGGCGGCCCGTGTAAAGAGCTTGGCGAGAATTACGCGATTTCGCTCACCGCCCGACAGGGACTTCACCGGCGTCATCGCTCGTTTCGGGCTGAACAGGAAGCCCCGGAGGTAACCGACGACATGGCGATCCTTGCCATTGAGTTTGATATAGGTGCGTCCTTCGCCCACGTTGTACGAAACGGATTTTTCAAGATCGAGCGTCTGCCGAAGCTGATCGAAATAGCCGACCTCGAGACCTGTACCCATTTTCAACGTGCCGGTTTGTGGCTCGAGTTCGCCAAGCAGCAGTCGCAGCAACGTGGTCTTGCCGACACCGTTGTTGCCGATCAGTCCGATCCGGTCACCGCGCATGATCTTGATCGAGAAGTCGCGGATTACTTCTTCGTCGCCGTAGCTGTAGCTGATATTGCGAGCTCGAATGACCTTGCGACCTGATTGTTCGGCCTCCTCAATGTGAATTCGCGCTTTACCTTCCTTGGCGACGCGTTCCTCACGTTCCTCGCGCATTTTCATTAGCGATCGTACGCGCCCTTCATTGCGCGTTCGTCGCGCCTTGATGCCCTGGCGTATCCACTCTTCTTCCTCGGCGAGCTTCTTGTCGAACTTGTCTTCGGCGACGGACTCGTCCTCCATCGCTTTTTCCTTACGCCGCAAGAAGTTCTCGTAGTCGCCAGGCCAGCTGGTCAGCTTGCCCCGGTCGATCTCGACAATCCGGGTGGCGAGGCGCTGCAGGAACGCGCGGTCATGGGTGATAAACATGACCGCACCTGGATAGCTGTAAATCCGGTCCTCGAGCCATTTGATCGTCGCGATATCGAGGTGGTTGGTTGGCTCATCCAGCAACAACAGATCCGGCTTCTGCACGAGCGCTTTGGCCAGTGCCACGCGGCGGCGCCAGCCGCCGGACAGCTGGTTCATTTTCTTGTCGGCCGGCAGATGCAGTTCGGTGATCGTTGTCTCTATGCGTTGCTCGAGGTGCCAGCCGTCGTGCGCATCGATCTTGGCATGCAACGCTTCGAGTTCGCGAAGGCCATGTTTGTCGAGATCGGTACCGGACTTCTGCGCATACTCCTCCAGCAGCGCCTCGATCTGGGTAAGGCCCGAGCGAATGACATCCGTAATCGGCATATCCATGGCCTCCGGCAGGGTCTGTTCGAGGGAGCTGACAATCAGGCCGTGTCTTGCAATGATCTCGCCCCGATCCGCTTCGAGCGTGCCCATGATCAGTTTGAGCGTCGTCGACTTGCCCGCTCCGTTCCTGCCAATGAGGCAGACACGTTCGCCCGGCTCGATCGAAAATTCGGCGTCTCGCAGAATAAGCTGATCGCCGAATTCGAGGCCGATGTCGTCGAAACGAAGCAGTGACATGTGAGGTTCCGTGCGGATTTGGCGTGTATCCTACCTGAATAACCTCATACGAACAGGGGACCGCCTATGAGCGAGGATCGCTTTATCGATCTCGAATCACGACTTGCTCACCAGGACCAGTTACTGCATGAACTCAACGATGTCGTAACCGGCCAGCAAGCCAAACTGATGCAACTGGAAGAGCTTTGCCGCTCGCTGATCGATCGAGTCAGATCCATCGGCGACGGCGGGGATTCTGGCGATCCGGCCGACGAACGCCCACCGCATTATTGAATCCTAACCCTGAATCGCCGCTCGTTGCGTTGACGTATAGTGTCAGGCAAGCATTGCCGAGGAGTCGTCATGTCAAGGAAACTGAGGCTGTTCGTTCTCACACTGTTGTTTGTCATGGGTGCAGGTTTTTCCCAGGACTACGTGCCCGCCGAATTGGCGGACTGGCAGCAGTGGGTTCTCAAGGATAGGGAATACCGGGGCTGCCCGTTCTACTTCAATCGCGGCGCGGGTGAGCGCAGCGATTTCCTGTGCGCGTGGCCGGGTCAGTTACAGCTCGATGTCACGGCAACCGGCGGGCGGTTCATGCAGCAGTGGACGCTGCATGCCGACGACCAGTGGGTCGCTCTGCCAGGCAGTCCGGAGCACTGGCCCGACCGGGTAATGGCCAATGACCGCCCAGTTGAGGTTATTGCACGAAATAATGTCCCGAGCGTCCGTCTTGCCCCTGGCACCTGGCGGATTGCCGGGCGATTCGAGTGGGACGAACGGCCGGGCGTGCTGCGTCTTCCGGCCGAGAGCGGCCTGGTCGCCCTGTCCGTTGATGGTCGCGAAGTTGACCGGCCTGAGTTCAACCAAAATGGCGTGTTCCTCGGCGAGCGCGAACGCGACACGCGTGCCGTGGATTCGGTGCGTGCCGTGGTGTATCGACTGATCGCCGATGACATTCCGACTCGTCTTGTGACGCAGTTGCAGATCGACGTGTCAGGTAGTGTCCGTGAGGAAGTATTCGGTCCAATCCTGCCCGACGGGTTTGTGCCACTTAGCCTGCAAAGCCAGCTTCCCGCAAAACTGGAAGCGGACGGTAATCTTCGCTTACAGGTAAGGCCCGGTCGCTGGGTCGTCTACCTTGGTGCGCGTGGCCCGGCCGTGATGAACGAGATCAAAGGTGCGGCCGGCGGCACGAACCTGCCCGACTCCGAGGTCTGGAGTTACCAGTCCAATGACCGATTGCGGGTTTCTGCCGCAGAGGGGTTAGCGCCTGTCGACCCCGCCCAGGCAGAAGTGCCCGGCAATTGGCAGGCATATCCAGCGTTTCGCGTCGACGGCGATGCGTCGCTCCTGATTAACGAACGCAGTCGCGGTGTTGTATCGGCGAGCAATGAGTTATCGCTCAGCCGAACGCTGTGGCTGGACTTCGATGGGGACGGCTTCATTGTTCAAGACCGGATTGGCGGTGCAATGCGTACCGGCTGGCGCCTCGACATGGCTGGCCCCTATGCACTGCTATCCGCTATGGAGTACGGCGAGAGTCTGCTGATAACCAATGGTTCCGCGCAAGGGCAGACGGGCGTCGAAGTACGACAAACGAACGTTGATCTCGAGGCCCTCGGCCGCAGCGATACTCGTGGAACCATGCCTGTCACGGGTTGGGACGCGCGCTTTGCCGATGTTGAGGCGACGCTGAACTTGCCACCCGGACACAAGTTGCTGACGGCACCGGGCGTCGACAATGCGTATGGGAGCTGGATGAGCGAATGGCAGCTGCTCGACTTCTTTCTTGTGCTGATTATTACGATCGCCGTGTGGCGCCTGTTCACGCCAGTCGCCGGTGTTGTCGCCCTGTTCGCGTTGGTCCTGAGTTTTCACGAGATGTTCGCGCCAACGTGGTTGTGGTTGAACCTGCTGGCCGCGGTTGCGTTGCTGCGCGTGACGCCGGAGGGGCGATTGCACAAGATAGTCCGCAGCTACCAACTGCTAAGCGCCGCTGTATTGATCATCGCGCTCGTGCCGTTCATCGCGGGGCAACTGCGCGTTGCGATCTTCCCGCAGCTCGAGTCGCAGTATAACCAGTACGGACTTGCCGGAATTGTCGCTTCGCCGGCAGACGAGTTTGACATGGCGGACCCTGAACAGGAATACGCGACAAAAAAAGCCGGCCTCGTCGCTCGATCCAGCCCGGTTCAGAGTGATGCGCTTGAGGAGTTGGTGGTTACCGGAAGCAAGGTGGACCAGGAGTTTTCGCGTCATGCACCGAACGCGATTGTGCAGGCGGGTCCGGGCATCCCGTCGTGGCGCTGGAATACCTACGCACTCAGGTGGAGCGGTCCTGTCGATTCCGAACAGACGATGCGACTGGTCGTTCTGCCTCGCTGGCTGGTATCGGCGCTGCGGTTTGTCGAGGTTGGACTGATGCTCCTGTTCGCGGGAATGCTCGCCGCGGAGATAGCGAACCGGCGCTGGACGCTTCCTGGAGGTCTTGCCCTCAGGCGGAGCCAGGCGGCTGGCATACTCGCGTCCGGACTGTGTGTTGCCATGCTGAGCGCGAGCCCGGCTGCCGACGCACAAATGCCGGATGCAGAGCTACTGCGGCAACTTGAGCAACGCTTGCTCGAACCGCCCGACTGTGTGCCGCGTTGCGCCGAAATCGCATCGGCGAGCGTGCAAGTCGACGGGGATACGATCGGCATGAACCTGTCAGTGCATGCTTTGGAGGGCGTGGCAATACCGTTGCCAGGATCAGCCCAGGGCTGGCGTCCCAATGCCGTGCTGGTGGATGGCGTGGACAGTGCTCGGGTAATGCGCGCCGGCAACGGCACGTACTGGCTGTACGTCACACCAGGGCGACACACTGTAAGCATGCGCGGCCCCGTGCCTGCGACTGACAGTCTCGAGATTCCGTTCCAGACACCGCCACGAGTGGTCAGCGTCGTCGCCGAAGGCTGGTTCATTGCCGGGATAAAAGACCGGCGCCTGCTGTCCGGTTCATTACAGCTGACACGCCTGCAAACGGAAGAGGGTGGCGAGACCGTGCGGTGGGAGAGCAGCCGCTTTCCGACATTCGCTCGCGTCGAACGAACGGTGGAGCTCGACCTCGACTGGCGTGTGCGCACAACGGTCTACAGAGTCGCCCCGGCACAGGGTGCGTTAACACTCGAGGTGCCGCTGATTGACGGTGAAACGATTGTAAGCGGCGAATTTACTGTCACCGATGGCACGGTCCTCGTATCCATGAATCCGCAGCAGCGGGCGGTTAGCTGGACGTCTAATCTGCCTCTGAAGTCACCGTTAACGTTGCGTACAGCGGGTGAATCGCCATGGAGTGAAACCTGGCGAGTCGCGGTCGGAAATATCTGGAATGTTGATTTCGATGGGTTGCCGGAGAGCAATACCGGCGCAGACGTCAGCGACATCCGCCTCGCGGAATTTGATCCGCGGCCGGGCGAGCAGCTTGTCATTGTGGCGTCCCGGCCCGAAGCCAGCGCAGGCTCCACCCTGGCTTTCGATGCTGTCACATTGGCGGTCGATTACGGTAATAGCAGCAGCGATGTCAGCATGGGCCTGCAGTACCGGGCCACGCGAGGCGCACAGCATGTTGTGCGGCTGCCGGCTGGCGCGGAGCTGACTGGCGTTACGATCGACGGTCGCGAACAATCGCTGCGCGCCAAAGATGATGAGCTGACGTTGCCAATACTGCCGGGCGAACACAGCATTCATATCGCGTGGCGGGCGAATGGCGGTATGGGTTTTCGTACCCTTACGCCCGAAGTCGACCTGGGCGCGCCGGCCAGCAACATTAATCTATCGCTATCGCGAACCGACAATCGCTGGTTGCTCGGTACGACGGGACCGCAACTTGGTCCGGCCGTCTTGTACTGGCCAGAGCTCGCGGCCTTGATTTTGTTTGCGCTAATTCTTGGGCGCATTGGCATCGCGCCGCTGACGACCCGGCACTGGTTGTTGCTCGGTCTCGGCTTCAGTACTTTCAGCTGGTCGGTACTCGCGTTGGTTGCAGCCTGGTTACTGGCCTGTGGTTTGCGCGAGAAGATCAAACCGGGTGACCTCAACTGGTGGCGTTTCAATTTCCTGCAGATTGCGATCGGTGGTCTGACGGTGTTCGCTTTGCTAGCCATCGTCACCGCGCTGCCGCAAGGTTTGTTGGGTACGCCGGATATGCACCTGGCAGGGCATCGGTCTTACGGCACTGAGCTCGGCTGGTTCTCTGATCGGAGCGACGCCATGTTGCCGATCGCATCCGCGATTACAGTGCCCATGTGGATATATAAGGGACTGATCCTGGCCTGGGCTCTGTGGCTGAGCTTCGCATTGCTGCGTTGGTTACCGTGGGTTTGGCAACGCTTCAGCGCCGATGGCTTCTGGCGTTCGAAGAGCGAGGAGAAATCTTGAGAACTGCGCGACCGTTAAATTGTGAACGTGGCTCAATTCCCCCGGTCTGAGAACCTGTGAGACGTTTCTGCCTGCTTTCCGCCTTGTTACTGTGCGCCGGTTTTGCGCAGGCTGACGAGTGCGTCGTCCTGCTGCACGGTCTGATGCGGTCGTCGACATCGATGGCTCCGATGCAGCGCGAACTCGAGGCCGCAGGTTTTCTTACGGCGAACATTGACTACCCGTCGCGGGATCACACCGTCGAAGAGCTGGCTCCTGTTGCCGTCGGAGATGGACTTGAAACTTGCCGCGCCTATGAGTCGACTGAGCGCATTCACTTCGTAGCGCATTCGCTGGGCGGCATTCTCGTTCGCCAGTACCTGGCGGAGAATGAGATACCCGATTTGGGCCGCGTCGTCATGCTGGGCCCGCCCAACCAGGGCAGTGCTGCCGTCGACGAACTGCAGGGCGTACCCGGATTTGACTGGCTCAATGGCCCTGCCGGACGCCAGCTTGGCCAGGGCGAAGACAGCGTCCCGCTCGCCCTCGGCCCTGCGAATTTTGAGCTCGGTGTGATTGCCGGCAATCGCACGATTGACCCGATTACTTCTTCCGTACTCGAAAACCCCGATGATGGCCGCGTTTCAGTTGCCGACACGAAACTTGACGGCATGGCTGATTTCGTCGTCGTTGATCATTCGCATGCATTCATGATGCGAATGCAAAAGCCGATCGAGCTTACGATTACGTTCCTGCAATCCGGGAGTTTCTAGTTACCGACGCGGTAGCGCTCCAGCTCCGCAGTATCCTCATCGCTCCAGGCTTCACCCGAGCTGTTGCGGGCTCGGGCCATGAACTCCGCAGCTTGTGCGGAATTTCCCTGTTCCCAGGCCATGCGCGCCTGTAGCCTGGATACCTTTGCGTGTTCCGGACGATCGAGTGCGACCGCGTCGACGTACGTCTGTGCCGTGGCGAGATCGCCTTGTTCCAGCCACGCCCGTGCCAGGCTGGTGCGAACGGAGAACGCAATCGGACCGTCGCCGATGCGCTCCGCGATAGACAGCGCCTCGTCGAAATGCGCGACTGCCTCGCTCCAGTTTTCCCGAGCCAGGTCGACTTCGCCCAGGAGTATCAGTGCCCTGGCCTCCAGCCGGTCTCGTTCCTGGTCGCGCGCGCCTTGCAGCAACTCCTGGCCGATACTCTCAGCGCCATCGAAGTCGTCGAGATCTATCCACGACCGTGCGATTCCAATTCGGGCATTCGCTACCCCGGTGGGATCAGCCATCGTACGTTGCAGTGCTTCGGCTTCCGTGTAACCGGCTGCGGCCTTTTCCGGTTCGCCGAGGAGGCGGTCAGCGTGCGCCATCTCACTCCGGGCGGCCGCGATTACCTCGATGTCATCGGTCTGAACGCCAATGTCATACACCTGCTCCGCGTATTGCCGGGCCCGGGTCAGGTTCCCCAGTTCAAGGTTGATTTCCCCGAGCGACGAAAGACTGGACGAGATGCCGCGCTGGTCGTTGAATTCCCGGCGTACGACAAGCGATTGTTCCGCCAGCTCAAGCGCTTCGTCGAGACGACCTGATACGCGATAGATCGTCGACAAACGGCTCTGTGCATAGGCTGCGTACAGTCGCTTGCCAGTTAGCTGGAGGTTCTCGATGGCAGCCAGCGAGTGTTCTTCTGCTTCCTGCATGTTGCCGGTACGCATCAAAATGCCTGCGTAGGTGTTGTGAAACGTGCCAGGGTAGGATTGCAGATCCATACCCTGCAACACGCCGTAGGCCGTTTCCATATGTGCGGCGGCGGCCTCGATGTCCCCCATGTTGCGCGTAACAAGGGCGAGATTGACGTTTGCAGTCACGACGTACATCGGCTTCCCGGCTTCAGTCGCGAACCGGATGACCTGGTGGAACGATTCCAGCGCTTCGTCATTGCGCCGCTGGCTGTAGTAGAGAACGCCGAGCCCATTGTTGCTAATTGCCTGTTTGCTCGTATCCCCCAATGCCGTCACCTCATCACGCAGTTCGATGAGCAGACGCTCGGCCGTTTCAAAGTCACGCAGGTTGCGCACGCACAGCGCGTACTCATAGCGTGGCCAGAATAGCTCCGGGTCCTGTTCTATGATGACCTGGAAGAAACGCTTCGCGTCTTCGTAGTTTCCCTCGAACTGCAGGCTCATCGCACGCGCGTAGGCCTCATTCAGGAAATCGTCATCCGAGATAACGCGCATGTGCTCATTGGGCGGCGTACCCGTCGTGACCAGGCTCGCGATCGTGTCGACAGCATCTTTAACCAGGCGCGTTGGTTCCTTGCCGACGATTGTGCGTCTCTGGTCGCGGCCATCACCTCCGGCAAACGTGTAATTCAGCCGATACAGGCCCTGGTCAAACTCGATCCTGGCGGCAAGCGTATGTGTGTGACCGGACGTCCTGAGCAGAGCAATATTGAACTCGCCGTCCCTGGTCGTCAGTTCGGCAAGTGTTTTGTCGCCGGCGAGATCCAGTACGCTTCGTTCAGCCACCACGGCGATGCCACGGGCTTCAAGCATGCGGTTCATAAGACTCATCATGCCCGTTCGAACCCAGTCAAGTTCGCCATCGCCCGTCGCATTTTCGACGGGCAATACGGCGAGTCGAACCTCACCGCTGACCGCATGTGGGGCGAAAAACCACCAGCCTGCAACAGCGATCATGATGATCGCGGCAGCGATCGCGAGCGCCGGGCTGCGCCTGGCGGGTTGAGGCCTGGTCGGGCTGACTGTTCCCTCGGCTGGCCGTGCGGCCTGATCGTCGATGTTGGCGACGAATCGATAGCCATGACCATGCACTGTCTTGATCACGGATTGTTTGTCGGCATCGTCGCCGACGGCGCGCCGGGCTTTCATGACGCAACGCGTCAGCGCGGTCTCAGTCACGATACTGCGCGGCCACAGCGCGTCCTGGAGCTCGTCCTTATCAACAGCACGGCTGCGATTGCGTACCAGGAACAGCAGTAGTTCAAACGCCTTGGGTTGGGTCGTGACGGGCTCACCGTCCATTGTCAGCTCGCGCGTGTCGGCGTCGAGCACACAATCATCGAACCTGTAAACCTCTGATTTTTGGTCTTTTTCTTCGGTCACTGCTGCCTCGGGAGCGCGTGTCAGCAAATGGTCAGGTATTGGTCGTAGTTGGGTCAGGACTGTTGATCATTCTACGCGGACACTTCATCACAGGCCATAAGGTGGAATCGAAGAGATGTATCAAGCACAAGAGACAGACACGGAACGCCCGGTTCTGGTTTGCCTGCACGGCAGTGCGAGCAGCAGCGGTATGTGGCGAGACTTCAAAGATCTCGTCCGCGACCGAGCCACAGTCATCGCGCCGGACTTGACGGGACAGGGTCGGCGGGCCCTGGCTGACGATGTTCAGACTGTACTTCGCCAGACCGGCGCAATATCACGACCTTTCCATATCGTCGCTCATGCACGCGGTGCGGCTGTTGCTGCCTGCGTTGCGACGCTCTATCCAAAACGCGTCGCCAGCATCGTGTGTTTCGAGCCGACCGGCATTTCGCAGTTTCAGGCACAGCGGCTCCGTATGCCTGTTCGTCTATTGAGTGGCACGCGCAGCTGGTTAGCGGCCCGGCAGGCTGCTGAGAAAACGGCAGCTCACGTCACGGACGGGGGATTGCTGAAGATGGTCGGGCTTCGTCATATGGCCCCATTGACGCACCCACATCTCGTTAATCCGGTGTTTCTCGATTTCGTCCTGCCGGTCGCAATGCCGGACCAGTTCAAAGCAGCCTAGAGGAGAACGACGTGAAGGAACTTGGATTGTTTGTCTTTGCCGTACTCGCCTACCTCGCATTCGTCGCGACCTCTGTGTATGCGGCCGCGTTTTTTGGCAATTTTTTCGTGGCACGCACTATCGATGCAGCTGCCGGCGTGCCACTGCGGCAGGCATTGCTGGTCAATGTCGGCCTGTTGCTACTGTTTGCGTTGCAGCACAGTGGTATGGCTCGTCGACCTTTCAAAAGATGGCTTGGCTCGTTCATCGCACGAAGCGCCGTTCGTAGCATCTACGTATTGATGTCGTGCTTCGCACTGGTCGTGTTGATGGCACTTTGGCAGCCGATGGGCGGGGTGGTGTGGTTTGTCGAGAATGAGGTGATTCGAACGATCATCACGATGGCCTATGCAGGTGGGTGGACACTAATGATCTGGGCAACATTCCTTATCGACCACTTTGAATTATTCGGACTCAAGCAAGCCTGGTGCATGCTGCGCGGTGGTACGCGGTGCGAGGAGCCGGCATTTGGCACGCCAGCGGCATATCGAATCGTGCGGCATCCGATCTACGCAGGCTGGCTCATTGTCATTTGGGCATCGCCGATAATGACTGTAACGCATCTCGTGCTGGCGGCCGGCATGACCGCCTACACGCTGATGGGTATTCGGCTTGAAGAACGCGATCTCTCGAAGCGGTTGCGCTATTACGAACAATACTGTCGTAAAGTTCCTATGTTGCTGCCTTCTTTGCGGCGCCGGCTGCGCGCGGAAGCATCGGCTGCAAAAACTCACCCGTGAACGAGCCTTTCGTTGCGGCGACAGCTTCCGGCGTTCCAGCGGCAACAATCTGTCCACCGCCATCGCCACCCTCGGGGCCGAGATCGATGATCCAATCAGCTGTCTTGATTACATCGAGATTGTGCTCGATGACCACAACCGTGTTGCCGTGGTCGCGCAGGCGATGCAGAACGCGCAGCAACTGCTCGATGTCGTGAAAGTGCAGCCCGGTCGTCGGTTCGTCGAGAATGTACAACGTATTGCCGGTATCACGCTTGGACAGCTCTTTTGCCAGTTTTACGCGCTGCGCCTCGCCGCCGGACAGCGTCGTCGCATTCTGCCCGAGGCGAATATAGGTCAGTCCGACGTCCGTCAGCGTTTGCAGCTTACGGGCTACCACCGGCACGTTCTGGAAAAACACGGCTGCGTCCTCGACGGTCATGTCGAGAACCTCGTGGATGTTCTTGCCTTTGTACCGAATTTCCAGAGTCTCGCGGTTGTAGCGCTGTCCGCGGCACACGTCACAAGGGACGTACACGTCCGGCAGGAAGTGCATTTCCACCTTGATTACGCCGTCACCCTGGCAGGCCTCGCAGCGTCCGCCTTTCACGTTGAAGCTGAAACGCCCCGGCAGGTAGCCGCGCGAGCGGGCTTCCTGGGTACCGGCAAATAACTCGCGAATCGGCGTAAACAGGCCGCTATACGTTGCCGGGTTCGAGCGAGGCGTGCGGCCGATGGGGCTCTGGCTAATATCAATGACCTTGTCGAAGGCTTCGAGGCCTTCTATCGCCCTGTGTGGCGCGGGATTGCGGCTTGCCCGGTTAATTTCCTCCGCTACGGACTTGTACAGAGTGTCATTGACGAGCGTGGACTTGCCGGATCCGGATACGCCTGTAACGCAGGTCATCAGGCCAACCGGAATCGACGCGTCAATGTTCTTGAGGTTGTTGCCCTTCGCGCCGAGAACGCGGACCTGCTTGCCGGGATCACAGGGCGTGCGCTCGCTCGGGACAGCGATTTCGCGCTTGCCGGAAAGGTATTGCCCGGTGAGAGACGTCGCTTCCTTCTGCACCTCTTCGGGCGTGCCCGCGGCCACGACGTGGCCACCATGTACCCCGGCGCCGGGACCGAGGTCGACGACGAAGTCGGCAGACATGATGGCCTCTTCATCGTGCTCAACGACAATTACGGTGTTGCCGATATCCCGGAGGTGGGTGAGCGTTCCCAGGAGACGCTGGTTGTCGCGCTGGTGTAACCCGATCGACGGTTCATCGAGGATGTACATGACGCCGACAAGGCCGGAGCCGATCTGGCTGGCCAGGCGAATTCGCTGTGCTTCCCCGCCCGACAGCGTTTCGGCGCTGCGATCGAGTGAGAGGTAGTCGAGTCCGACGTCGGACAGGAAGCCGACGCGATCACTGATCTCTTTGACAATCTTGTCGGCGATCGTTGCGCGCCAACCGTCGAGCTTCATCGTGTCAAAAAACTCCCGGACATGACCGACTGACAGGCTCGTGATTTCTGGCAACGAATGATCGCAGATGAACACGTGGCGCGCCGATTCGTTGAGTCGAGTGCCGTCGCACTCCGGGCAGGCCTGGCTATTGAGGAATTTTGACAGCTCCTCGCGTACCGCACTTGATTCAGTTTCGCGATAGCGGCGCTCGAGGTTCGGCAGTACGCCTTCGAATCGGTGGGTCTTCTTGATCTGCATGCCACGTGAGTTGGCATAAAAGAACTCGATCTTGTCCTTGCCGCTGCCGTACAGAACGATGTCCTGGAGCTTCTTCGTGAGCTCGTCGAATGGTGTTTCGATATCGAACTCGTAGTGCGACGAGAGACTCTGGATCATCTGGTAGTAGTAGGTCGTCTTGCGGTCCCAGCCGCGTATCGCGCCACCGGCAAGGGAAAGGTTCGGGTTGACGACGACACGCGCCGGATCGAAGAACTGTTTCACACCCAAGCCGTCACAGCTCGGGCAGGCGCCCGTCGGATTATTGAACGAGAACAGGCGTGGCTCGAGCTCTGTCAGGCTATAGCCGCAGATATTGCAGGCGAATCGGTCCGAGAACGTGATTTCTTCCTCGTCGCCTTCCATATAGGCAATGCGCGCGACGCCATCGGCAAGTCGCAGAGCGGTTTCGAATGACTCGGCCAGACGCAGTCGAATGTCTTCCTTCACTTTGAAGCGATCGACAATCGCATCGAGGTTGTGCTTCTTTCGGAGATCCAGCTCGGGCGGCTGGTCGAGTTCATAAATTTCGCCGTCAATACGTGCTCGAATGAAACCCTGGGCCTGAAGATCGGCCATGAGCTGCACGTGTTCGCCCTTGCGCTCCGCAACGATCGGAGCAAGCAGCATGAGCCTGGTGCCTTCGGGTAATTCGAGAACGTGATCCACCATCTGGCTAACCGTTTGCGCCTCGAGCGTGATGTCGTGATTGGGGCAGCGCGGCGTGCCGGCGCGCGCGAATAACAGTCGCAGGTAATCATAGATTTCGGTGACGGTGCCTACCGTCGACCGCGGATTGTGCGACGTGGACTTCTGCTCAATCGAAATCGCGGGTGACAGCCCCTCGATATGGTCGATATCCGGCTTCTCCATCATCGACAGGAACTGGCGCGCGTAGGCGGACAAAGACTCGACGTAGCGACGCTGGCCTTCGGCGTAGATCGTATCGAAGGCGAGCGAGGACTTGCCCGACCCGGACAGCCCCGTAAACACGATCAACTGGTCGCGGGGCAGCGTGAGGTCGAGGTTCTTGAGGTTGTGGGTCCTCGCGCCTCTGATGTCTATTGATTTCATTTTGAGATTCAGTGTAAAGCGAACAACCTGCTAATATACGCCGCCGCGCATCCGCGGCGCAAAGGAAGCAGTACTTTGGATCCAGACAAGCCAGACCGCATAGCCATGCACGCCGATGAACGTCGTTCCGTCGGCGTGGTTGCGCTAATCGCGATGATCCGCATGTTCGGCTTGTTTGCGCTGCTACCTGTCTTGTCGCTGTACGCCAGGGATTTGCAGGGCGCCACGCCGTTCCTGATTGGCCTGGCGGTCGGTGCCTACGGATTGACCCAGGCGGCATTTCAGATTCCGCTGGGTGCGCTGTCAGACCGCGTGGGCCGGCTGCCCATTATTATCAGCGGCCTCGCGATCTTTGCTGCTGGCAGCATCGTCGCGGCCATGTCAGATTCGATCCATGGCGTTATCGCGGGTCGGTTCCTGCAAGGGGCGGGCGCTATCTCGGCGACGCTGACCGCGCTGATCACGGACGCGACGCGCCCCGAAGTCCGCACCCGATCGATGGCCGTGTTTGGCGTGGGTATCGGTGCGTCTTTCATGATCGCGTTCGCCGCCGGTCCGCTGATTGCCGCGAAGTTCGGCGTGCTGGCTCTGTTCTGGGTGGCCGCGGCCCTGGCCGTCGTTGCGGCACTGATGCTGCGACTGCTCCCCGATATTCCGCAACCGCAGCGCCGTGAGAGCTGGAGTCTGCTACCGGCGTTCCGGGCCGACCTGCTGCGGGTCGACTTCTACGTATTCCTGTTGCACGCGATCATGACAGCGACGTTCGTAGCGCTGCCACTGCTGCTGTACGACCGCTTCGAAATGCCACTCACGACGCACTGGAAGATGTACATTGGCTCACTCGTCGTGTCGCTCGGAATCGCGGTCCCGATGATCATGAAGGACCATCACCGTGGACGCGGGTACCTGATCGGCCTGGCCGTCACGCTCATTGTCGTCGCGCAACTCGGGCTGACATTCTTCTCGTTCTCGCCGATGCCCGTATTCGTCGCCCTTGTGATCTACTTCGCCGGCTTCAATTTTCTTGAAGCAGGACTGCCCGCTCGCCTCTCGGTGCTGGCCGGGGACGAGGTTCGCGGCGCCTCGCTGGGGGTCTTTTCAAGTGCCCAGTTCCTGGGCGCTTTCGTCGGTGGCCTGATCGGCGGGCGGTTTCTCGGGCAAGGCAGGCCGACCGACGTGTTCTTCGTATGTGCCCTGTTGGGCGGGATTTGGCTGGCGCTGCAGGGATTCGGGCGTTTTCGCAAATAATTTGCGGATTTATCCCGGAAATCGGGCTAGTAATTGCCCCATCAGGCTCTACAATAGTCCCCCCTCGCTGCCGTGGCGGCGGACACAATAAACCAGAAGACAGGAGCCAAAATGGCCCGCGGAATTAACAAAGTCATCGTCGTTGGAAACCTCGGGGGCGATCCCGAGACGCGCTACATGCCGAGCGGCTCAGCCGTTACGAATATGACGGTCGCGACCAACGAGTCGTGGAAGGACAAGCAGACTGGCGAGCAGAAAGAGCGAACCGAGTGGCACAAGGTGGCCATGTTCGGCCGCCTGGCTGAGATTGCGGCCGAGTACCTGCGCAAAGGCTCCCAGGTCTACATCGAAGGCAAACTGCGCACGCGCAAATGGCAGGGCCAGGATGGGCAGGATCGCTACACGACCGAGATCATCGCCGACGAGATGCAAATGCTTGGCGGTCGCGGCGGAGCCGGTGGCGGTGGTTCGTTCGGTGGCGGCGGTGGCCAGCAGGGTGGCGGTCAACAAGGCGGTGGTCAGCAGGGTGGCGGAAGTGCACCTCCCCAGCCGGGTCCCGACGACTTCGACGACGATATTCCGTTCTAGGCGAAACCTACGCCAAACCACTATTCAAAGCCGCGCCGGGTATAGCTAACCTGCGCGGCTTTCTCTTTACACATTACTCTGGAGTGATGAAATGGGTGCGTTCAAGGAACCGCATGGCGGCGAACTGAAAAATCTTTATCTTGATGCGGACGCGGCTGAAGCCGAAAAGGCCGCGGCGCGCGACTATGCGTCCTGGGACCTGACGGAGCGCCAGCTCTGTGATATCGAATTGCTCTTGAACGGTGCTTTTTCACCGCTCGATGGTTTTCTCAACAAGGACGACTACGAGACAGTCGTCGGCGGCATGCGCCTCACCAGCGGTGTGCTTTGGCCGATACCTATCACGCTGGACGTAAGCGAGGAATTTGCGGGTGACCTGAAAACGGGCGACAAGGTCGCCCTGCGCGATCTCGAAGGCGTAATTCTCGCCACCCTCGAAGTCGGCGACATCTGGACGCCGGACAAGGCGGCCGAAACAAAAGGCGTGTTCGGTACGACCGACGAAAAGCACCCGGCGGTACATTTCCTCAATAACATCGCCAATCCCGTGTATGTCGGCGGGAAACTCACCGGTATCGAGGCGCCAACCCACTACGATTTCAAGCATCTTCGTGAGAGCCCGGCCGAAGTGCGGGCGCGATTCAAGAAGCTCGGCTGGCGCAAGGTTGTGGCGTTCCAGACGCGCAACCCGATGCACCGGGCGCACCAGGAGATTTCCTACCGGGCCGCGCGCGAAGTAGAGGCCAACCTGCTGATTCATCCGGTTGTCGGAATGACCAAGCCCGGCGACGTGGATCATTACACGCGGGTGCGATGCTACGAGCACGTCCTCAAGCACTACCCGGAACAGACGACGTCGTTATCCTTGCTGCCATTGGCGATGCGCATGGGTGGCCCACGCGAAGCGATGTGGCACGCAATTATCCGCAAGAACTACGGCTGCACACATATCATTATTGGTCGTGATCATGCAGGTCCGGGCAAAGACTCCAATGGCGAGGATTTTTACGGCCCGTATGATGCGCAGGAACTCCTGACCGAACACGCCGACGAGCTCGATATCTCGATGGTGCCGTTCCGCATGATGGTCTACGCGGAGAACAAGGCAGAGTACATCCCGATCGACGACGCCACGGACGAGGACAATGTCCTGAACATTGCGGGAACCGACCTCAGGCACCGCCTGCAACAGGGCCTTGAAATCCCCGATTGGTTCTCGTTCCCGGACGTGGTGACCGAGCTGAGACGGACACACCCGCCGCGTCATAAGCAGGGGTTCACCGTGTTCTTCACGGGCCTCTCGGGTTCGGGCAAGTCGACGATCGCCAACGCCCTGATGTCCAAACTGATGGAGATCGGCGGGCGCCAGATCACGTTGCTCGATGGCGACATCGTGCGCAAGAATCTCTCAAGTGAACTTGGTTTCTCGAAAGAGCACCGTGACCTCAATATTCAGCGCATTGGTTTCGTGGCAAGTGAGATCACGAAGAATGGCGGAATCGCAATCTGCGCTCCCATCGCGCCATACACCCACACGCGCCGGCAGGTGCGTGAGTCGATAGAGCCGGTGGGCGGCTTTGTTGAGATCCACGTTTCGACACCGCTCGAAATCTGCGAAGAACGCGATCGTAAAGGCCTCTACGCGCTGGCACGCGCTGGTAAAATCAAGGAATTCACGGGGATCAGCGACCCTTACGAGGTCCCGGAGAAGCCGGAGATGGATATTGACACGATCGGAATCTCGCCCGACCTTGCAGCGCACCGCATACTGGTTAAGCTTGAGAATCTCGGTTTCATTAAATAACGCATGACATGAAGTTATACATCAAGACAATGGGCTGCCAAATGAACGAGTACGACTCGGACAAGATGGCGGACGTCTTGCGCGAGTCGCACGGCTACGAGTTGACCGATACGCCGGAAGACGCGGATCTGTTGCTCGTAAACACCTGTTCGATTCGCGAAAAAGCCCAGGAGAAGGTGTTCTCCGAGCTGGGACGCTGGCGCGCGCTCAAGGAGAAAAACCCTGGCGTGAAGATAGGCGTTGGGGGCTGTGTTGCCAGCCAGGAAGGTGAGGGCATTACGAAGCGTGCGCCGTTCGTCGATGTCGTATTCGGGCCGCAGACCTTGCATCGCCTTCCGGAGCTGATTACCGATGCGGGCAGGAAGGCAGCCTCGGTTGTCGATATCTCGTTCCCCGAGATCGAGAAGTTCGACAGCCTTCCTGAGCCGCGTGCGGACGGGCCAACCGCGTTCGTATCGGTCATGGAAGGCTGCAGCAAGTATTGCAGCTTCTGCGTTGTGCCGTATACGCGTGGCGAGGAAATCAGCCGCCCGTTCGACGATGTTATTGCAGAGGTCGCATCACTCGCAGAGCAAGGTGTGCGAGAAGTTAACCTGCTGGGGCAAAACGTCAATGCCTACCGTGGTCCCATGCACGACGGCGAGATCGCGGACCTGGCGACGCTCATCTATTACGTCGCGGCATTCGACGAAATAGAGCGCATTCGATTTACGACGTCGCACCCGGTTGAGTTCACGGACAGCCTGATCCAGGCCTATGCCGAAGTGCCAAAACTCGCAAGCTACCTGCACCTTCCTGTGCAGCACGGCTCTGATCGCGTACTCGCGGCGATGAAGCGCGGACATACGATCCTCGAATACAAACAGAAGATTCGGAAACTGCGAGAAGCGCGTCCCGACATCTCACTCAGCAGCGATTTCATTATTGGTTTTCCGGGGGAGACCGACAAGGATTTCGAACAGTTGATGAACCTGGTTGCCGACGTCGGTTTCGACCAGTCGTTCAGCTTCATCTACAGTGCGCGACCGGGAACGCCGGCGGCATCGTTGGCCGATGACACACCGCACGAAGTGAAGAAGCAGCGGCTGCAGATTCTGCAGATGCGCATCAACCAACAGGCGTTGGAAATAAGCCGTGCGATGGTCGGGACGACGCAGCGCGTGCTCGTCGAAAAGCTGTCAAAGAAAAGCGCCGCCCAGGTATCGGGACGTACCGAGAACAATCGCTGGGTCAATTTCGATGCGGACGCGTCGATTATCGGGCAGTTTGTGGATGTCACGATTACGGAAGCGCTGCCGAACTCGTTACGCGGCCGACTTGCGAACAAAGAAGCCGCGGCGTAGTCTCAAGCCTAATGGTCTATTGCCGTGATAGATATCTTGCCTGCAAAGGCAATGCCCTTGTCGTCCTGACAGGTGGCTTCCTGCACAGAGGTTACAAATACAGATTTTGAATGCTGTCCAGATTTCTCGGGACGTAATTCTCGAGCCCGCCGATAACAGCCGCCTTGCCAATCTCTGCGGCCAGTTTGATGAACACCTGCGGCAAATCGAACGCCGCCTCGACGTTGAAATCGCAAGTCGCGGTAATCGCTTTAGGATTACCGGTCAACCCGGTGCAGCTGAAGTGGGCGGTGACGTCCTGTCGAAGCTGTTCGACATGACCGACCATGAGCGGCTCGATCCGGAGCGTGTACACATGTTATTGCAGGAGTCCTTTATGGATGATGCGCCTGAAAATTCGGCCGGTGCTGACGATGAGAGCGAAGACGTTTCTATTCAGACCAGGCGTAAATTGATTCGGCCTCGTGGCGCAAACCAGACACTGTACATGCGCAATATTCGGAGTCACGACCTGGCTTTTGGCATAGGTCCCGCCGGTACAGGTAAGACGTATCTTGCTGTTGCCGCTGCAGTCGATGCATTGGAGTCGGAAGAGATCCGGCGCATCGTATTAGTGCGTCCGGCAGTCGAAGCAGGTGAGAGACTCGGATTTCTACCGGGGGATCTCTCGCAGAAAGTCGATCCCTATCTTCGCCCAATGTATGACGCGCTGTATGACATGATCGGCGCCGAGCGAGTCACTCGGCTCATCGAGCGCAATGTCATCGAAATTGCGCCACTCGCCTTTATGCGTGGCCGCTCGCTCAATGAGTCTTTCGTCCTTCTTGACGAAGCACAGAACACGAGCGTCGAGCAGATGAAGATGTTCCTGACACGTATCGGCTTCGGATCGCGGGCTGTCGTAACCGGCGATGTGACGCAAATTGATCTTCCTAATGGCCAGTTGTCGGGTTTGAGGAATGCGATCGACGTGTTACAGGACGTGGAAGGCGTCTCGTTTACTTACTTCACGCCGAAGGACGTTGTGCGTCATCAACTCGTGCAGCGTATCGTGAAGGCCTACGAAGAAAATGACAGTTCTGGTTGACGTTCAGCGGGCCTGCGAAGACGACACGGGTCCGGAAGCAACGATCGTTGACACATGGGTAACGCGGGCGGTTGAAACTGTCGGCGTCCCGAATGATGTCGAGGTCTCGGTACGCGTCGTGGACGCAGACGAGATCCGCGCGTTAAATCGCGACTACCGCGATAAGGACAAGGCGACGAATGTGTTGTCATTTCCTGTTGGCCCGATAGCGGGGCTACCCGATGACGCACCGTCATTACTTGGGGACATTGTGGTCTGTGCGAGCGTCGTCGATGCTGAGGCCTCGGAACAAGGAAAATCCGTCGCGGCCCACTGGGCGCATATGCTGGTGCATGGCACATTGCATCTCCTGGGGTTCGATCACGAAGAAGACTCGGAGGCAGTTGCCATGGAAGCGCTCGAGACGCGCATCCTGACAGCACACGGACTCCCCGATCCATATGGAGCGTCAGGCCAGACCTGATAGAATTACGCGACTATGAACGAAAAACCTCCCAGTACCACCGGCTCAGGCAGCCCCGGATTGGTCGCGCGCGTTCGGCGTGCGTTCCGGGGCGCGCCCTGGAGCCGAGACGAAATCCAGACATTCATTGAATCCGAGGTGGAATTGGACGCCGAGGAAAAGAGCATGCTCACTGGTGTGCTCGAGGTATCGGAGACACAGGTTCGTGAAGTCATGGTGCCGCGTTCGCAGATGGTCGTTATTGATATCGAGGATGAGTTCGACGATATCCTCGCGATGATCGTCGAATCCGGGCACTCGAGATTCCCGGTCATTGGCGAGGATCGCGACGAGGTGCTGGGTATCCTGCTTGCCAAAGACCTGTTGCGCTATTTCGGTACTGATGCGGCCAAAGAAGTGACAATACAGAAGTTGCTGCGCTCCGCCTCTGTCATACCCGAATCCAAACGTCTCAAAGCCTTGCTCAAGGAGTTTCGTGCCAGCCACAATCACATGGCGATCGTGGTTGACGAATATGGCGGCGTTGCGGGCCTGCTGACTATTGAAGACGTTCTCGAGGAAATTGTCGGCGAGATTGAAGATGAGCATGATGATGAAGAAGCAGAGTTCATCCGCCCGGACGGAGACCGCAATGGCAAGCCGAGTTTTGCTGTTCGCGCCCTGACGCGCATCGAGGACTTCAACGATTATTTCGAATGTGAACTTGAAGACGAGGAATACGACACCGTCGGCGGTCTTGTCATGCACGAGCTTGGTCGCCTGCCAAGACGGGGTGAGAAAATCGACTTCGGTGGATTCGAGTTTTCAGTTGTCAAGGCGGACAAGCGGCGTATCGACGCGCTGCAGGTGCAGCGGTCAGGCACCTGAGTTTTGGAAAAATACAGACACCCGATCTTCCTCTTACCCGCTGACAGGCCATCCGTCAGCCGCCTGATCGTGTTCGTCCTGGGTGCGGCCACGACGACTGCGTTCGCGCCGTTCGGCTTGTGGCTGCTGGCGCCGTTGCTCGTGCTGCCATTGCTCTACATATGCCTGACGGTCGCGCCGCGGGATGCTGCTGCCCACGGCTTTTGGTACGGCTTCGGGTTCTACCTGACGGGCATCTACTGGATCTACATCTCGGTGCACGTATTTGGCAATGCCGCGATCTGGGTGGCGCTCCTGCTAATGGCAGGGCTTGCGTTGATCATGGCAGCGTTCGTATCGCTCGCGGCCTGGCTCACGAGCAAGCTGTCGCATGGCGAGCCATGGCTACTCGTTCTTGCCGGACCCGCGGCCTGGGTCCTGTGTGAGTGGATCAGAGGTTGGGTTCTGACGGGTTTTCCATGGATGGGGCTCGGCTACGGGCAAATAGACTCACCGCTCGCGGGTTGGGCACCGGTGCTTGGCATTTACGGTGTGAGCTTCGTGTTGGTTGTCAGTGCCGCTGCGACTATCGCGGCATTCCTTGCGTCGACAGCCAGGGCCCGACTTGGCGGTGTCGCGATCGTGATCGCGCCCTGGGTGATTGGTGGGATCCTGTTGTCGGTCGACTGGACGGAGCCCGCAGGCAAGGCTATTCGTACCAGCATCGTCCAGGCGGGCGTTTCACAAGACAAGAAATGGGATCGTGATCAGCTGTTGCCGATCATGGAGTATTATCACGGCGCAACGTTGAGCGTGGCCGATAGCGAGATCGTGCTGTGGCCGGAAGTGGCAATCCCTGCTATCCAGGACCAGGTTGAACCGTTTATCGCACAGGTCGAGAGCGACGCCCGGGAGAATGGGCAGACGGTCCTGTTCGGTATCCTGGAGCGTAGCTACGATCGCAGCGTCGAAGGCCGAATTTACAATAGCGTCATGCTGATCGGTACTGAGGAACGCCAGCGGTATCGCAAACGCCATCTCGTGCCTTTCGGTGAGTACTTTCCCGTGCCCCCCAGCGTACGTGAATGGATGAAAATGCAGAATCTGCCGCACTCGGACCTTACAAAGGGTGATGCAGAACAGCCGCTGCTGATTGGCGCGGATGGCACGCAGTTTGGCGTAGCGATCTGCTACGAAGATGCCTATGGCGCGGAGCAGTTGTATGCGCTTCCCGACGCCGCCATTCTTATCAACGTCAGTAACGATGCCTGGTTCGGCGATTCCATCGCGCCGCACCAACACCTTGAGATCGCACGCATGCGCTCGCTCGAGTTCGGTCGACCGGCCGTCCGTTCCACGAATACGGGTATCAGCGCGTTTATCGGCGCAGACGGTGCACTTCTACAGACCGGCAAGCAATTCGAGCCAGAACTCCTGACGGCAGAGGTCACGCCGCGCCGTGGGCTTACGCCGTACGCGGCGGTCGGAAATCAACTCATTATTGGCCTGTGCCTGGCCATTCTCGGGATCTGCTGGATACGCGACCGGGCCAGCCTTTAGCGGGCCGCAAAGCTGCTGCGAAGCGCGCCCTGTTCCTGTAGTCTGCGGGTTTTCCGGAACCCGACAAAAGCGACACCGATGACCACCCCGTACAAGCCCGAGATTGTCGAGCAGGAGGCCCAGCAGCATTGGGTCGAAGCCCGTAGTTTCGAGGTCGACGAAGACCCGAACAAAGAGAAATTCTACTGCCTGACGATGTTCCCGTATCCGAGCGGGAAACTGCACATGGGTCACGTACGAGTGTTCACGATTTCCGACGTGATCGCACGTTACCATCGTATGCTGGGCAAGCATGTCCTGCAGCCCATGGGCTGGGACGCGTTTGGGATGCCCGCCGAAAACGCGGCGATCAAGAACAACGTGCCACCCGCAGAGTGGACATACAAGAACATCGAGGATATGCGGGGGCAGCTGAATCGTCTCGGGTATGCCTACGATTGGACGCGCGAGGTTACGACCTGCCGTCCCGAGTACTACTGTTGGGAACAGTGGCTGTTCACGAGGATGTTCGAGAAAGGCCTCGTCTATCGCAAGAACTCTGTCGTTAACTGGGACCCGGTCGATCAGACCGTACTGGCGAATGAGCAGGTTATTGACGGGCGTGGCTGGCGCTCCGATGCGCTGGTCGAGCGGCGCGAAATTCCGCAGTGGTTCATGAAGACGACGGCTTACGCTGACGAACTTCTCGACGAACTCGATCGCATGCCCGGGTGGCCCGACTCGGTCAAGACAATGCAGAAGAACTGGATTGGTCGCTCGGAAGGCGTCGAGCTGTCGTTCGATGTGGAGGGTGAGGATGAACCGTTGACGGTTTATACGACGCGCCCCGATACACTCATGGGCGTGACCTACATGGCCGTCGCGGCCGAGCATCCGCTCGCCGCGAAGGCGGCGGCGGTCGATCCGGAAGTCGCCGCGTTTGTTGAAGAGTGCGTCAAGACAGACGCCGCGGAAGCGACGCTCGA
>JAACFG010000070.1 GCA_009937605.1 Gammaproteobacteria bacterium | reverse complement strand
CATGACCGACGGCCTGGTGCACGTGACGAGCCTCGCCAATGACTACTATAAGTACGATGCCGGCTCGCAAAAACTCGTTGGCGAGCGCAGCGGAGATTCTTACAGCCTGGGCGAGGAAATGCGGATTCGGGTACAACGGGTCGATATGGAGACTCGCAAGATCGACTTCCGGCCAGCCGCGGAAACCTCATCCAAACCGCAGAAGAAACGTCCCACCGGCAAACAGAGGCGTCGATGAGCCTGAACCGATGAGCCTGAACCGATGAGTAAGTCGCAGTACATCACGGGCCTGCGGGCTGTCGAGCAACTCATGGCGTCCGAGGCGGCCGATATTCGGCGCATCTACGCTGAATACCAGACGGCCAATCCGCGTGTTGAGGCCATTATTCAGTCTGCGCGCCAGGATGGGATCGAAATTCAGGCCGCGAATCGGGCGCGATTAGCCCAAATCAGTGGTGAATCACGACATCAGGGCGTCGTAGCCGAGGTACGGCGCAGCACAGTCATGGATGAAGCGGGGCTGCGCACCCTGGTCGAGGAGCGCTTGCAGGCCGGCGAGACGCTGTTACTGCTCGTACTCGATGGCGTCCAGGACCCTCACAACCTGGGGGCCTGCATGCGGACAGCCGATGCGGCCGGCGTCGATGCCGTTGTCGTGCCGCGGCATGGTGCGGCAGGGTTGGGGCCGACCGTCAGTAAAGTGGCAGCCGGGGCAGCGGAGCAGCTGCCATTCGTGCCAGTGGGCAACCTGGGGCGTGTCCTGGCGTGGCTGGCTGGCTATGGCGTTCGCTGCGTCGGCACGAGCGACCAGGCAGAAAGCAGTCTGTTTGAGGCCGATTTGACCGGCTCCGTTGCTCTCGTGATGGGGCGCGAGCATACGGGGCTGGGCAAAGGTATAGTCAGTCGTTGCGATGCATTGGTGAGCCTGCCCATGGAGGGTGTGGTCTCCAGCCTCAATGTGTCGGTGGCGACCGGCATCTGTCTGTATGAGATTGTCCGCCAGCGGGGCACCCCGGAATAGGCAATCGCCCTTCAAAATCCGGCATTTATGGCTTGCACAGTGCCTGCGGCTTGGGTAGCATGCGCCTCCCCGTCAATAAGGGCGGGAATTAACCTCTTGCTACACCGCTGTGACGGGTAGCTGCGGTCTCCTGGAGTTAGCCAGGCGATCTCATCCATAAGGGAAGACAATGAGACATTACGAAATCGTGTTTCTGGTCCATCCGGACCAGAGCGAGCAGGTCCCTGCCATGGTTGAAAAATACCAGGGCATGGTCACCGAAGCCGGCGGTCAGGTTCACCGCTCTGAAGACTGGGGTCGCCGCCAGCTGGCGCACCCGATCAACAAGATTCACAAAGCACACTACGCCCTGATGAACGTTGAGTGTCCGTTCGATGTGATCACCGAGATCAAGAGCGCATTCAAGTTCAATGACGCGGTATTGCGTAACCTGGTCCTGGTCCGTGACGAGGCCATTTCTGAGTCATCGCCAATGGCTGTCGCTGTTGCCGAAGAAAAGGCCAAGGAAAAGGAAGCTCAGCAACGTCGCGAAGCCAAGGCTGCTGCCGAAGCTGCACAGCGTGCTGAAGAAGAGCAAGCCGCGGCGAAGCGCGCAGCAGAAGCACCGGCTGAAGAAGCACCGGCTGAAGATGTAACGGCTGAAGAAGCACCGGCTGAAGAAGTAACGGCTGAGGAAGCACCGGCTGAAGAAGCGCCGGCTGAAGAAGCGTCGGCTGAGGAAGCACCTGCTGAAGAAGCACCGGCCGAAGCCGCCGCTGATGCAGACAAAGCAGACGAGGCCAAGGCGGAAGACGCCGACGCCAAGGAAGCTGAAGTCGCCCCAACAAAAGATGCTGCAGAGGGTTCTGACGAACCGGCTGAAGCAAAAAGCGCCTGAGGAGATAAATCATGAGTCGTTATTCACGCAGGCGTAAGTATTGCCGTTTCACCGCTGAGGGTATCAAAGAGATCGACTACAAGGATCTCAACCTGCTTAAGGCGTATGTCACGGAGACCGGCAAGATCGTTCCGAGTCGTATTACGGGCACGAAAGCGCACTACCAGCGTCAGCTGGTAAAGGCGGTCAAACGTGCGCGATACCTTGCGCTCTTGCCGTACACCGATCGGCACTAAAAAGCCGTCGGAGGAATTTCCGTGCAGCGTTTAGCCGCGTGGCTGGTTGCCAGGCCGCAAAACGCCGTAATGGGATTGGCCGTAACATTGCTGCTGCCTGCGCCGCAGCTGACCAGTGGCGTCATCATGGTGCTGCTGGTTCTGGCGCACGGGATGCGGCAGGCGGCCATTGAAGCCCTGGTTGCCGCGGCAGCACTGCTGACCGTGTCGCTGATTTTCGGCGTATCCATGGTTTCGCTGTTGGCGCTAATGGCGGGCACCTGGGTGCCTGTGATGCTGCTCGCAGTTGTGCTGATCAATTCACGATCGCTGACACTGACGATGCAGTTGACTGTCATTGTGACGGTCGTGGCGATGACGGGATTTGTTGTTTTAGTTACAGATCCGGCTGCTTTTTGGGAACCGTATCTGATGACGATGGCTGAGATCGCCCGGCAGAGCGGCCTGGAGTTGAACCAGGAGCTGCTCAACGCGGAAGTGATGACAGTTTCCGCAGCACTGGCGTTCTGGATGCTGTACGTGGCCGGACTGTTGTTGGGGTACGGGCTGTATAAGAAGCTGCAGACAGAAACCGCCGATTTTGGCCGGTTTCGGGATTTGAATTTTGGACGTGTCATCGCGTTCGCTATGGCGGTCGCTTCGCTGCTCGCGCTCGTAGTGGGCGGAGCCTGGTTGCAGAGCGTTGCATTCGTTGTCTTTGCGATGTTCTGGCTCCAGGGATTGGCGATGGTCCATTGGTTTCACGCGGAGAACATCCTTCCGCTCGGAGCCCTGGTTGCGGTATATGTGTTGTTGCCGCTCTTGCAGGTGCTGATTTTTTCGGCACTGGCGATTATTGGATATATGGATGCCTGGTTCGGATTCAGGCAACGTATTAAAAAAGCGTAGAAGGTTCTAGAACATGAACGTTATTTTGTTGGAAACCGTAGAAAACCTCGGCGGCATTGGCGATCTCGTCAAGGTAAAGCCAGGTTATGGCCGTAACTATCTCTTGCCACAGGGCAAGGCCGCGTTAGCGACCGAGGCAAACATGAAAGCCATCGAAGCACGCCGTGCAGAGCTTGAGAAAGCTGCGGCCGAAGAGCTCGCCAAGGCGAAGGATCGGGCGAAGGCGTTCGAAGGCCTGGAGTTGATTGTCCAGGCGAATGCCGGTTCAGAGGGCAAGCTGTTCGGATCCGTTGGTCCGATTGATATTGTTGAGGCACTTGCCGCGGTGCAGGTTGAAATTGAGCGGGCAGAAGTCCGCATGCCTGACGGCCCTGTCCAGGAACTCGGCGATTTCACGATCGGCATCCATCTGCACTCCGAAGTGAGTGCCGATGTACTTCTGCACGTCGTAGGCGAAGAGTAAATAAATGTAGCCGGCGGGTCTCCGTCGGCTGTGTTACCTTTGAGCCAGGGAAAACACTGGCAGGGGAAATCGATAAATGGTCCGAGCGTTGGACGATGGCTATGCAGACGAAGGGGCCGAACAGCGCCTCAAAGTCCCGCCTAACTCCATTGAGGCAGAACAGGCCCTGATCGGCGGCCTGATGCTTAACGCCCAGGCATGGGACAAAGTCGCCGACGTCGTATCGGCCGGTGACTTCTACCGCAAAGACCACCGCCTCATATTTCAGTCGATTGGCAGCCTCATCGAAGATGGCAGTCCGTGCGATGTCGTGACGGTCTCCGAATACCTCGACAATCGCGGCGAGCTCGAGCAAGCAGGCGGCCTCGAGTATCTCGCCATGCTGGCGAACGAGACAGCAGGCGCAGCAAATGCCCGCGCCTATGCAAAAATTCTCAGAGAGCGTTCCATGCTGCGAGCGCTTATTAATGCCGGAAACGAAATTAGCGGTAGCGCTTTCGCCACCGATGGACAATCTGCGGCACAGGTTCTCGACAACGCTGAACGAATGGTGTTCGAGATCGCGGAGAAGGGAAGTCGCGGGCGTAAAGGATTCAAGGCGCTTAAGGATATTCTGCCGGAGGCTGTTGATCGAATCGATGAGTTGCACCAGTCGGATGGCAGCATCACCGGCATTTCAACGGGCTATAACGAATTCGACAAGCTAACAGCGGGCCTGCAGGGTGGCGACCTGGTTATTGTTGCGGGACGCCCGTCGATGGGTAAGACGACGCTGGCTATTAACATTGCCGAAAATGCGGCAATTGGCTCGCAGAAAGGGACGGCCATCTTCTCGATGGAAATGCCCTCGCAACAACTTGCGTTTCGCATGATCTCGTCGCTTGGACGGGTCGACCAGACACACCTTCGGACAGGTAACTTCCCCGACGAAGACTGGTCGCGAATCAACACGGCCGTGCAGCTGATGTCCGAGGCGCCTATCTATATCGATGATACGCCGGGCTTGTCGCCGACGGAGATTCGGGCCAGGTCGCGTCGCTTGCAGCGCGAACATGGTCTCGACCTGATCGTTGTCGATTATCTTCAGCTGATGCAGGTGGACGGCACGAAGGAAAATCGCGCCACGGAAATTTCCGAAATCTCGCGTGGCCTGAAAGCGCTTGCCAAAGAACTCAATGTGCCAGTTATCGCGTTGTCACAGCTCAATCGAAGTGTTGAGCAGCGCACTGACAAACGTCCGGTGATGTCGGACCTGCGTGAGTCGGGCGCTATTGAACAAGATGCCGACCTGATCATCTTTATCTATCGTGAAGAGGTCTATAACCAGGACACGCCCCGCAAGGGCGTCGCGGACATCACGATCGCCAAGCAGCGCAACGGACCTATTGGCGACTTTCCGCTAACGTTCGTCGGTCGATATACGAAGTTTGAGAACTGGGTGCCGGATACTTACAACGACTATCCGGACGGCGACTACCAATAAGGACGTCGAACAGGTGCGGAATCGCCCGCAAGGCGGGCTCCCACATCTACGCTGCGAAGAACCCCATCTTCACACCGGCAAGCTGCACGACATCGTTGTCTGATAACTTGCGAGCCTGGGCACCAATTGGCTGGCCGTTCACGAGAGGGAAGTCGTCTTCCTTACCCGATTCAACGTGCACAATGTAGTAACCCTCGGCACGGCGCGTAATGGCGGCAACCTGCACACCCGGTCGGCCGAGCGTCGTCAGCGCCTTGGTCAGTTCGAGCTCGCGTCCTGCAAATGCCCCACTGAGAACCTGCAACTTGGCCAACGGCAACGCGTTTGGCGCGTTCGCCGGGTCGATACCCGTCATTGTCGAGGAATGCCGGGGCTCGACACGTTCTTCTTCCGGTCGGGGCGGGGGAGCCTCATCCTCGAGAGCTGCTGCTTCCTCCGGATTCAGCTTCACGGAATCCGCAATGTCCTCGCGGGCATCGGGCTGGGCGTCGACATCGGAAACCGCACTGGCAACCGCTTTTTCCGCCGCTTCCTCGGCTTTCGCCAACGTGTCAGCGTTTTGCTGGCCCGTCGGGATAACCATGGTCTTCTCAAATTCGTCTTGTTCGGTTTCCGGCGCCTGCTGGTCCGAGAACCGCAGCTGGTGGTGACCAATCGTAATAACGTCACCGTGCTGCAAAGCGTGTTTCTTGATTAGCTTGCCATTGACGTACGTGCCATTGGTGCTATTCAGATCCTCAAGGAAGGAGTCGTTGAGAATATTGATGATAAGCGAGTGGTGCCCGCTCACAGCCGGATTATCAATGCGGACATCGTTGTCCGGCAAACGACCGATCGTATACCGTTCTTTGGTCATGTTGTATTCGGCCAGGACCTGGTTGTCCAGACTCAAAATTAGACGTGCCATGTTTTCTCGCTCTTTGACCGGTGCATCGCTTTACGAACGGAATAAGCCAATAATTCTTGCCAACAGGCCTCTTTTTGCCGGGAAGGCTTCCTTAACCTGGGCAAGCATTACTGACACGTTATCGCGTCCGCCGTGGTCGTTGGCCAAGTCAATAAGCTGTTGACCAACCACGTCAAGACTAGCATTAAAAGTACTGATAGTTAAGTGAATATCGTCATCTTCGACCATGTCCGGCAGGCCGTCAGAGCACAGCAGATAGACATCATCGGGTAACACCTCGTATTCGTGAACTTCGACCTCGACGGTCGGTTCCACACCCAGTGCACGAGTTACGTAATTTCGGTTAGTCGAACGCTGTGCTTCCTCTTCCGAGTAAAAACCGCGATCGACGAGTTCCTGCAGAAGAGAATGGTCCAGGGTCATCTGGTCCAGCTTGCCGTCGCGAAGGCGATAGGCGCGTGAATCGCCAACGTGAGCTATCGACACCTTGTCGTCATAGAACATACAGGCAACGATCGTGGTTCCCATGCCTTCGCAATGCGTTTGGCTTTGAGCGGTCTGGAATATGATCTTGTTCGAGCGGTAGACGGCGTCTCGCAGGATAATCGACTGTCTCATCAGGCCGCTGTGCGGATCGATGTCGTTCAATTCCTCGCGAATAGCGGCCTCACTGGCAAGTTCGGTAACTATCTGAACAGCGATTCCGCTCGCGACTTCGCCGGCGTTATACCCCCCCATGCCATCGGCCAACACCATCAGGCCGATATCGGCATTCGTGCCAATGGCATCC
Source organism: Gammaproteobacteria bacterium (assembly GCA_009937605.1). GTDB lineage: Bacteria > Pseudomonadota > Gammaproteobacteria > Steroidobacterales > Woeseiaceae > UBA1847. Next base: position 8,409 of record JAACFG010000070.1, on the reverse strand, counting down.
TCATTGTGGTCCCGAACCCGTCCCGTGTCGGTCAGCTCGGCAAAACTTATTTTTCCACTAAGGCTCATGGTCAGGGGTCTTATCGCTCTTATTAGTTCAGGAAACTCGCGCGCAATTCCGAAGTGCGATGGCCATTTCGGCTCCGCAGGAGAATCGGTCGCTAGGACGTTTGGCCAGTGCTTTGGCCAACACAGCATCTACGCTCGGGGGTATCCCCGCACGGCGTGAAGAGACATGGGCAGGGTCTTCAGTCGTTATTTTTGTCATCAGCACTGCAATGTTCGATGCCTTGAACGGCACCTCACCGACCAAAAGCTCGTATAGAGTAACACCAAGCGAGAACAAGTCCGATAGTCCAGTCAGATTTTCTGCGCTGAGCTGTTCGGGAGACATGTACATTGGCGTTCCAAGCACGATACCCGTTTTCGTGCTGTTGTTATCCGTCATTCGAGCGACGCCAAAATCGCTGATCTTGAGCGACCCCTCTTTCGGGTTGTAGAGCAGGTTGGCCGGCTTGATGTCGCGGTGGATTACGCCTTGATTATGTGCGTAGTCCAGGGCTTCGGCAGTCGTGGCCGCGAGTTCCAGAGCGCGTTTGGGCGCCAGGAGTCTGTTTGGGTCCGTAAACTTCCTGAGCGGAATGCCAGGCACATATTCCATGGCAATGTAAGCAAGTCCTTTTTCTTCGCCCGCATCGAACACGGTAATGATGTTGGGATGAGTCAGTCGGCCGGCGGATTCAGCTTCGCGATAGAAACGCAGGCGAGCTTCTTTGAGTTCTTCGTCTTCGAACTCCTTCTCGATAGGAATTGCCTTGAGCGCAACCGGTCGATTAATACGTGGGTCTTTCGCCAGGTAAACGGCGCCCATGGCGCCACGTCCGATTCGTTTCTCAATGACGTAGCGCCCCAGGCGTTGCGGCGCGCCACTGAGCTTCTTGGTTGACAACGTGTCGTCAGCCTTTGGGCTGCCATGCGTTCGCTTCATCCACTCGAGCACCGCCTCAGCCCGCTCGGGCTTTGCCTGTTGCTCAAATGCCAGGGACAGTTTGTACATGACGGCCGCAATGGTCTCCGACGGATTGCAACGGCGGAATTCAGCGAAAGCAGGTTCGAGACGACCGGCAGCCAGAAAGTCCGAGCCTTTCTTGAACGCGTCGCTGGATACCTTCTTCACGTCGGCAACAAGGTAGGCACTCAGAGCGCCTACGCCGATGATCATGAGAATTGGTCGCCCGAGATCAATGCGTAGGTGCAGGCCCATCAGCATCAGGGCCTGGAACAACAATAAGCCCAACACGCCCGTGGCGGTCAACACAGCAATTTCCTTGCGATTTCGATCCGGCATAAACAAGGTCGCGACGATAGCGAGGAGCGCAGGCAGCAGGTACTCCAACGCACGGATCCATGAAGGAGCAATGATCATGCGGTTGTGTTCGATATCGGAGAGCAGGGCGGCCGTAATTTCAGAATGAGTCACAAACTGGCCTGACGGAATGACTGCCGCAGCACCGACGATTGCGGGATCAGAATCAACGAAGACGGTAGCACCGGCCAACAAGTCCTGAGCTTGTGCCCCCATCAAGTCCTGGACATCGATGCGCGGAATCTCCGCATAGCTCGACAAATAGACAGAATCGTCGCTTCCGGACATGCGCGGGGCGGTGGCTGTGGCCGATTCGGCGAGCGCAATGGCCAGTGGCAGGGACGGTGACATGACACCACCGTTAAGGTGCCAAATATCGGAACGGCGCAGAACTCCATCGTTTTCGACGGCCAACTGGACAAAACCGCTGTTCCCTGAGACTCGGGCAAGTGGATGTCGTGCGGGCACGAATACGGGGGCCCCCGACGTGAGCAAGGCAGACCAGGCAGGCAGTTCCTCGGCGGCCGCAATATCGGGCGGATTACTGAAAACTATCCGGCCCACGTCGCTTTGCTGGAGTTTCTGCAGAACTTCGCCGTAGCGGTCGATGACTTCACTCGCATCGGCACGCTGCGGGTCTATGCTCACAATGTACGCGTTGGCAAGCGGTACTGCGGGGCGACCACCAGCAAGTTGGTCGTAGAGCAATCGATCGGCAGAAACGAACCACTGAGCGAGCGGTCCGTACATCAGCAAGAGCAGCACGCTGACGAAGCTCAGAGCGATGAATCTGTTGCGTTTCTGTTTGTCTGCCTTGTTCAAAATGCGTCAGGTCCCTGTTTTAAGAGCAAAATTATAGGGAATTGCCTCGATCCGTAATGAGATAGGGTTGGCACTTTTTATGTAATACCCGGTCCTGAACGCGGTGCTATCATTGGCTTTCACTCGATCGGGCGAATTTAACAATAATCTGGATTGTGGTCGCCATTATTTGAGTGTGAAAATAAAAACCCGTTTAAAAACAAAGAACTAGAGTCTATGGCTAAGGCGAAGACGGCCTACGTATGCACGGAATGCGGCGCTCACAGCGTCAAATGGGCCGGGCAATGCCCCGATTGCTCATCCTGGAATACGCTGACGGTAACGACAGTCAGCTCGCCGAAGACCGCAAAGAGTCCCGGCTTGCCGGCGACCACGCTCGCGGAGCTTCCCGACGACATCGAGTCCAGGTATAGCACCGGCTTCGCCGAATTCGACCGGGTTCTGGGCGGCGGATTGATTCCCGGCGCAGTGGTGTTGCTGGGTGGCGACCCCGGGGTCGGCAAATCGACTTTATTGCAGCAAGTGTCAGCGAGTCTCATGCAGGACTTGCCAATCTGCTATGCAACCGGCGAAGAGTCATTGCGACAGATCGCCCAGCGTTCGTTGCGCCTGGGACTCGATGCATCCGATATGAACCTGTTGGCCGATACGTCTCTTGAGAATGTTGTAGAGCAGGCGCAGGCGTGTAAGGCGAGGGTTCTCGTCATCGATTCGATTCAAACAATGACCTGCGAAAACCTGCCATCCGCGCCGGGCTCGGTTGCTCAGCTGCGTGAAGGTGTCGGCCGGATCGTGCAGTTCGCAAAACAAAATGAGGTATCGGTTTTTGTTATTGGCCACGTTACGAAAGAGGGTGCAATTGCCGGTCCACGCGTTGTCGAACACATGGTTGACACGGTGTTGTATTTCGAGAGCGACCCGTCCAGCAGATACACAATGATTCGGTCCGTCAAGAATCGTTTTGGAGCGAGTGGTGAGATGGGCGTTTTTGCCATGACAGAGACCGGATTTCGAGAGGTGAGTAATCCGTCGGCGATCTTCCTGTCCCGCGAATCGGTAGACGAACCTGGTAGCGTGGTTTCCGTTGCATGGGAAGGCAGCAGGCCCTTGTTGGTCGAGATCCAGGCATTGGTTGCTGATGGGAGTGGCAACTATCCGAAGCGCCTCGCGCAAGGCGTTGACCAGAATCGCCTGGCCCTCTTATTGGCTGTACTGCAGAAACATGGGAGCCTGTCCGTAAGTGACGAAGATGTGTTCGTGAATGTTGTAGGCGGTCTGCGAATAGCAGAGACCGCGGTCGATCTCCCGTCCCTGCTTGCAATCGTCTCCAGTTTTCGTGATCGCCCGGCACCGGAGGCGCTCATATGTTTTGGGGAGATAGGGCTCGCCGGTGAGATTCGACCAGTACGCTTCGGTACTGAGCGAATCGCAGCCGCTGCGAAGCAAGGGTTTACCAAGGCTATTGTACCTGTTGGCAACGTTCCGAAACGTGCGCCGGGTGGAATGGAAGTGATCGGTGTACGGCGCTTGTCCGAAGCGCTCGACGCTGCGTGGTAGCCTAGTCGCCAGCCGGTGGCTCTTCGTTTCGCACTCCGACCCTGATCGTGCGAACCCGATTATCGTCAACCTCAGTAATTTCGATCGGGTAGCCTTTGATTTCAAGGCATGTCCCTGGCGCGGGAATAGTCTCGAGAAGTTCTACAATGAGGCCATTGAGTGTTTTGGGGCCTTCGGTGGGAAATTCCCAATCCTGCGAGCGATTGAGTTCACGAATGTTCGCTGTTGCGTCCACAAGGTATGAGTCGGAACCTTCGCTCACAACGTCGTCTCCCTCATCGGCTGGGTCGGTAGTAAATTCGCCAACGATTTCCTCGAGGATATCTTCAAGCGTGACAATTCCCTGGATGTCTCCGTACTCATCGACAACCATTGCGATTCGCTCGCGCCGCCGTTGAAACTGAATGAGCTGCATACTGAGCGGCGTTCCTTCCGGCACGAAGTAGGGCTCGGTAAGAAGTTGCTGCAACGTTGATTTGTTGAGCTCCCGGGTTGCGAGGTTTGCGAGTTTTCGAAGATGCAACACGCCAACCACCTGATCGATGTTGTCCCGATAGACTGGCAGCCTCGTATGCTGGCTGTCGGAGAGTACCTTTTCAATTTCTTCGTCGGTGTCGTCGAGATCGATACCGATGATTTCGTTATGCGGCACCATGACATCGTCAACCGTGACCTTCCCGAGGTCGAGAATGCTCAATAGCATCGTCCGGTACTGGCCCGCAATCCTCGAGCCCGCTTCGTGAACCACGGTCCGCAGTTCCTCCCGGGTCAACGCTTGAATTTCATTCTTGCCCGTGCGTACGCCAAACAGGAACAACACGCCATTGGCGCACAGGTTGGTCAGCCAGACAAGCGGGTAGGTAATCTTCAGTAACGGGTAGTAAACCAGCGCTGCCGGAAACGCCACGCGCTCAGGGTGCAAGGCCGCCAGGGTTTTCGGCGCGGTCTCGGAAAAAACGAGAACGATGAGCGTGAATATGCCGGTACCTATGGCGACCGCCGGTTTACCACCTATGTCCTGGGCGATCAGAGTAACCAGCGAAGCTGCGGAGAAGTTGACGAGATTGTTGCCCAGTAGAATGAGCCCAATCAGTCTGTCGGGGCGACCAAGGAGTTCTTCGGCGAGCCGGGCGCCACGATGACCTTCGCGCGCTTTGTGCCGCAGTTGATATCGATTGAGGCTCATGAGAGCCGTTTCCGAGCCCGAGAAGAAGGCGGAAAGCAGCAGTAGCAGAGCAAGCAAGCCGAACAGGCTTGCTAATGGAACGTCTTCGCCCAAGGAAGGGCACCTCCGGAAAAATCAGACCGAAACCAGTTCAACAGGCACCCGGCGGGGTGTCAAGAACTTGCGTCTCAGCCCCAGCTGCGGTTGAAAATCTCCTCGAGAATCAGACGGCTGCCGAAATAGGCCAGGCAAAGCAGCGCGAAACCGCCCAGGTAGAGTCGGACAGCGCGTTTGCCGCGCCAACCTCGGAAATGGCGACCAACAAGCAGGATGCCAAACACCAGCCAGGCCAGTATCGACAAGCCAAACTTGTGGGCAAGATGCTGCTCGACAAGGTCATTGATGAAAGACGACCCGGACAGGATCGTCAAAGTCAGCCCGACGAAGCCTGCCGTAGCGACGCCAAACAGCAGTTTCTCTGTTGTCTCAAGTGGTGCAAACAGTTGGTTGACCGGCGAGAGTTTCGCAGCTTGCAGGCGCCGCTCCTGCACCAGTGCGTAAAACGCGACGATGGTCCCGACCGTCAGGAGGCCATACGACAATAGAGCAATCAGGACGTGCGCACGCACCTGCCATGTCAGCGCGATATCGGCACCCGCGTCGCCGGACGGCCCCATAAGCAGGACGGTCAGCGACGCAAGGAAGATCAATCCTCCGCTAATGCCACGTAGTGTTGGCTCAATCGCTGCGATAAGGCCAATCACGGCAAGTTCGAAACCGATCAACGAAATTGCATTGCCGACGGTAAGGTCGATGCCGGTCGACAGTTGGATCAGCCCGAAGAGGACATTGCCGTGAACGATGATGCCCGTCGCGGTCGCAATGGCCGCAATGATAAACAGAGGTCGCGCGACGTTGCCAAACCGCGGCAACCGACTTGCCGTGAAAGCCCCGGCTGCCAAGAGGTAGAGCAAAAGAATTGTGATTTGAGACACAGAAACCCGGCGGGCAATAACCTAGCTTTTAATCATCCCATAAGCTCAAGTTTAAGAGAACCCTTCTCTATGCGAATTCGTGTACTTGGATGCAGCGGCGGAATAGGCGCCGGAGCACGCACCTCTGCGATGCTGGTCGATAACGATGTGTTGATCGATGCCGGTACTGGTATTGGTGATCTTGGCCTTGCAGATCTGGATTCGATTCGACACGTATTCCTGACGCACGCTCACCTGGATCATATTGCCGGACTGCCGATGCTTGCGGACCGGGTTTTCGACGAGAATTTCGATGTCCCGCTGACAGTGTACGCGCGGGAAGAAACACTGCGCGCCGTACAGGACCACCTATTCAATGACATCATCTGGCCGGATTTCTCCAAGTTGCCAGTGCCGGAGAATCCGATGCTGCGCTATCGGGTTTGCAGTCCCGGTGACACGGTCACGATTGGTCACCGCGATTTCTATGCGGTCGATGTCATGCATAGCGTTCCTTCTCTTGGTTTCACCGTACAAAATTCCGGCGGTGCGTTCGCGGTAAGTGGCGATACCAAGACCAACGAGACCCTGTGGCCCGTATTGAATGCGTGTGACGATCTCAGAGTCCTGGTGATCGAAGTGTCGTTTCCGGATGAAATGGCCGGCCTTGCCCTGGAGTCCGGCCACTACACGCCGAAATCGTTGACCGATGACCTGAAACGCCTGCGCCATGAGCCCGAAATCTGGCTCACTGGCATGAAGCCGGGTGAGGAAGACAGGATTCTCGAGCAGGTAACACTGGCGGCGCCCGACAAAAACATCCGGATGCTGTCGCGCGGAACCATCCTCACCGTCTAGATCGGGGCCGGCCACCTTGGACTCGAAATAAGGTGACTGGCACCGTATTATCCGCGGATGTTTGAGAATCTGACCGGGCGCCTTTCGGACGCCGCAAAACAACTTTCCGGCAAGGGCCGGCTAACCGAATCCAACATCAAGGACACGCTCAGGCAGGTCCGACTTGCACTGCTGGAGGCGGACGTCGCGCTGCCTGTCGTGAAGACATTTGTTGAGCGCATTCGGGAACGCGCCCTCGGTGAAGAAGTCGGCAAAAGCCTGACGCCAGGTCAGGCGCTGGTGAAAATTATTCATGCCGAGCTGGTCCAGATTCTCGGTAGCGAATCGGTACCTCTTGACCTGCGTGCGCAACCTCCCGTTGTCGTCATGTTAGCCGGCCTGCAGGGCGCCGGTAAAACCACTACCGCAGCCAAACTTGCCCGGCGCCTGATCGAGCGTGACAAGAAGAAAGTCATGATGGTCAGTGTCGACGTGCACCGACCCGCGGCCATCCTGCAGTTGCAGACGCTGGCGGGCGAAGTCGGGTCGCTGTTTTGCGAGAGCAGCGCAGACGAGGCGCCTACCCGGATCGTCGACCGGGCCCTGAGCGAGGCAAAACGTTCGCATGTCGATGTGCTGATCCTGGACACGGCAGGTCGTCTTCACGTCGATGCAGACATGATGCAGGAAGTGCAGGCCGTGCATGCGAAAGCGGCACCGCACGAGACCTTGTTCGTGGTCGACAGCATGGCAGGTCAGGACGCGGTCAATGCGGCAGCGTCGTTTGACGAGAGCCTTCCCTTGACGGGTGTGGTCCTGACGAAGGCCGATGGCGACGCGAAGGGTGGCGTCGCGCTTTCGGTCCGGGAAATTACCGGAAAGCCCATTCGATTCATGGGCGTCGGTGAGAAGACCGACGCGCTTGAAGCGTTTCATCCTGACCGCATGGCGTCGCGAATTCTCGGCATGGGTGATGTCCTGTCGCTGGTCGAGGAAATCGAGCACAAGGTCAGCAAGGATAAGACCGAAAAACTTGCAAAGAAGCTCAAGAAAGGAAAGGGCTTCGACCTGTCGGATCTCAGGGACCAGCTTGAGCAAATGATGAACATGGGGGGTATTGCATCCATGCTCGAGAAGCTGCCGTTGCCCGGTAGTGTCAACCCGGCTGCGCTGAAGGATCAGGCCAACGAGCAGAAGATCAAACGGCAGATTGCCATTATCAATTCAATGACGCCGGGTGAGCGGCGCTTTCCAAAGGTAATCAACGGCTCGCGCAAGAAACGCATCGCGGCCGGTGCCGGGCAGCAAATTCAGGATGTAAACCGGCTGCTCAAACAGCACGTGCAGATGGAAAGAATGATGAAGAAGATGTCCAGGGGCGGCATGAAAAAGATGATGCGCGGCATGCCGGGTGGCGGCATGCCCCCGGGTGGCATGCCGCCCGGATTCCGCTGATTCTGCCTGATCCGGGGTAAATTAAGGGCCAAAATGGCCCGGAATCGCCCCGATCGGCGAACCTCATGAGCACCAAGGTGCCAAGCCGCTGAATTTCATGGGAATTTTCGCCGCCAAAACGCTTCACATTTGGCCCAATTCCCGTACAATGCGCCGTCTACTCGGGCCAGCCCGAGTCAAGGCATGTCTGCCTTCCTTTGAATTTAATACGGAAATGTAATGGTTAGTATTCGA
>JAACFG010000069.1 GCA_009937605.1 Gammaproteobacteria bacterium | reverse complement strand
TTCGAGCCGGACGGATGATTCGATCCGTGAACCTGGTCATGGCAGTTCATACAGGTTTGTCCGAGCAACAGGTCAGAAGGATTATTCTCCGGCAGCCCGCGTTCGTCCTGGGGCACGCTGGGGTGGCCGGCCTGGGAATGGCAGCTCTGGCACAGCATGGGTGCTCGCATGCTCAACATGCCCGGCAGGTTCGACCCATGCGGGTTATGGCAGTTATTGCAGTCTTCCGGCACCGGCGCGTGTTCCCAAAGGAACGGGCCCCGGAATTCGGCGTGGCACTCGTAACAGGTACCGTTCGCTGTCATTCGACCGAGCGAGTTTTCCGGGCGACCGCCGTGTGGGTTGTGGCAGCTCGTGCACTCCATCTTGTCCTGGCGAATGGGATGCGCATAGGGTTTCATCGACTGGGTTCTTTGCTGCTGGTGGCAATCGAAGCAGACATCAGCCTGGGTCGACGTCGCCAAGACCGGATCGCGCTCGACGTGCAGGGTATGGCAATCAGAGCAAGCGACCGTATTGTCGTCGTGCGAGCTGCCGTGCCAGGCAAAGCTGGTGTCGCCAAGATGGCACTCGATGCAGTACTCGTTCTGGTCTTGTATCGGTGTCATCGTGTTCGAGGCGAAAGCCGGGATAGGCGGACGCTCCTGGCCACGCCTGACGCGGCCCGCGTGGTCACCACCCGGTCCGTGGCAAGCCTCGCATTGCAACTGCCCGTGTCCAAACGGGGAGTTTGGATCCTGTGGAACAGCATGCCGGGTCTTGAATACCGCGAGGGTCGCCTGGTCATCGTGACATTGGAAACACGTATCGGCGCCTTTTCTGCTGTAACTCGGAGGGGTTACCTCTTCCTCAGCAGTTTGCGCCGTCGCGACCCCGGTGGAAGCGATGGCCATCAAGGCCATCGCCAGCACCGCGGATTTCCTTACTGTCTCTTTCCCAGACATCAGTTGTACTGGAACTCGCCGACGCCGTGGACGACACCCGTATCCGAAGACGATCCAGGTCCATGGCATACCTCGCAGGTTTCGCTGCCAGAGGAGACGAGATTGCTGTCGACGTCCTTGCTGGCATTAAAATCACCGCCATTTTGCATCATGTGGTTAGCCGCAAGTTCACTGACGTGACAGGACGAGCAGACTGCCGTGTTCGGAGAGACGACGAGGTCGTCCGTCACATCAGCAGGGTCATTCGCGTCAATCGTTGTGCCAAGCACCTCGTTCGGATCAACTGGATAGAAGCCGCCGTCGACGTGGCAACCAGCACAATTGTTGAGTTTGCCCGGGTAGACGAAGTCAAACGTATGTGCCGTGCCACCGGAGGGGAATCTGAAACCGCAAGCCGAGTACGCTTGACCCGTGAAATCGGCCGCATGCAGGGCATGAATCATGACCTTCATATCGATGGTTGCGTCATCGGTGCCGATTCCAGGCTCGTCAGGATCGTCCGGTGCATTGCTGCAAGGCGCCAGGCGACGGTTAATATCGGTCGCGTTCGGCGCATGGCAGGTCACGCAAACTTCAATGTTGTCTGTACGGTTGTTGCCGTGCATCGACAACTGTTGGTGGCAGTCATCGCATTTTTCGATTGCCACAACGTTGCGACGCGGAACCGTGTCACCCGTGCCGATAGCCTCATATCCAGCAACATTGGGTACGGCGATTCGCTCGAGCGAGCCATTGATATCAACAGCTGGATGGCCATCGATCGTAACAGCCAGCGAGGCACCCGCATTGGCAGGTATTGCTACGGGCGAGACGACGCGGTAGACACCTTCGCCACGGTCCTCCGGCATGGCCCCGTTGCAGGCAATTGCTGTGATGGAGATAGGCAGTCCAGGTGTAACGCCGGTGCCGTTATTGTGGTAATCCGCTGTGTCCCAGGCAATGCCGACTGCGAGCCTAGAGGGGCCGCAGGTCGTCCATTCCGGATCGTTCAGCAAGTCCCACGGAACACCTGTGATCGGGTTGTTGACACGATAATCGACCGTCGTCATATCGCCGATGTTGGTGTCGAAAATCCCGACAATTTCATACTCGAACTCAGCCTGAGCCTCTACGTCGAGTTGACGGTGCACATTCGCGACGCGGTAGGCGCCGTCGAAGGCGGTTGTGTCGTCACCGTGGCAGGTCATGCAATCCGTGTCGTCAAGGAAGACAAAGCCACCGGGGTGAAGGAGGTCCGCATCGTTCTTCGAACCGTCCCAGTCGATCCAGTCATGGCACGCACCACAGGAGTCACGATTCTGAACGAGTCTCCAGTTGTCGGCCTGTGGAATCGTCGGGTCGGTCTCGTCGTGGCAGGTCGTGCAATTGCGCAGGTCCTGTGGAAATACGACGTCCGAGTAGTCGTGTGGTCGGCCGCCAAAGCCGATGATCGTGTAGCCATAGGTCAGGTTTACGCCCGCATGGACCTTGTGGATCATGCGCTTCATGTCCACGGTTCCACCCCATTCTTCCGCAGCCGTATCCGGGTCGATGGAGTAGGGGTTGTGACAGGTCATGCAGTAATTAATGTCGAAGCGCGCGTCGCCGTGAATACCGAGATTGTCGTGGCACGCATTGCACACTGCGTTGTTCACGATCAGGCGCTCGAACGAGGGGGATCCGCCCGCGGGTACAAAATCGTACGGCGCGTTGTTTGACGGGATGTTTCTGGGCAGTACCCGGTTAGTCCGAATCTCGATTCCGAGGCGATGGGTCTTTGATTCGTCGTAAGTCGGACCAGCCGGATAGTCCGTGAGGTTCTGCGAGAACGTATAGACGTAGGTGCCGTCGAGGTTATCGGTGAACGTGCCCGCCGTTGCAGATTCGGTCGAGGCCTGCACATCGGGTGGAGTCGTACGTCCGCTCGTCACGTAGGATTGCCATTCACTCGAGCCGCCAGCCGTGCCAGGTGTCAGCTGTGCAATCGTAAAGGCGAGCGTATTTGACGGTAAGCCCTGCAATCCGAAGCCAAGATCATTGGTCAGTAGCAGGGTTACTGTTGGGGCACCGCCCCCGGCTGGAATGACGACGCTCTGTACTTCAGCATTGATCGTGTCAGCGGTATCGTAGGCTACAGCAGTCCCTGAGGGGCCTGGTGGGCCAGATGGACCCGGTGTACCTGGATTACCCGTATCGCCTTGTGGTCCGGCCGGTCCCGCAGGTCCCGTATTCGAGTCACACGCGAACAGCAGAGCGCTGGCGAGTATTAACGTGGCCAATCGAATGTTGTGGCTGAATGATCGCCTCATGGTCATTCCTCTTCGAGTTATTAGTGCCTGAACTAATGGTTTGGAGCCGCTTAATTCTTGGGACTGTTTTACCTGAAACTTCTTTCCGCCATTCATGGCCGATTCAGGAACAGTGGTTCTTAATGTTCTTGTATGACTATTAGACTAATTCTTGAATCGCGACAAGTACCTATGGATTATCGGAAATTAGCAGGAATACTTCGCCACTGATCTATGTACAATTATTGTAAGCCCGCACCGGGCATCTAGGAGATCGCAATGAAACGTAATTTTTTCTTTGTTTTTTCAATACTTATGATTGGTTTTCCGGCCGTGGCTTCGGCCGACGTCGATGCCCAGATGCAGGTCTGCAACGACTGCCACGGTACTAACGGCGTCAGCCAGTCGAGCGATGTACCGACAATTGCAGGCCTCGCAGAATTTGTCCATGTCGATGCGCTTTACATCTACCAGGACGAGGCGCGTCCGTGCGCAGAATCCGACTACCGGCAAGGCGACACAAGTCGCGCAGCGACCAGCATGTGTGCTGTAGCGGCAGACCTCAGCGAGGACGATATCGACGCGCTGGCCGCGGCTTATGCCGAACTGCCCTACGTGAAAGCCACGCAGGATTTCGATGCGGCTCTGGCCGCCGCTGGCCAGGCGCTGCATGACCAGCACTGTGACCGCTGCCATTCCGATGCAGGAACGAATCCAGAGGACGAAGCCGGCATGCTGGGTGGCCAGCAAATGGGCTACCTGCGCAATATGTTTGGTCAATATGCCGACGGATCGCGCGAACAGCCGGGCAAGATGCAGGAAAAGGTAGAACTACTCACGGCGGACGACGTTGAGGCACTTGTCAACTACTACGGCAGTATTCAGTGAGTTCTGCGAGTGCCGCCGGTGTGACTACCGGTGGCATGTTCGCGGCAATTGATGCCAGGGACGGCGCGGGATTTGTGTCCTACCTGACAGAGGACGCTGTCTTTCGTTTCGGCTCTGCACCACCGGTGCAGGGCCGAGATGCTATTCAGGCCGCCGTCGACGGCTTTTTCTCGACGATCGCTGGCTGCTCACACTCGATACGCAACTCCTTACTGCAGGACGACACGCTCGTTTGCGAGGGAGAGGTGACCTACGAGCGGCACGATGGCTCCTCGATTACGCTGCCATTTGCCGACGTTTTTGAGTACGACGGCGAGCTCATTGCTCACTACAAGATCTATATCGACATCGCGCCCTTGTACGCGGATTAGCGCTGCGAAAGAAGGCTAGCGGAAAACCCTGATAGCGAACTCATACCCGTTGGGATACTAGAGACGCAGACTTCAGGGAATCCAGAAATGACCAGTTCAGTTCGTCTCGCCAGCGCCCATTTCGCGGCCACGGCATTGTTGGTTCTGGCGGCATTCGCAGCCGGTGCTCAGGAAATTAATTGTGGAGAATGCCACGAGGATGTTTCCTTTACTTCCACCGCTCATCCCGATGTGACCTGTCATGAATGTCACACGAATGTTACAGCGGAGCACGAGGATGCTGACCTCGAGCCTCTGACGGATAAAGAGAGCTGCGGCGAGTGCCATAGCTCGGCAGGCCGCGCGATTGGCCGCAGCGTGCACGGCGATGAGGCCGGTTGCAATGACTGCCACGGCGAGCCCCACAATATTCATGAAATCGCTGACTTCGAGTCCGCGGTATCGGCGGTCAACCAGATCAAGAACTGCGGAGCTTGCCACGACGAGCCTGTTGAATTGGTCGACGGCTACCTGACCAGTGAGCACGGCAAAGCCTTGCTGTTGTCGGGCCTCGGTAACGCGCCGGGCTGTAGCGATTGCCACGGGTCCCACAGGATTCTCGAGGCCGACACTGATCGAGCTTCAACTGCCCACAGTAATTCACCGGAGATGTGCGGCAGCTGCCACTCATTGCTGCTGAACGACTGGAAGGACCAAAGTGCCCACGGTTTGGCCTGGCAGGCGGAAGAAGAAGGTCCTGTCTGTGTGGACTGCCATTCGTCGCACCAGATCGGCGACCCGACGACCTACGACGCGCGTCATGCGTCAGCACAGAACTGCGGCGGCTGTCATGAAGAATACCTGACAACCTTCAGGGACAGTTTCCACGGCAAGGCCGTGCACCTTGGCCTGGCCGGTGGTGCAACATGCGCCGACTGCCACACTCCCCACAAGAACCTTGCGGAAGACGACCCGGCGTCGAGCGTACACCCGGACAATCGGATGGCGACCTGCGGTAACTGCCACGAGAATATTACCGAGTCGTTTGCCACGTTTGATCCGCACAACGACCCGACGAACCCTGACGACAACTTTGCGGTTTACGTTGTTTGGGTATTCATGACCAGCCTGTTGATCGGTGTCTTCGCCTTCTTTGGCGTTCACGACGTCCTGTGGCTGCAACGTTCACTGGTTGGCGCACTGCGCGGCGAGTTCGACGAGGAACGCAGCGCAGCGAGCGGCCAATACATTCGGCGCTTCTATCGCAAGAACATGCGCATGCACGTTGTGATCATCACAACCTTCATGCTGCTGGCGTTAACCGGCCTACCGCTCAAGTTCAGTGGAGCACCGTGGGCCCAGACGCTGGTTGATGTACTTGGTGGAATCGAAACGACCCGCTTCCTGCACCGCGTGGCAGCGATCGGCACATTTGGCTACATGCTCGTTCACATACTGGATGTGTTTATACGAACGGTCATTCGTCGTGAGAAAGGTATTTTCTGGGGTCCGAACTCCATGATGCCTCAGCCGAAGGATGTCTCTGACTTCTTTGGCAACATCAAGTACTTCCTCTACATGGGCGAGCGGCCTCCGGGCGATCGCTGGACGTATTTTGAGAAATTCGACTACCTCGCGGTATTCTGGGGCGTCATGATCATCGGAATCTCCGGCCTGTTCCTTTGGTTCCCGGCATTCTTTACGAGCTTCCTGCCAGGTTGGACATTGAACGCAGCGCAGGTCATTCACAGTGATGAGGCGCTGTTGGCAACCGGATTTATTTTCGTGTTCCACTTCTTCCACACGCATCTGCGGCCCGAGAGCTTCCCGATGGATCTCGTTGTATTCACGGGCAGGATGTCACTGGAACGCTTCAAGGCAGAACGACCACTTGAGTACCAGCGTCTGGTGGACAATGGCGAACTTGAGGCTTACCTGGTTGAGCCCCCGAACCCACGGCAGCTACGTGATGCCTATGTCTTTGGATCGATCTTCCTGATCATTGGTATCATGCTGGCGATCTTTATTATCTGGGCTCTTCTGACGCACTGAGCGGGGCACCACTAATTCGAGGGTCCTTTGTGACCAAGGGAAAATAATGTTTAAGAACTTCCTGGCTTCCATCACTCACAACGCCATTAGCCTGGTGGGTACCGCAATTGCTGTCGCCATGCTCGTCCTGATGGCGAGCCTGTTTGGCATGGAGCTCTGGGGCTTCGAAGGCGGTCCATACCTGGGAATATTGACGTACCTGATTCTGCCGATGATTTTTGTCTTTGGCCTGATCCTGATACCGGTCGGTGCGGTGTTATACCGCCGCAAACTGCGGCGCACTCCCGAGGGTCACGACACGCCGTTGTTGCCCGTATTTGACCTGAATATCAAATCGACTCGCCGTTGGATGCTTGTCTTTTTGGGTGCGACGATGCTGAACATTGTCATTGTTGCCGGTGCAACCTACAAAGGCGTTCATGTCATGGAGTCCGTCGAGTTTTGCGGGCTGGCGTGCCACTCAGTCATGGAGCCCGAGCATACGGCGCATGCACGGTCGCCGCACTCCCGTGTGGCGTGTGCGGATTGCCACATAGGTCCGGGCGCAGACTGGTTTGTGAAGTCGAAACTCGACGGTGCCTGGCAGTTGGTTTCCGTTGCGTTCGACTTGTATCCGCAGCCGGTTCCTACTCCATTACATGATCTGCGCCCGGCGCGCGAAACCTGCGAGCAATGTCATTGGCCGACAAAGTTTATCGGTGACAAGCTCAAAGTTGTTCATCATTACGAGGAAGATGAACAAAGCACGGAACTGACTACGGCGTTGCTTCTCAAGGTAGGTGGCTCGAATGCGAGCGGTTCACACGGTATTCATTGGCACGTGGACCCGGACGTGAATATTCGATACCGATCCGATGAGACTCGTGAAGAGATCTACGATGTTGAATTCACGCATGGCGACGAAGATACCGTCACGTATTCCGACCGAAAAGCACCGGAAGAAGGCGGAGTATGGCGGTCGATGGACTGCGTCGATTGTCACAACAGACCGTCACACATCTACGAATCGCCAGGGCCCGCGATCGACAAGGCTATCGAGGCCGGGCAGATCGACCGGTCGTTGCCATTCGTGAAGCGCGAGAGCCTGCGCGTGGTTGATGCCGAATACGAATCACACGAGGTGGCGCGGGATGAAATCACTGCCGGGCTGACAGGTTTCTACGCTGAGAATTATCCGGACGTCGCGGCAGAGCGACCGGATGATATTGCCGCCGCAGCTGGCGTGCTGGGCGATATCTATTCGGTCAACGTATTTCCCGGAATGAATGTCTGGTGGGACACCTACCCGAATCATATCGGTCATGAACAGTCAGACGGCTGTTTCCGCTGCCATCGGCGCAGCATGCGCACGGAGGAGCGGGAACAGATTTCTGATGATTGCGAGAATTGCCACGTGCTGCTCGCAGAAGACGAGGAAAACCCGGACATCATGTCCGTATTGAGGCCTGAATGACGCAAACACTTGTGACTTCCGCCAAGCGGCAGCTCGCCCACGAGATTATCAGTGGGGGCACCGGCTTGGTATTGGCGCTATTCATGTGGGGCCACGTTGTTCTGGTCGGTTCAATACTCACCGGCGAGCGAGGCTTCAACTGGATGGCCACGTTTCTCGAGGACTACTACATAGCACAGCCAACCGTTGTCGCTATTTTTACCCTGTTCCTCGTCCATGCGGTATTTGCTGCACGCAAGATTCCAGCGCAATTACGGGAACGTAAACGTATTGCCGATCTGGCAAAAGGCCTAAAGAAATCAGGGCGCGAGAAAGTCGCCACGCGCACCGCACATTCGCCGTTTCGGCCGCATCTCGAATCGATGTTGTGGATTTGGCAGGTTCGCACCGGGATGATTATGCTGGTGCTGGGCAGTTTTCACCTGATCCTGCTCGGGATGGACGTATTCACTCCGTTGTTCGGTGACATTGTCGGCATCGAATCGTCCACGTCGATGGCTCGAGTGGGGGCGGGCTTATGGTTACCGTATGCGATCCTGTTGCTGTGTGTTGAGTTTCACGCGAGCGTTGGCCTGTACCGGCTGGCGATCAAATGGGGCGCCGACCTCTGGATGTCACGCAAGACGATGCATCGCATCGAACAGGTTATCTTCTGGCTCATTTTGGTCATCGGTGGGCTTACTCTCACGGTGCTTGCCGGATGGGTCGAGCCGCCACTCGCATTCCTGCTCGATGGAGCTGCGCCATGACCTCGAAACTTGTCACAACAGATGTTCTGGTGATTGGCGGCGGACTCGCGGGCGAACGCTGCGCGATCGAAGCGGCTACGGCAGGCCACGAAGCATTGATACTGTCACTTGTCCCACCACGCCGCAGCCATAGTTGTGCCGCACAAGGTGGTATGCAGGCATCGCTGGCTAACTGCGTCAAAGCGGAGGGCGACAGCCCCACCGTGCATTTCCTGGACACGGTGCGCGGCTCCGATTGGGGTGCCGACCAGGAAGTCGCAAATATTTTCGCCGAGGAGGCGCCAGTAGCGGTCCGCGAGTTGGCCCACTACGGGGTGCCGTGGTCGCGCGTGCGCGGCGGCAAAAATCACTACTTCATCAAGGGTGAAGAAGTTGATATCGATGAACCCCTCGAAAATGACGGCCTGATTGGCCAGCGAGACTTCGGCGGTACGGCCAAGTGGCGAGCGTGCTATGCGGCGGCTGGTACCGGGCATGCGGCTCTATATGCAGTCGACAGCGAAGTTGTCCGCCTCGGTATCGAAGTTCGTGATCGGGTCGAGGCCGTTGCGCTGATTCATGACGGCAGTCGCTGCCTTGGAGCGGTCGCCAGGTGCCTCAGGACGGGCGCGCACTTTGCGGTCATGGCAAAGGCCACCGTTATCGCGACTGGCGGCTACGGCCGTATCTATGGCCAGTACACGACTAACGCGACGATTAACGAAGGTACCGGCGCGTCTATCGCTCTCGATACCGGAATTGTCCCGCTCGGCAACATGGAGGCTGTGCAGTTTCATCCGACGGCGCTGAGCCCGAGCGGCATACTTGTGACCGAAGGTTGCCGCGGCGACGGCGGCTACTTGCTCGACAAGAATCTCGAGCGATTCATGGTTGAAAGAGAGCCACAGAAACAGGAGCTTGCGAGCCGCGACGTCGTGTCCCGTCACATGGCGGAGGTCATGCGCGGTGGAGACGGCGTTGAGTCGCCCTATGGGCCACACCTGTGGCTCGATATCCGCCACCTCGGCGAAGAGCATCTGCGTACCAAGCTTCTCGAAGTCTGGGACATCTGCAGGGATTTTGTCGGCCGCAATCCGGCCGAGGAACTGATCCCCGTGCGGCCAACCCAGCACTATTCGATGGGCGGCGTACGTGTCAACAAGGACGGGCAGGCGTATGGCCTGGGCGGCTTGTTCGCCGTCGGCGAAGCCGCTTGCTGGGATATGCATGGCTTTAACCGACTCGGCGGGAACAGCCTGGCAGAAACGCTTGTTAGCGGCAGGATCGTCGGACGCAGAGTTGCTGAGTACGTATCCGGTTATGAGCTGCGAGCTGATACCGGAATAGCGCTTGATGCTCTCAAGGCCGCAGAACAGCGCGCGGCCGCCTGGTTGGCACGCAGCGGTAATGGACCAAGTGTCTACGAGATTCGAGACGCGATGGGCGAGACGATGATGCATAAGGTCGGCATTTTCAGAACAGGTGAAGAACTCACAGAAGCCGTTGCGGAACTTGGCCAGTTGCTCGATGACTGCGACAACGCGGTGCTACGTAGCAAGGATCCGGGACTCAATCCGGAGCTGGCGTTTGCGATGCGCCTGAGGGGCATGCTTCGACTCGCCATGACCGTTGCAAAGGGTGCGTTGGCCAGAACCGAGAGCCGGGGCGCGCATTTCCGGACCGATTTCCCGGTCCGAAATGATAGTGACTGGCTCAACCGGACGCTGGTACGTTGGGGTATGGATGAAGGCATGCCGACGTTCAGTTACGAATCTACCGGACTTATCGATCTGCCACCTGGGCATCGAGGATACGGCAGCGACGAAAGAATCGAGATGACCACGACGCTCGACGACTACAACAAGAATGTACTGGCAGATCAGATTCGTCACGGTCGTCTCGACAGTGATGAAGAGATGGGCAGTCGCTTACGGCGCGGTGCATGGAAGACCGCAACAGGATAGAAAGCAATGAGCGAGACGACACGCCAACTTCGATTCGAAATATTCCGGTACAACCCGGAGGACGCCGATTCCGAACCACATACCGACGTTTTCGAACTGGAAGAAACGCCGTTTATGACGCTGTACATTGCGTTGAATCAGATTCGCGAAAAATTTGATCCAGGTCTGCAATTCGATTTCGCATGCCGATCGGCGATTTGCGGTTCCTGCGCCATGATGGTGAATGGTCGCCCGGCGCTGGCGTGCCGAACACTGACGAGCGACCTTCCTGACAAGATTTGTCTTTATCCATTGCCGGTATTCAAGTTGATTGGAGATCTGTCGGTGGATACCGGAACCTGGTTTCGCGCGATGGTTGAACGCACTGAAGCCTGGATACACGAGCGCCTGCCGTTTGATCCCGACGCGACAGAAGAGCGCATGAGTGACGATATAGCTGCAGCGATTTATGAGAATGATCGTTGCATCGAATGTGGCTGCTGCGTAGCAGCTTGCGGTGCGGCCAACATCGATTCTGCATTCCTCGCAGGGGCCGGGCTAAACAGAATAGCCCGTTTCCAGATGGACCCGAGAGATCAACGGACCGATGCAGATTGGTTCGAGGTCCTCGCAAGCGAGCAGGGGGTCTTTGCCTGCATTGGCATGATGGCCTGTGAGGACGTCTGTCCCAAGGAATTACCGCTTCTCGATGTTTACGGTTACCTTCGAAGAAAATCCCTGGCAACCGCTCTGTCCAGTCGCGAGAAGTAAGCAGGGCGCAATGCCGACCCTAGTCCTTGCCGTAAGTATCTACGGCTATTACGTATTTATGAACACACCGCGCTACGGTTGTATTGAACGAGGGGAATCTTCGGCAAAGTTCGAGTAACAACAAGTACCAATTAACCGGCCCGTGCCGAAGCCATGTCAGATCTTTCAAGTGTCAAGGGGCACGGGGATAGGTAGAAATGAAGCGGCACGTCCTGCACCCGTTATGGGTTGCAATCGGACTAGTGGGACTAATTTTCCTGGCCAGGTTATTCGTGGTCCCGGACGACTTTGGCGTCCACGGCGACAGTTTTACCTACAACTATCATCGCCTCTCAAATGTCCAGGAGTGGCAGGAATTCCCGGTCAAGTATCAGGGTAGGGATTCCTGCGCAGAATGCCATAAAGATAACGTCAGGACCCAACGACGCGGGCCCCACAAGCGAATTCAGTGCGAAAACTGTCACGGCCCGTCAGGTCCGCCTGGGAACCACCCCGACAACGAAGAATACCTGCCGCTCAATAAGGAACGGGACCTTTGCATGCGATGCCATGCGTCTCTCGAGTACCCGGACGCGGCCAGGTCCGAGCTTCCAGCGATTCACGACCGGCGCCACAAACGCAGGCGCGAGTGTGTCGAATGCCACAACCCACATGACCCAAGGGAGGACGTCGAATGAGCTGTTCTCGAAGGGATTTTCTAAAAGACGCAGTTAGTGGGGCGGCCGCAACCGTATTGCCTCTGAGTGCATTTACATTTCTGACTACTGACGAGGCAAAGGCAGCGATAGCCGAGGCAACGGTGAGGTGGGCGTTTCTTGTCGATACGACCAAGTGTGTTGGTTGCGGCCTGTGCGTGAAGGCATGCAAGAACGAAAACGAGATTCCGTATGACGCGCCGGTCACGCGGACATGGGTCGAACGTTACGTTGTCACCAAGGATGGCCGAACCCTTGCAGATTCACCCAACGGCGGGCGAGATGGATTCACAACAGGCACGATTCGCGGCGAAGAAATTGACCCCGAAAATGTAGCCAAGGCGTTTTTCGTGCCGAAGCTCTGCAATCAATGTGACAACCCGGCTTGTGTCCAGGTTTGCCCTGTCGGTGCCACGTACCAGACGCACGATGGTGTCGTCCTGATCGACAGGGAATGGTGCATTGGCTGCGGTTACTGCATCATGGCTTGCCCTTACGGCGTCCGATTCTTCCATCCGGAGCACAAGGTCGCTGACAAATGCAATTTCTGTTACCACCGGATTACCAAAGGCATGCAGCCTGCGTGCGTAGATAGTTGTGCATTCGGTGCTCGGAGGATTGCAAATCTGAGAGATCCCGATGACCCCGTAACACAAATCATTACGACCGAAAGAGTGGCCGTCCTTAAGGATGAGTATGGGACGAAGCCACACGTCTTCTATATCGGTCTGGATGCGAGCGTGAGGTGATTTTATGAGCCAGGACGCCATTGTTCACGGAGTTGAATGGACAGTAAAAGAACTGTTCGTATATCCCAATGAGTTCATCTACTGGAGCATACAGATCGTCATGTATCCGTACATGACTGGCCTGGTAGCTGGTGCGTTTGTGTTGTCTTCTCTGTATCACGTATTTGGCCAGAAAGACCTTAAGGAAATCGCGCAGTTCTCGCTGGTCTTCTCGCTTGCGTTATTGCCGGTTGCGGCGTTGCCATTGCTGTTGCATTTACAACAGCCCCTGCGGGCGATGGAGCCGTTGTTGACACCACATTTCACGTCGGCAATTGCGGCATTCGGTATCGTATTCACGGTCTACGGTTTGATCGTAGTCAGCGAAATCTGGTTTATTTATCGCGAATATTTTGTGCACCAACTTGAGGCACTTAGGGGCGTTCCCGGATTCTGGAATGCGCAGCGGCGCATCGCCTACACAGTGCTAACGTATGGCGCACGTGATGTTAGCGAAGAAGCCGTAATCGTGGACCATAAGGCAGCGAAAATTCTGGCCGCTATTGGCATTCCGGTTGCCTGCTTTCTGCATGGGTATGCCGGTTTTATTTTTGGCTCGGTCAAGGCCAATGCGTTGTGGATGTCTCCGCTGATGCCCGTAATCTTCATCATGTCAGCCGTGGTCTCCGGTATTGCACTCTGCATGCTGACGTATATCGTCATCATGGAATGGCAGGCATTTCGCAAACGCAGACAAGGCGGGGCGCAGGCCGCCGGTGACCTCAAGGGCGCGGAGAAGGAAATTATCTCGAAGGCGAGTCGATACCTGCTGGGATTTCTGATTGCCGCAATCAGCCTCGAATTGCTGGACCTCATTTTCCGTGGCTATACCGCGATGAAGTCCTGGGACATCCTTCGCTCGGTAATGTACGGCAAGGACTTCATCAATATTTTTGTCCTGCAGTACACGCTAGGGAACCTGGTGCCATTCGTACTTCTGATCCTGCCGGGTCGCACAATCAAGCGCACGGTTGTTGCGTTGCTGCTGGTTCTTTTCGGCGTTTTCATGATGCGCTGGAATGTTGTTATCGGCGGCCAGGCTTTCTCGCTGTCATTCGCGGGATACATGCACTATCACATTCCGGTCATTCCACACAGTCTCGAGACGTTCAAGGAAGGCGTATTTGGAGCATTGACGGTGATCGCTACACCTTTCGTCCTGTTCTGGCTGATTAACAAGTTCGTACCTTCCCTGCGGAGAGATATCGGAGAAGTGTAATGACATCCAGTCTTGCCGATCTTGAACAAAGACTGGCAGCCGTTGAACAACGGTTGGCAGTACTCGAGGGCGGGACTGACGATGCGCCCGGCTATGACAGGGAGTCGGCGGCACCCAGTCTTGGTGATGGCTTTGCCGCAAGTGCGTCAACGCACGTGGGGCACGTTCTGCTGATCTTTGGTGGAGCTTACTTGCTGCGGGCCATAACCGATTACGAGTTCGTGCCGACAGCGATTGGCATACTAATGGGTGCGGTATACGCAGTCTTTTGGCTGTATATGGCCTACCGAAGAGGCCGGTCCGAGTCAGAGTCGAAGCGTTCGGATGCCGTGTTTTTTGGCGGGACATCTATCGTCTTGACGTTGCCATTGTTGCACGAGGCGACAACGAAATTCGGACTGCTGTCGGGTGTTGAAGGCATCGTGGCACTATCGATTTACTGCGCACTGGCGATGGCGGTTGCGGTTACACAGAACCAGAAGATTCTCGCATGGATGATTACGGCGGGCGGTATAGCAACAGCTGTGGCATCACTTATCGCTGCACAGAACGCAGTGCCCGTTGCGACATTCCTTCTGTTCCTCGGACTTGTTTCTCTGCTGGCCGAATACAGGCAGGACTGGCTGGGATTGCGTTGGCTTGGTGCTGTTGGAGCGAACCTCGGCGTCCTCGCAATAGTGGCCCTCTCGCACAGTGAGCGCTGGTCGATCGATCCAAGGCTGCCGTTTGTATTCGCCGTCATTCTGCTGGCGATATACCTTTCGAGCTTCACCTATCATTCGCATATTCGAGACCAGCTCCTGGGTTTTTTCGAGACAATACAGGCGCTGGTCGCTGTAGGCATCGTTATCGGTGCTGCGAGCATGGCGGTCCAAGGTGGTCAACTGGGAATCGCGACGGCAGGCGCATTGAGCCTTTTGCTTGGGTTAGGCGGTTATGCGCTGGCAACCACCAAGGGCACTCGAGAGCTACGGTATCGAAATTTCTTTTACTA
>JAACFG010000215.1 GCA_009937605.1 Gammaproteobacteria bacterium | reverse complement strand
GCAAGGTCATGGGCCAGATCAAGGCCAAAGCAGCGGGCCGCGCGGATATGGGCGCCGTGAGCGCCACCGTGAAAGAGCGACTCGCCTCTCTGTAAATTGGCACCATTTTTGCGCTCTGGCATGGCCCGCGGATTAGGCTATGCTGACCGAAAATAACAAGAAGCCTCCAAGACCTGGCCGAGGCCGGGCTACGTTTGCATCACTATGGCCGGATTAATCCCTCAGGACTTCATTGACGATCTGATCGCGCGGGCAGATATCATCGAGGTGGTCGGCCGCCGCGTGCAACTCAAGAAGGCTGGCCGGGAATTCAAAGCCTGTTGCCCATTCCATGACGAAAAGACACCCTCGTTCACGGTGAGTCCGGGAAAGGGCTTCTACCATTGTTTCGGCTGTGGCGCTCACGGTACGGCGATCGGCTTTTTGATGGAATTTGATCACATGAGTTTCGTCGAGGCGATCGAGAGTCTTGCCGGGTCTATGGGCGTAGATGTACCGCGTAGCGAAAGCGACAAACCTGCCCGGCGCTACGATGAGCTGTTCTCGCTTCTCGATAGTGTGGCCCGCCACTGGCAGGCCTGCCTCAAAGAGTGTCCGGCGGCGATCGAGTACGTGAAGAAGCGCGGCATCGATGGCTCCACTGCAAAACGTTACGGCATCGGCTACGCACCGGATGGCTGGAGCAATGTCCTCGACAAGTTCGGCAAGTCGCCCGAAGCGATCGAGCGGCTGCTCGCGACTGGCCTGATTATTCGGAAAGACAACGGCCAGCATTATGATCGATTCCGTGATCGGATAATGTTCCCCATCCGCGATGCGCGCGGTCGGACGATCGCGTTCGGGGGGCGCACCATGGGAGACGGCGAACCGAAATATCTGAACTCGCCCGAGACCGTGCTGTTTCACAAGGGTCGCGAGCTCTACGGACTCTATGAAGCACGCCAGGCGTTGAGACACATCGATCAACTCGTTGTTGTCGAGGGCTATATGGACACGGTGGCCCTGGCCCGCCACGGTATCGATTTCGCGGTTGCCACCCTCGGCACAGCAACAACGAGTGATCATCTCAATCGACTGTTTCGCCTGACAGAGAATGTCTGTTTCGCGTTCGACGGTGACCGCGCGGGCAGGAAAGCCGCCTGGCGCGCGCTCGAAAACGCGTTGCCCCAAATCCGTGAAGGGCGGCAAATACGCTTCATGTTCTTGCCGGACGGACACGATCCTGATTCCTACGTAAACGAGTTCGGAACCGACGCCTTCCTCAAGGCGCTGGATGAAGGCGTCGCGCTGTCCCAGTTCCTGATCGATGAATTGGCGAGCCAGGTCGACATGACCACCGTCGATGGCCGGGCGAGACTCGCTGAGCTCGCAAGGCCGCTGGTGCACATGATCCCCTTGGGCGTTTACCGCGAATTACTGATTGATAGCCTTGCCGAGGCTGTCGGGCTGACCGCCGCGAAACTCGAAAAAATGCTTGGCAGTGAAACTCCTGGCAAGAAGCGCGGCCGGGCGCCCGCCGGCGCGCCCCGCTCGACGGGGCCGAAGTCGATGTCGGGCCAGCCGTCGGTCGTCAGGCATGCGATCACGATCCTGTTAAATCACCCGCAGGCGGGGCTGAAAGCCGATATCGAAATGCTCGCGAGCGTCAGCCGCAAGGGGACAGATTTGTTGCAGTCCCTCATTGAAACTGTACAGTCCGAACCCAATATAACGACGGCCGGTCTGCTGGAGCGATTTCGGCACGACGAGCAGGGCCGCCACCTGGGCAAACTGGCCGCGAATGAGATGCCGCTGGACGACGACTTTGACGCCGGCGCCGAGCTGGCAGACTGCCTCGATCAGCTGGCGCTGGCCGGTCGCAAGGAACGAATAGATTTTCTTATTGAAAAACAGAGACATAGTGGATTATCGGACGAGGAAAAGACGGAACTCAGACAGCTACACTAGGTCTGGATCAGGTCGGCTTGTTTTCGTATAATTAATCGTTTGCATCTTCTACCCGCAGGGGTTTACATCTTGACTGAAAAACCAGCACCCGTTGCACCCATCATTGCCGTGAGCAAACAGGCGCAGCAACTCAAGGACCTGATTGCCAGAGGCAAGGAACAGGGCTATCTGACTTATGTAGAGGTCAACGACCACCTGCCTAACGATATCGTCGATCCTGAACAGATCGAAGACATCGTCAACATGATTAACGACATGGGCATCACGGTGTACGAAGAGGCACCGGAGACCGAGTCGAAGACGTTGACCGATACGCCTGCGACCGATGAGGACGCTGTCGAGGAAGCCGAGGCCGCATTGGCGAGCGTCGATGCCGAGTTTGGCCGCACAACCGATCCAGTCCGCATGTACATGCGCGAGATGGGAACCGTTGAGCTACTAACGCGCCAGGGCGAAATCGAAATCGCGAAGCGTATCGAGGACGGACTGAACCAGGTCAAGTACCACATGGTTCATTTCCCGCCGACCGTTGAGGCACTCCTCGAAGTTGCGGACAGGGTTATCGGCGGCGAGACCCGCATGCAGGATTTTGTCGTTGGCTTCATTGACCCCAATGCTCCCGACGAGATCAAGCCGCCGGCACCCAAGACAGACGACGATGACGACGATGAGGTTGTTGACACAGGGCCCGATCCGGACGAGGTGAAAGCACGTGTCAGGGTTATTCGCCGGCACTTCAACCGCTCAATGAAGTACCTCGAGAAATACGGCCTGAAGGACAAACGTACGATCAAGGCTCAGGATGACTGTGCCTTGCAAATCATGGAGCTCAAGCTCGCGCCGAAGCTGTTTGATGCGCTCGTGCGCAACCTGCGTGACGTTGTGTCGATCATTCGCAGCCAGGAACGCCTGGTCATGCAGATATGCGTGCGCGATGCGGGCATGCCTCGTAAGGACTTCCTGTCGAGCTTCCCGAAGAGCGAGACCGACCTCAACTGGATCGACAAGCACATTCGCGCCAAGCGTAAGCACTCCTCGATTCTCGGCAAACTCAAAGACGACATCCTGCGCGCACAGCGCAAGCTGATTGCTGTCGAGATCGCCACGCGCCTCATGATCAGCGAGATCAAGGAGATCAACCGCCAGATGTCGATCGGCGAAGCCAAGGCTCGCCGCGCCAAGAAGGAAATGGTCGAAGCAAACCTGCGCCTCGTTATCTCAATTGCGAAGAAGTACACGAACCGTGGACTGCAGTTCCTCGACCTGATCCAGGAAGGCAACATCGGCCTGATGAAGGCCGTCGACAAATTTGAATACCGTCGCGGCTACAAGTTCTCGACTTACGCAACCTGGTGGATTCGCCAGGCGATTACGCGTTCGATCGCGGACCAGGCTCGTACCATCCGCATCCCGGTACACATGATCGAGACGATCAACAAGCTGAACCGTATTTCACGCCAGATGCTCCAGGAAATGGGCCGCGAGCCGCTGCCCGATGAACTGGCAGAGCGAATGGAAATGCCGGAGGACAAGGTTCGCAAAGTACTCAAAATCGCGAAGGAACCGATCTCGATGGAAACGCCCATCGGCGACGACGAGGATTCACATCTCGGCGACTTCATCGAGGACCAGACGGTGCATTCGCCGGTGGATTCGGCCACGACGTCGGGTCTCAAGGAGACGACGCATTCGGTGCTCGCTGGCCTGACGCCGCGCGAAGCCAAGGTCCTGCGGATGCGTTTCGGTATCGACATGAATACCGATCACACGCTGGAAGAAGTCGGCAAGCAGTTCGACGTCACGCGTGAGCGTATTCGCCAGATCGAAGCGAAAGCACTCAGGAAACTACGTCACCCGACGCGTTCGGATCAGCTGCGAAGCTTCCTCCTCGAAGACTAGAATGTTGCTCCCTCAGTGGGCCTGTAGCTCAGTTGGTTAGAGCAGGGGACTCATAATCCCTTGGTCGTAGGTTCGAGTCCTACCGGGCCCACCACTTTCTAAAGCAGTATCTCTTCGACTTCCGGTAACCAGGCGCGC
>JAACFG010000068.1 GCA_009937605.1 Gammaproteobacteria bacterium | reverse complement strand
AAACCGAGCTCATTGAACAACGACTCGGCCATGTCTGCTTTGGTCAGTGCCATCGGGAATCAGTCTCTTAGTTCAGCGGCGAATTTATCTTCTAATTTAGCGACTACGGCGGCCATAACAGTGTCCGCATCATCGTCAGTAAGGGTGCGCGATGTTTCCTGCAAAATCAAGCCTATTGCAACGCTTTTTCGCCCAGCTTCTATTTTGTCGCCCCGGTAAATGTCAAAAATTCTGACATCTCGAATCAGTTCCGGTGCACCCGATGAGACCGCATTGACGAGCTCGTCAGCCGATACCTTGTCGTCAACAACGATCGCAATGTCGCGACGAATCGCCGGAAACTTCGATATTGCTTCCGCCTCCGGCGCCGCAGACGCCAGCGCCTTGGACGCATCGAGTTCGAATAGAAAGACCCCTCGTTTGAGATCGTAGTCTTTGGCGACACGTGGATGTAACTTTCCGACAACACCAATCTCATCATCGCCACGAAGAATCTTTGCGGCCTGCCCTGGCTGTAATGCCGGATGTTGTGCAGGCTCAAAGCGCAGGTCTGCGCCATCACAGGCCAATGCGAGCAGGGCCTCAACATCCGCCTTTATGTCAAAGAAATCCACGCCTTCTGACTTCGTCCCCCACTGCTCGGGAGCGACGGACCCGGTTACGAGGCCAGCGATACGTACCACCTCCCAATGCTTGTCGAGCGTGCCGTGATAGGAGCGGCTGGCTTCGAAAACCCTGACGCGATCTTGTTGCCGCGCGGTATTTGCGGAGGCGACTGAAACCAGCCCCGGCCATAGAGACGCACGCATGACGGACAAATCCGATGAAATTGGATTACTCAAGATCAGCGGCGATTCAACACCGGTGAATTTTGTATTCGCTTCCGCATCGATAAAGCTGTAGGTGACTACCTCCTGGTAATCCCGGGCGATGAGCGTCGCAGCGGCACGTTCCAACTCGATGTGGGACTCGGTAACTGTCTCCAATGGCGATTGTGCTGACAGCGTCGTCTCCGGAATCGAATCATAGCCATGAATTCGAGCGACCTCCTCGATGAGATCGACTTCATAATGCATATCGAAGCGATGACTGGGCGCTTTGACGGTCCAGCCGCTATCCATTTCGGCAACGTCGAATTGCAAACTCTCGAGAATTCCAACAATTTCTGTGTCGCTAATTTCGATACCAAGCAGACGTTCGAGACGCGCTCTGCGGAGTTCAATCGACGTTTGTTTCGGCAGGTGCTCTTCGACTGAATCGACAACCAATGGTCCGGCTTTACCGCCCGCAATTTCGACGAGCAGTTGCGTCGCACGTTCCACAGCTCGGCCCTGCCCTTCAGGATCGACGCCACGCTCGAAACGCAATGACGCATCAGTGTGCATGCCGTAGTTGCGCGCCCGGCCAGCCATGAAATCCTGTGGCCAGAAGGCTCCCTCGAAGAACACGTCGGTCGTCTTGTCGGTAACAGCAGTACTCAGGCCACCCATGATTCCGGCAATGCCTATCGGACCGCTGTCATCGGTAATTACCAGAGTGTCTTCGCGCAGTTCGATCTCTTTCTCGTCAAGCAGAGTTACCTTTTCACCGGATTTCGCCAACCGGGGACGAATTGGGCCCTGAAGAAGGGCAGCATCGTAGGCATGCAGGGGCTGACCGAGCTCCAACATGACAAAATTCGTGATATCGACGACCGGGGAAATGCCTCGCAGGCCCGAACGGCGAAGCCTCTCGATCAACCACACGGGAGATTGAGCTTCGGGATCTATGCCGCGAATTACCCTGCCGGCGAAACGGGGGCAGCCAGCCGGTTCAACGAGCTCAACAGGATACGTGTCATCGATTGCTGCCTTGACGGACGGAACAGTCGCGTCCTTGAGCGCGGCACCGGTCAGTGCGGCGACATCGCGAGCAATACCAAGCACACTGAAACAGTCACCACGATTCGGCGTCAGGTCGAGATCAATCGCCGCATCCGGAAGTTCGAGCAACTCGACAAGCGGTTGCCCGACTTGCGCATCGGCGGGCAATTCCATGATGCCATCGGACTCGTCACCCAAACCGATCTCCACGGCCGAGCACAGCATGCCGTTGGATACCACGCCACGAATCTTTGCCTTGCGCAGTTTCATGCCGTTCGGAAGTGTTACGCCGGGCTTTGCCAGTGGCGTTTTCATCCCTGCGTGGACGTTCGGGGCGCCACAAACGATATCGATGAGCTCGTCACCACCGTCGTTTACCCTGCAGACGCTGAGCTTGTCTGCATCCGGATGCTTGCCGCATTCGATGACTTCTGCGACGACGATGTCTGCAATACCCGCACCTTCATACTCGATGCCGTCAACTTCATGTCCGAGCATCGTCAACTGATGGCCCAGGGCCTCCGTGTCAAGTTCGGGACTCACCCATTCGCGCAACCAGGATTCTGCAATCTTCATGGCTTCACCTGAACTGCCGCAGGAAACGCAAATCGTTCTCAAAGAACGTACGCAGGTCGTTCACCCCGTAGCGCAGCATAGCCAGGCGCTCAACACCCATGCCAAACGCATAGCCTGTGTACTTCTCCGGATCCACCCCAGCGCTTTCAAGCACGTTCGGATGCACCATGCCGCAGCCAAGAATTTCGAGCCACTTGTCCTCGCCCCAGGACACGTCGACTTCTGCCGAAGGCTCCGTGAACGGAAAATAGCTGGGTCGAAAACGCAGCTCCGCATCTCGCTCGAAAAACGCTTCTACGAACTGGTGAAGCACCGCTTTGAGATTCGCAAAACTGATGTGCTCATCGACGACCAGTCCCTCGACCTGGTGAAACATCGGTGTGTGCGTCTGATCGGAATCACACCGGTACACGCGACCCGGAGCGATAATCTTAATGGGTGCGCCCTCGCTCACCATCGAACGAATCTGCACCGGAGACGTATGTGTCCTCAGCAGATTTCCGCCCGGGAAATAGAACGTGTCGTGCATCGCACGCGCCGGGTGATTTTCCGGGATGTTTAGCGCCGTGAAGTTGTGGAAATCGTCCTCGATTTCCGGGCCCGTACGAACACCGAAGCCGGCATTCTTGAAAATTTTCTCGATGCGCAGCATTGCCCGTGTCACCGGGTGATAGCCACCCACGGAGAGCCCACGGCCGGGCAGCGAAACATCGACCGCATCTGCGGCAAGCCTTTCCTCAAGCGCCGCAGACTCCAGCGCCTCACGTCGCGAATTCAACTGACCCTGGACAGTCTGTTTGGCCTGGTTAATTTCCTGGCCAGCAGCAGACCGTTCCTCGGGAGGAAGTTGGCCGAGCGTCTTGAGTCGGGCTGTGATTTCGCCTTTCTTACCAAGATAGGCAACCCTGACCGCATCGAGTGCGGCAAGGTCGCTGGCTGCATCGATATCGGACGCAGCCTGGGAGATAAGGTCGCTCAGGCTAGCCATTGTGAACTGTTGAGAGGAAGCTCAGGTGGATGCGAGGCGAGGCATAAGCCGGCGAAAAAGCGCAGTGTATATGCGAATACATGAGCATTTTGAGCCGGCTTATAACGACGCATCGCGCCACATGAGATTGCTCTCTAGGAAGCAGCTTGCTGCTCGAGACCGGCCTTAGCGGCTTCGACGATTACGCCAAAAGCCTCGGGGTCGTGAATAGCAATATCGGACAGAACCTTGCGGTCAACCTCGATCTCCGCCTTGTTCAGGCCATTGATCAGGCGGCTGTACGACATACCGTGCAGGCGTGCGGCTGCGTTGATACGCGTGATCCACAGCTGACGGAACTGACGCTTGCGCTGACGCCGGTCGCGGTAGGCATACTGGCCGGCTTTGATAACTGCCTGCTTGGCAGTTTTGAATAGTTTGGAACGCGCGCCGTAGTAGCCCTTCGCTTTACCGAGGACCTTCTTATGACGTGCTTTGGCGGTTACGCCACGTTTTACTCGTGCCATTTCTCAATCTCCTCTTAGCTGTAGGGAAGCATGCGCTTCACGGCTTTCACATCGGCATCTGCAACCTGCAGAGTATTGCCGAGCTGGCGTTTACGCTTGGACTTCTTCTTCGTAAGAATGTGATTGAGGTGGGCCTGGGAGCGTTTGAAGCCACCCTTACCCGTCTTTTTGAAGCGCTTTGCTGCGCCCCGGTTGGTTTTCATCTTCGACATTTTGTCTTTCCTTATGGCCTTACAACGAGCCTTCTGGCCGCGGCAGGCGGATTAATGGCTGCTCCGCGGCCAACGCCGCTTTAGCAACCGTTACTCTCTTTTATCGGTGCGGTGGTCTTACGCCTAGTGTTTCCTGGGCGCTATAACCTGAACCATCTGCCGCCCTTCCATCTGCGGCATCTGCTCAACCGTACCGTACTCTTCCAGGTCATCTCTGACCCTGGCCAGAAGCTGCGCGCCCAGTTCCCTGTGCGCCATCTCCCGACCGCGGAACCTCAAAGTGACTTTCGTTTTGTCACCGTTCTCAAGAAACTCTCTGAGCTTCCTGAGCTTAATCTGGTAATCGCCTTCATCCGTTCCCGGACGAAACTTGATCTCCTTAACGTGAACTTGTTTCTGTTTGCGTTTCGCAGATTGGTTTTTCTTGTTCTGTTCAAACAAGTACTTGCCAAAATCCATAATTCGGCACACGGGCGGCTCTGCCATCGGGGACACTTCGACAAGATCCAGTCCCACGTCTTTGGCCAATTCGATCGCCGCTGCGATACCCATGACCCCTGCCTGCTCGCCCTCCGAATCAATAACCCGCACCTCGGTGGCCTCTATTTCATCGTTGCGCCTTACGCGCTTTGTAACTGCGATACCCAAATCCTCCACAAATTCAACATCTTATCCCATCACAGCCCACGACTAAACGCCACGGCTACAGCGGGAACGCGATTCTAATAAGCTTGCGCGCAGGAAACAACCTCGGAAAACCGATTTTTCCTAAAAAAATCAGGTGTTTTGTGTCCGGGGCTGGTGGGCGATGCGGGTTTCGAACCTGCGACCTCCACGATGTCAACGTGGCGCTCTACCCCTGAGCTAATCGCCCCCTGGATCTTTGTGCCTCCGATAGTACCCCCTAAGCTAATCGCCCGGGCCCTCGAAGGGACGCGTAAGATACTCAAGCGGTACGATTACCGCAAGCCAATTTACTCAATTCGACCCATCGGGAATAAGTTCCATGACCAGAATCACCACCCTCTTCTCTGCGCTTCTCTTGACGACGACAGGTGCGCTCGCCCAGGACACTTTTCCGACTGACGAGTTTATCGCTGCCACAGGCGTGCGCCCGGGGCCGGTACCGAGCCGGGAATTGTCCGGCTGGAGCCCGAATCCGACGATTCACCTTCTTGGCGGCGCCGGCGACATCAGCCAACTGACGGAGCAGTTCCCTGCGGCACGATTTGTCGAAGACGAGACAGGTGATGCAGAGGTCATCATAGGATCGTGTCCGGCGGACCTCATCGGCAGGTCCGATGAACTGGTCTGGGTTCAGATCTTCTCTGCGGGTGCGGAACGCTGCCTTTCCGTTGATGAGCTTGGCAGCGGCGAAGTACTACTGACCAATGGTCAGAAGATGTCGGCGCCTGCGATCGGTGAGCATGCGGTTGCCATGGCTCTGAGCCTGGCGCGCGGCCTGGTCCACTACGGCAAGGCAATGCCGGAAGGGCAATGGAATCGAGATTGGGCCCGTTCCGGGGGGATCTATTCCGTCAGCGGGAAGACAATGCTCGTCGTTGGCCTCGGCGGGATTGGCAGCGCTGCGGCGCAGCGCGCCAAAGCGCTGGGAATGCGCGTTATCGCAACTCGAAACAGTTCCCGCGAAGGACCGTCCTACGTCGACTACGTCGGCTTGGCCGATGAACTTGGGGACCTGGTCGCTGAAGCTGACATTATCGTCAATTCACTTCCGCTGACTTCGACGACCCGGGGACTGTTTGATGCCGAGCTCTTCGCCCGGGTCAAACCGGGGGGCTACTTCATCAATGTCGGCAGAGGAGGAACCGTGGTGACAGCTGCGCTGGTCGAAGCATTGGAAAGCGGTCATCTGGCAGGGGCTGGGCTTGATGTGACGGATCCCGAACCCCTCCCGGCCGATCACCCGCTGTGGCAAATGCCCGGTGTCATTATTACGCCCCATGTTTCCTGGGCCGGGTACGACATTCGGCTGCGGAACACGCTGGTGCGCGAGAATATCCGGCGATACCTGGCCGGCGACGCCCTGTTGAATGTTGTGGATCCCGAGCGCGGCTACTGACGCAGCAGCCGCCTAGCCGGCCTTCTGACCATCGACACCGAATGCCTGGGCCCTGAATGCCTGGATTTCATCGCGTAGTCGCGCAGCCTCCTCAAACTCGAGGTCTCTCGCATGCCTGAGCATCTTTTTCTCGAGCTGTGAGGCCTTCTTGAGTGCCTGTTCCGGCGACAGGATTTCGTACACGCCTTTCTTGTCCGCCGCGTGTCCAGGGCCCCTGCCCGGTACCGGGTACGCAGACTCCATAACATCGGACACCTGTTTGACGATCGTTGCCGGTGTGATGCCGTGCTCTTCGTTGTAGAGAACCTGTTTTTCGCGCCGACGATCGGTCTCGTCCATCGCTCGTTTCATAGAGCCCGTAATGACATCCGCGTAGAGAATAGCGGTGCCGTGCAGATTACGTGCCGCCCGACCAATTGTCTGGATCAGAGAGCGTTCGGACCGCAGGAAGCCTTCCTTGTCAGCGTCCAGGATAGCCACGAGTGACACCTCCGGCATGTCCAGCCCCTCACGGAGCAGATTGATCCCGACCAGAACGTCAAATGCTCCAAGCCGGAGGTCACGGATAATTTCCGTTCGTTCGACCGTACCGATGTCTGAATGCAGGTATCGCACCGCGACCCCATGTTCCCGCAGATAGTCGGTCAGGTCCTCGGCCATGCGCTTCGTCAGCGTTGTAATCAATACCCTTTCGCCAGTCGCAACGCGCTTGCCAATTTCCGAAAGTACGTCGTCGACCTGGGTTTGCGCCGGTCGAACCTCCACCGCAGGGTCGATAAGCCCCGTCGGTCGGACAAGCAGTTCCACAATGTTGTCCGCGTGGTCTTTCTCGTAGTCGCCGGGCGTTGCCGATACATAGATTGTCTGTGGAGAAAGCCCTTCGAATTCATCGAATCGCAGTGGCCGATTATCAAGTGCGGACGGCAAGCGAAATCCGAATTCGACCAGCGTTTCCTTGCGCGATCGATCACCTTTGTACATGGCGCCCAATTGCGGCACGGTCACGTGGCTTTCGTCGATGATCAGCAGCGCGTTGGCCGGCACATAGTCGAACAGGCAAGGCGGTGGCTCGCCGGGAGCCCGTCCTGACAGGTATCTTGAGTAGTTCTCGATCCCGGAGCAGTATCCAAGCTCCTTAATCATCTCTAAATCAAATAAAGTTCTTTGCTCAAGTCGTTGAGCTTCCAGAAGTTTCTCGGTCTTTCTGAGATACGCCAGTCGCTCTTTCAGTTCGACCTTTATGTGCTCGCAGGCCTCGAGCAACTTCTCGCGCGGCGTCACATAGTGGGATTTAGGGAAGATCGTGTAACGCGGCACCCGACGCAGGACTTCCCCGGTCAGTGGATCGAAATGCGAGATCGACTCGACTTCGTCGTCGAACAGCTCGATGCGCACAGCATCCTGTTCTGACTCTGCAGGGAACACGTCGATAACGTCGCCTCGAACCCGATACGTGCCCTGTGACAGGTCGAGCTCATTGCGCTTGTACTGCATCTCCGCCAGGCGCCGCAGAATTGTGCGCTGTTCAATCCGGTCACCCCGGGTCACGTGCAGCACCATACTGAAGTACGCTTCAGGATCACCGAGGCCATAGATAGCCGATACAGTAGCCACGATGATCGCGTCAGGCCTTTCGATCAGAGCTTTGGTCGCAGACAGGCGCATCTGTTCAATGTGCTGGTTAATCGACGCGTCCTTCTCGATGTACGTATCCGAAGACGGTACATAGGCCTCCGGCTGGTAGTAATCGTAGTACGAGACGAAATACTCGACGGCATTGTTTGGAAAGAACTCACGCATCTCGCCATAAAGTTGGGCCGCCAGCGTCTTGTTCGGCGCGAGGATAATGGCAGGTCGCTGCGTACGCTCAATGACACTTGCCACCGTGTAGGTCTTTCCGGAGCCGGTGACGCCAAGCAATACCTGTCTTGCAAGGCCGTCATCGAGACCGTCAGACAGCCCGGTGATCGCCTGAGGCTGGTCACCGGCCGCACTGAAATCGGACACCAGCGTGAGGTGATCTCTTTCCTCTAAAGAAGTATTGGGCCGATCTGTCGATTCACGTACCATCAGTTTGCGTTTCCAGGAGGCAATCGAGTGAGTTTACCAGTTTCAAAACGTATGGCTGCTGTTAGGCCGTCCGCTACGGGAGCCGTACTGGCCCTGGCAGCCGAACTACGTGCGGCGGGTCGGGATCTCATCAGCCTCGGTGCGGGCGAGCCGGATTTCGACACACCTTTGCACATCAAGGAAGCTGCGATTGCAGCCATCGATGCTGGCCAGACCAAGTACACGCCGATTGACGGCACTGCCGAGCTCAAGGCTGCGATTCAGGCCAAGTTTGCGCGCGAGAACAGGCTCGAGTACGAGACCTCCCAGATAGTCGTGACCAGCGGCGCCAAACAGGCGTTGTTCAACCTGTGCCTGGCGCTTCTCGGGCCCGGTGACGAGGCAATCGTGCCCGCGCCCTACTGGGTGTCCTATCCCGACATGGTGCGCCTGGCCGGCGCAGACGCCGTGTTTGTCGAGGCCGGTATCGAGCAGGACTTCAAGATCACGCCAGGACAGCTTGAGGAAGCCATCACGGACCGCACGCGGCTGCTGATCCTCAATAGCCCGTCAAATCCCACAGGCGCAAGCTACAGCGAAACTGAACTGCAGGCCTTGGGGGCTGTGCTTGACAGATATCCAGACGTGGTCGTTCTATCCGATGATATCTACGAGCACATTCATTGGGCGGACGATCCGTTCGTGAGCTTTGCCACTGCCTGCCCTTCCCTGCAGGATCGGACGGTTACAACAAATGGCGTTTCCAAGGCCTACGCCATGACCGGTTGGCGTATTGGCTACGCCGCAGGGCCGCAGGAACTGATAACGGCGATGAAGACCATTCAAAGCCAGAGCACCTCCAATCCCTGCAGCGTGTCACAGGCGGCGGCAGTGGAGGCCCTCAGCGGCGATCAATCCTGTGTTAAAGAGATGACCGCGGCGTACCGGGCGAGGCATGACTATGTCGTGGCTGCGCTCAATGAGATCGACGGCTTTGAATGCCGCGCTGGAGAAGGCACTTTCTATGCCTTTCCACGCGTCCGCGGGGCTCTCGATGCGCTCGGCATGGAGACGGACGTCGAACTGGTCGAGCATCTGCTCAACAAAGCCGACGTGGCCTGTGTGCCCGGATCGGCGTTTGGCGCCCCCTCCTACCTCCGACTATCGTTCGCCTGCTCCATGGAATCCCTGGAAGAATCGATCAGGCGCATAAAACGAGCCATAACGGGTTGACAAGTACCTAAGGCTAGACCAAAATCGCGGCCCGCACCTAAGGGTGACCAACTTTTCCCCGATAGCTCAGTTGGTAGAGCAATTGACTGTTAATCAATGGGTCCGTGGTTCGAGTCCGCGTCGGGGAGCCAAATAAATAGAACGCCATACGGTCCATTCGGTCGCATGGCGTTTTTTTTGAAGTGATTGCATGGAAATCTTCAAGGAATTCGGCATTGAGGCAGCGCACAGCCTGCCCAATGTGCCGGCCGACCATAAATGCGCTCGCCTGCACGGCCATTCGTTCAGGATCACGATCCACGTGTCGGGCGATGTAGATCCGAAGCTCGGTTGGGTGCAGGACTTCGCTGATATCAGCGAAGCCTTTGCACCGATTCACGAGCGCCTTGATCACCGTTGTCTTAACGACGTCCCCGGGTTGGAGAATCCAACCAGCGAAAACCTGTGCGCGTGGATATGGCGTGAATTAGCGCCTTCACTTCCGGGTCTATGCCGAATTGTCGTCCGCGAGACCTGCCGATCCGGGTGTTCCTACGAAGGACCGTCGTAGTTCGTCTGACTCTTCCCCGGTACCCGGTAAGGGCTGCTCATCGTCCAGCATTTCTTCGACCAATGGCGCGATCGTGAGATGCATCCAGTTGCCTTCTGGCTTGTGGAATCCGTGCACTCGTTTCGATCTGGAAATCTCTGTTGCAGTTCGCATCGCTGTTCTCCACTAAATGAGTGTGGAGTAACAATAGGGCCTGTATTGGGACAGATATTGTCCCTATGCCGCAGTGATTTGTCCGATTACGCCAACCGACTTACTGCGGCAATTGTGGGTTAAATTCGATCGCGTTGAGGCGTTCCGCGGACATACCAACAGCCTGGCGGAACTGCGCCCACCGCGGGTCGGTGTGAAGTCCCGAGAATTGAGGCTGGAATACATAGCTTCTGCCGTTTATCCCGTCATGACTGCCTTCGTCATAGAGTATCCGAAAAAACTCGTCGTTATCGCCTCGCCAGGCGTAGACATCCGGAAGAACCCATAACCTGAGGTCTTCGTCATCAAACTTCAAAATCATTGCCAGCGCCGCGTCAGATTCCTCGGCCTGCCCCATGCTGTGGTAGGCCATCGACCTGATAGCCCAAATCAACACATCGGGAACCTCTGCGTTACCTGCGCGGGATTCAACGAAGTCGATCGCTCCCTCGTAATCCCCCTGCAACAACTTCATCAACGCATGATGGTGCCTGCCACCTGCTCCCAACGCCCGGTAGCGCGCGCGCACCTTCTCTGCATTTGCGTAGTCCCGGGAATACAAATACGTACGTGAGAGTTGGTACAGGCACTGGAAGCACAGTGGATCGATGGCAACCGAGTGTTTGCCGAGTTGTATCGCTTTGTCAAACTTCCCAATGTAACGCGCAAAGCCCCCGGCGATTCGAACGTGATTGGATTTCGCCGGGTCGCGGAATACCGTTTCCTCAAACAGCTCTGCCGCCTTTTCGAGATCACGTTCTCTGTAGGCCGCGTCCCATGCTTCAACCATGACGAGAGACGCGTTATCGGGATCGATCTCGCGAATTCGGTCTGTCCGCCGTTGGTCACGTGCTATCTGCTCCTCCCTTGAGATCTCGCCTTGATCCTCAAGAAACCAATTGGCAATTCCCATCCACTCCAACGCCGGGATGTAATTGGGGTCCAGTTCGAGCGCCCTCGTGAGCAAAGTCTCCATATCCAAACTGAAATTGCCATCTCGCCTTTCCGCCAGTTGTTTTGCTTGCATCGTTAGTGCGACAACTTCAGGGTCCGTTACCCGGGAACGAGGCAATGGGGTCACTATTGCAAGGCGAAGATTCCTGGCGACATCCGCAGCTATCTCGTCCTGAATGGCAAAAATGTCCTTAAGTTCGCGGTCATAAGTCTGGGACCACAAATGCGTATCCGTTCGCGCCTCAATCAGCTGTGCCGTTACACGAATCATGTTGCCTGCCTTGCGGACCGACCCCTCCAGCACATGACCTACGTCAAGCCGCCTTGCGATCTCGGGAATCTCCAGGTCCTGTCCTTTGAAAGCAAATGCCGAGGAACGAGAGATCACGCGTAACTCACGAATCCCGGCCAGCAGGTTTAGCACCTCCTCGGATATCCCGTCACCAAAATATTCCTGCTCAGGATCGGAGCTCATATTGACGAAGGGAAGAACTGCTATGGAACGATCCCCATAGAATCCCTTGACGGCGACACTCCGCGCATCGTCGGCGGCCTGCTGTTCGCGTATCTCGTCGCGCGCAGGGTCCAACACGAATTTATCGAAAGCGAAGTACCCGACGGCTAAGGTCAGGCCAACAATGATCGCGCGATCCAGAAATCGCCGCGATCCTGCGCTTCCAGGTTCCGCGACGTCGAGGTCCTTGTCCCGTTTCAGTCCATCGGGCGTCCACTCAAACACCCAGGCAGCAATCACTGTCGGGAGGAAGCCAATGGCGAGAACAATAATGACCAACCGCAGGGCGTCAGGACCAAGCTCGAAGGCTTCAAACGTGGTTTCGGCCACCTGGACGATCAGCCACGCTGCCACGACGTAGGCAGTCGCTACGCGGATGACATTTCGCCTTTGTAATTCCTGGAGCAGAGACATAGAGACTCTCTTCGGGATACTAGATACGGACGCCCAGCCGTTTGTGCTCTCGCCGATGGAAGATGACGTCCAATACAATCTTCATGAGTATAAGCAAAACCAGGCCTGCCAGCGGCTGGCCATTCTCTATCAGGAAAAAACCGCCGACAATCAGGGAGATATGCGTGATCATCATGCGCCTGTAGGGCAATGCCATTGCTTGTCCGGGCGTGATTCGTTCGTGTTCCCGATTTCCCATGAAGTTCTCGACGAACGACCAGCCGTGAGAGATGAACAAGGCAATGAGCGCTACCCAGCTCAGATTCTCTGTGACGATCAGGTAGTAATCGGCCGGTTTCACCGCACTACCGCCTTCGGAAAAACTGTTCGAGTACATGAAGAGCAAGACCATGAAGTGCCCGAACATGAAGCCACCGTAGTGGACGAGAAAGAACACAGGAAGGAACAAACCCTCAAACGTGTTCTCGCTGCTGGCGGACACCACCATCCGGGCAATGCCGAACACGCCGATGATCACATTTTCGCACCAGAACAGCAGTAGAAGCGCGAATACGTCCCAATCCCAAAACAAGACTCCAACAAGCGGCAACAGGTTCGCCGCAACGAGTAACGCCAGGGAAACGCGGCCGATCATTCTGAGGCAGACATCTCAATCACGACATTCCACATGTATTTCACGAGTTCAACGAATGCTTCTTCCTCGATTCGCTCATTGTCGCCATGCGCGCCATAGCCACTGTTCCTCTCCTCAACCGACCGTGCCGGGCCGACACCATAAGCCTGCATTCCCTTGGCACGTACTTGCGCCATATCTGTAGCTCCCGTCTGCATAATCGGCAAGACCGTCGCATTGGGGTACATCCTTAGCGCCACATCCTCGAGAACCCGGAACATCTCGTTATCGATCTCGGAAGGCGGTGCTGCGGGCCTGTAGATGTGCTCCGGGACGATTTCTACGCGTGGATCATCGATGATTTCAGCAAGTTTCTCGTAGAATTCCTCGACGTTTTCGTCTGGCAGCATACGGATGTCGAGCATTGCGGTGGCTTCCGAGGGAATCACATTCCGGCGAAAACCCGCGTCAATGACCGTTGGAACGACCGACGTTCGCGAAATTGAGTAGTGGTACGGAAAGGTTTCGAGGAAATGACGTTGAATGGCCTCGCTCTCTTCCTCATTTTCGACATTCAGATAGCGATAAGCGTCTTCAGGTGCGGATATCTCCGCGAGACGCCTGAAATACGTGCGAGTCGTATCATTGAGCCGGACTTCCGTTTCCCAAGCGCCGGCTTTGGCAATGGCGTTCGCAAGAATCGTCACAGCGTTTTCGGTCGTCGGAATCGAACCGTGCCCTGGCTTGCCGGTGGCGACAAGCGTAACCCGACGTGGCATTTTTTCTGTCGTCTCGATGCCCACTCGCGTTACTTCGCCATCGGTAGTGATATTTTGCCCGCCCTCAGCCAGCGCGAATTCAGCATCGATAACGTCGAAGTGCTTCTCGACCATGAAGTTGATACCCACTTCGGGCGTTCCCTCCTCACCAGCTTCGGCCAGGAAGATAATGTCGCGGTCAAGTGTTACGCCGAATCGCCGCAGTAACTTGATGACCATTAAGGATGCGGTCAGGTTGTCTTTGTCATCGAGCGTGCCACGACCATAGATGAAGCCGTCCTCTCGGTTCCCGCTAAAAGGATCCGCATACCATTTCTCTGGCTGCACACCGACAACGTCGGTGTGTCCCATCATCAGGATCGGTCGTTTCGAACCATTCCCGCGAATCCTGGCAACGAGGTTGGCGCGGTCGGGCTCGAGCGCGTAGACCTCATAATCGATACCTTCTTCATCCAGCACCTCCTTGAGGTACTCGACAACCAGCGTCTCGTTCCCCGGTGGATTTGTCGTATTGATCTGGACGAGATCGATGAAATGCTGGATCGCTTCCTCGCCAACATCATCCCAATCGATCAGGTAGGACTGCTGCGCATTTGCAGCCGCCGCACTACACAAGACTAACAACACACTGATTATTCGCATTTTTTCTTCGCCGCTGACCTTAATTAGTGGACTAGAATAGCTCTTCAACAGGCATCGAGGAAATCCTGGAGGTGGGTGGACTAATCGACTACTGGGACAAGGCCGGCCTTCGCTATGCGCACGCGAAGGCGAGATGATTACCTGCCGCTAATTTCCAGCACGCCTTTCAGATGCTCGCGAAAACTCTCGCCCGTGTCCGGGTGCTCCAGCCCGTATGCGACCGTCGCCTGCAGATATCCCAGCTTACTGCCACAGTCGTAGCGCACACCAGCAAATGAGTAGGCATACACAGCCGACTCATTAAGCAGATCGGCGATACCGTCGGTCAGCTGAATCTCGCCACCGGCGCCCCTGCCCGTCTTCTCCAGCTTGTCGAATATTTCAGGAGCCAAAAGGTAGCGGCCGACGACCGCCGAGTTGGAAGGTGCATCTTCAGGTGCGGGTTTTTCGACAATCTCCGTCACCCGATTGCGGTCTTCACCATCCACGGCAACGATGCCGTAACTCGACGTGCTTTCGCGCGGAACCGTTTCAACAGCGACAACGCTGCCGCCGTGCTCGGCATATTCATCAGCCATTTGCGCAAGGCAACCAGGCTCACCCGCGATGAGATCGTCCGCAAGATGCACAAAAAATGGCTCATCGCCGACTGCAGGTCGTGCGCAGAGTACGGCGTGCCCCAGTCCCAGCGGTTCTCCCTGTCGGATGTACACGCAGGAAACCCC
Organism: Gammaproteobacteria bacterium; assembly: GCA_009937605.1. Classification (GTDB taxonomy): domain Bacteria; phylum Pseudomonadota; class Gammaproteobacteria; order Steroidobacterales; family Woeseiaceae; genus UBA1847. Next base: position 369 of record JAACFG010000068.1, on the reverse strand, counting down.
GGTCGGCACGATGCCTCGTATCGATGCCAGCAGCTCGTCCTTGCCGGACTCAGTTAGCGCATGCTCGAGTTCCGGATCCGTGTCAAAGTGGTCCTCAATCGCGCGCTTCGACGCCCCCGTGACGAAAACGAGTTTTGTTGCGCCTGCTGCAATCGCTTCTTCGACCGCATACTGAATGAGCGGCTTATCAACGATCGGCAGCATTTCCTTGGGACTCGCCTTGGTCACTGGCAGGAATCGGGTGCCGCGACCGGCAACGGGAAATACGGCTGTTCTTACTTTCTGGCCCACGTGGCACTCCAATGCATGCAATGGGCTGCATCATAGCGAAAACGTGGTTACTGAGTCATGACATCCGTCACGCTCACA
>JAACFG010000007.1 GCA_009937605.1 Gammaproteobacteria bacterium | reverse complement strand
CATTGGGAGAAGAGCACGGCCAACCCCTAAACCAGACCTAGTGCTCAACATAGCGCGAAGGTCGCGATTTATTCGGCTGACCCGGATTCGTGCGACTAGTTGAAATCCACTATAGTCGCCTGTTGCAGAATATCGTCTCATGACTATTCGTTTGCGCGTCGTACTACTTTGCTCAAAAACAAAAAGGGGAACCTTTCCATGCATAAGAGCTTAATCAAATTCGGCCGCGTTTTAGCCGTCGTTTCATTTTTTATCGGTGGATTCGCCGCGGCACAGGACAAACCCAACATACTCGTTATATGGGGTGATGACATCGGCCAGTTTAATGTCAGCGCCTACAATATGGGCATGATGGGGTACAAAACACCCAACATCGATAGCATCGCTGCGGACGGTGCTTTGTTTACCGACTGGTACGGCCAGCAGAGTTGTACCGCCGGTCGCGCGGCATTCATTACCGGCCAGTCGCCGATTCGCACGGGCCTGACGAAAGTCGGACTGCCCGGGGCCCCCGAGGGCATGAAGGTTGAGGACCCGACGATTGCCGTGCTTCTGAAGGCAGAGGGCTATGCGACCGGTCAGTTCGGCAAGAATCACCTTGGTGACCGTGACGAGATGTTGCCAACCAATCACGGCTTCGACGAGTTCTTCGGCAACCTGTATCACCTGAATGCCGAGGAGGAACCGGAGCACCCGGATTATCCGGCCGACTTGAAGCTCGATGGCCAGACAACTTTCAGAGAGCAGTTCGGGCCTCGAGGCGTCATTCACAGCTACGCCGACGGCCGCATCGAGGATACCGGCCCGTTGACCAGGAAGCGCATGGAGACAGTGGACGAAGAGACCACCGCCGCTGCGCTCGACTTTATGGACAGGGCTGCCAAGGAAGATAAGCCATTTTTTGTCTGGTGGAACAGCACTCGCATGCACGTCTGGACGCATCTCAAGCCCGAGTCTGAAGGTGTAACCGGCCAGGGTATCTACGCGGATGGAATGGTCGAGCACGACGCGATGGTAGGCCAGTTGCTAGCCAAGCTCGAGGAGTTGGGCATTGCTGACAACACCATCGTTATGTACAGCACCGATAACGGCGCAGAGGTTTTCACCTGGCCGGACGGTGGTTCGACGATGTTCGCCGGCGAGAAAGCCACGCAATGGGAAGGCGGGTTCCGCGTGCCGACCGCTATTCGTTGGCCTGGCGTCATAGAGCCTGGCACGGTGATCAACGACATCGGCGCACATGAGGACATGTTTCCTACGCTGGTGGCAGCTGCAGGCAACCCGAACGCGAAAGAAGAGTTGCTGGAAGGCAAACGCATCAATGGTCGAAAATACAAAGTTCATCTTGACGCCTACAACCTGCTTCCGGCACTCAAGGGCGAGGCCGAGTGGCCACGTCATGAGTTCCTGTACTGGACGGACGACGGCAGCATCGCAGCACTTCGATACAACGACTGGAAGGTCACATTCCTGAGGCAGAACGCGCATGGAATGCATGTTTGGGAGGCTCCGTACGAACAGCTTCGCATGCCGATGATCGGCAATTTAAGAATGGACCCGTTTGAGCGTGCCCATCACGAGGCGATCGGGTACGGCAGATGGCAGTTCGATCATATGTACATGTTCGCGCCAGCCGGTTTCTACGTAGGGCAATGGCTACAGAGCTTCAAAGATTTTCCGCCACGCCAGAAACCCGGCAGCTTTAGTCTCGATCGAGTGATGGAGTCGATCACCAAAGCAGCGGGTGACAAGTAGGTCTATCCACGGTACGGGCGACCCGAGTTTCGACTCGCGGTCGCCCGAAATACCGACAACTGGCGGAACGAATAGGCGGTCAGGCTTTCATGAGTTGGCCGACAGGATCGACTGGAGTATCTGGAACGAGACTACCGCCCCACCCAGTCCCATAAGCGCCATTCCAGCACAGACAGCTTCACATGGACCACGAGCGCGACGCGGAAGAAATCAATAAATGGAATGAGTTCCTGTACAAAAGGCGTTCGCGCCATAACCAGCAGGATCGAAAACACGCCGGCGAGGACCAGTCAAACAAGGCCCAGCACCAGCCACGCAGATGTGTTACGTCGGGCAGCCTCGCTGCGGATATGTAAGTAAAAGCGTATGCGACATCGCAGCGGATCATGCGGCATAATTTGTTTTATGGGGATCAATCGTTGCAACAACATCATGGATTTTCGGTCCGTTGCCAGGCGCAGACTGCCGGCACCGGTATTTCATTACATTGACGGTGGTGCGGATGACGAATGGTCGCTCCGACGCAACACCGACGCATTCAACGATTACGAGTTGTTGCCGTCGCACCTGGCTGACGTAAGCGATATAAATCTGAAGTCGACCCTGTTCGGGCAGCCAGTTGACTGGCCGGTCATGATCGCGCCGACCGGGGCATCCAAACTGTTTCATCGCGATGGCGAGTCTGCCGTCGCGCGCGCCGCGGAAGCGTTCGGCATGCCCTACAGCCTTTCAACCGTCGGCACGACTTCTATCGAGGACATCGCGGCTATTGGAGCGCATCCGAAGGTATTTCAGATCTACGTGCTCAAGGATCGCAGCTTGACGCGAAATTTCATCCAGCGCTGTAAAGATAGCGCGTACACCGCACTGTGCCTGACCGTGGATACGCCGGTCGCCGGCAATCGTGAACGCGACGCGGTTTACGGGATGATGGCGACCGCCAAACCCGCACTGGCCAGCGTCCCCAGCATGCTTCGGCACCCTGGATGGCTGTACCGGGCGCTGGTTCGCAGCGATATGGAGCTCGTGAACATCTTGCAGGCTCTGCCCGATATGAAGTTCACCGACATGAGCGTGAAAGACTTCATCGACGGGCAGCTTGATCGCTCCCTGACCTGGAAAGATGTGGAATGGCTCGCGGCAGAATGGGAAGGTCCATTGATCATCAAAGGTGTGCAAACTGTCGATGATTGTCGCAAGGCCGCAAACTCTGGTGCGACGGCAGTCATGCTTTCAAATCATGGCGGGCGACAACTGGAAGGAACCCCGGCACCGGTCGATTGCATTGCCGCGGTTGCTGACGCGCTGCACGATCGTCTCGAGATTATCTGCGACGGTGGGATTCGTCGCGGTACCCATATCGTTAAGGCGCTGGCACTCGGTGCAAATGCGTGCAGCATCGGTCGCGGCTATTTGTATCCGCTGGCTGCGGGTGGGCAGGCCGGGGTCGAGAAGGCACTCGAGATGTTGTCTGGAGAAGTACAGCGCACCATGGCACTGCTGGGCTGCAATTCGGTTGCCAAGCTGGACGCAGCCTATGTCCAGAACCGGCGACGACTGTCATAGGATTGCGCAATTCAGACCAAATTCGGGGGGTTCACCACCTTTCGCGACAATTGTTTCATTCGAGATTATTTCCGGAAACCCCTTAAATCACAGTGCATTCGAGAACGACTCGCATCCGGAGACGGTTTTCCCGACGACAAGAGAGGCAAGAATCGCGAATTTGCTAGTAACATCTTTACTGCCGTCGCCGCTGTGGGATGGCGCTGGACCCGTCACTATGACGGCTTGTTTGTGTACAGAGGTAGTTATGTCAGGCGAAAGAGTTGAAGGAACCGTTAAGTGGTTCAATGACGACAAGGGATTTGGTTTCATCGAACGCGAAGGCGGTCAGGATGTGTTCGTGCACCACACGGCTATCCAGATGGAAGGCTTCAAGACCCTTAAAGAAGGCCAGAAGGTCTCAATGGAAGTAACCCAGGGGCAAAAAGGTCCGCAGGCGGAAAACGTCATCGCGGAATAGTCTGCCGCTGTTTCGCTTCAGCGATAGAAAGACAATAACGGGTACGCGACGAGCCAGGGATTGACCGGGTATTCGTCGTGAAACCGGGCGCCAGGTGAAATGCCCGCGGCGTCATGGGGGCAAGCACCAACGAGGTGGTGAGGGTGTCGGCTGGCAGTCCTTCCGCCCCTGGTCCTGAGAATGAAGAATCCGTGAAACTAAGAATCCGAGACAATTCCATTCGGCTGCGCCTGATGCGCGGCGAAGTAGACATCCTGCGCGAGAAGGGGTTTGTGGAGGCGCGTGCCGATTTTCCAGGTGGCCGCAGCTTTCGCTACGTGTTGGAAAGCAGTCCGGCATGCGTCAATCCGGCGGCCTTTATCTCGGAGAATGAGATCACCGTTCGCCTACCTGAAACCACGGCCCTGGCATGGGCGTCGACCGAGCAGGTATCGGTTCAGGGAGAACAGCTCCTGGATAATGGTGGCGTGATGAAAATCCTCGTCGAGAAAGACTTCGTTTGCCTCACGGGCCGCGACGACGAAGATGAGTCGGATATGTATCCGCATCCTGAAGCAGATGCCGGTACCTGTTAGCCGTGGCGGCGCGCTACGCTCAATTCGAACCCCGAACCCTGCACTTTCTTGATGCGCTGAAAGCCAATAACAATCGCGAGTGGTTCAAAGAGCACAAGAGCCGCTATGAAGACGACGTGCTCGATGTTGCCCTGCGTTTCATCATCTCGATGCAGGAGCCGCTCGCCAAAATAGCGCCGCGTTTTACCGCCGTGCCGACCCGTGTGGGTGGTTCGCTAATGCGTGTCTACCGCGATACCCGTTTTTCGAAGAACAAATTGCCGTACAAAACCAATATCGGAATCCAGTTTCGCCACGAACAAGCGAAAGATGTGCATTCACCGGGCTACTATGTGCACATTGAGCCAGACGAACTGTTCCTGGGCGTCGGCATGTGGCGTCCGGATGCGGAACCGCTGCGAGGAATTCGTGGGCGAATTGCGGCCAGGCCAGCGGAGTGGCAACGCGCCATGGCTAGTCAACCTTTCGGGCGCCATTTCTCGCTCGGCGGCGAGTCGTTGTCGCGGCCGCCGCGGGGATTCGACAAGGAGCTCGAGTGTATCGAAGATATCAAGCGCAAGAGTTTCATCGCGGTGCGCCAACTCGAGGTCGACGACAGTTTGAGGCCGCAGTTTCAGCGCACAGTGGAATCGTCGTTCAGGTCAGCTGAACCGTTCATGCGCTTCCTGTGCAAGGCGGTGGGTGTCAGGTTCTAAGAGTTTTCCTGACTTCGCGAACCAGCGTTTCCGGATCAGGTCGATCGGAAATGTGCTTTGAAAGTTCCGTGTACGCAATGAGTCCAGATGCGTTGACGACTATTGCAGTCGGCCAAATCGTGTCGCGGCCGTATTCCCTGCCGTAGCTTTTGGGCACTCCGCCTTCCTGTAGCAAGCCCAGTTCCCGGGTTACCGCCAGTTCGTCGTCCAGCCAGAAGTCAAATTCAACCTTGAAAAATTCGGCGACGCGTCGGGTCGTCTCCAGTGGCTTCGGTGTGATCAGGATGAGTTTCGCACCGAGATTGACGATGTCACGATAATGCTGTGTCAGGTTGCTTACCTGCCGGCTGCAGAATGGGCACCAGTTGCCGCGAACGAAAAGAATGACGGTCGGCGAGCCATGCAACTCCACCGATCGAACGGGGTCACCTTGCTCGTCCACAGCCTGAAAATCGGGAAGCGGTGAGCCGGGTTTGAGCTGGGGAGGGGTCGCGCGCAGACCGCGGCGACTGACCCAAATCCAGGCAAGGCCAAGGAGTCCGGCGATCGCGCCAAGAACGATGAGTATCTTCGATGACATCGCACCAGTATCACCAATCACCCACCATGGACACAAGGTGCAATTTGTGGATACTGATTAGCCACGAATTTACCACGGCAATTTCCCATCAGATGTCCCGTAACCCGATAAGCTGGCAACCTTCGGACGATCGCATTCGCGCTTCGGCGATGCACCGTTTCATGCGACTTGCGGGGTATGAGGATTACGCGAGTTTGTTCGACTGGTCGATTAACGACTCCGCTGCATTCTGGGAGGCGTTGTGCGAATTCTGTGATGTACGTTTCGAGCGCGAAGCCGACGCTGTTATCGCTCGTCCGGACAACATCATGGACGCCGGCTGGTTTTCGGGAAGCCAGATCAATTACGCGGACCACTTGCTGCGTCACGGCGGCGATCAGCCAGCCCTTATCTTCTGTGGAGAGAACGGCAAGCGTCACGAGCTGAGCCGCGACGACTTGCGCAAGCAGGTCGCCGAAGTTGCCGCCGGTCTGCGCGCCGCCGGTGTGGAACACGGCGATCGCGTAGCGGGTTTCCTCCCCAATTGTCCAGAAGCTGTTATCGCGATGCTTGCCACGACGAGTATCGGTGCAATCTGGTCCTCCTGTTCACCGGATTTCGGCGTTAATGGCGTCGTCGATCGCTTCGGACAAATAGAACCGAAAATCCTGTTCGCAGTTAACGGCTACTACTACAACGGCAAGACCTGCGATATTCGCGCGACAGTGGAGCGCGTCGTCGAGACGGTTGGCAGCATTCGTTGCACTGTAACTATTCCGTTCGCCGCTGATCTCGCCGCTGAAACCAGTCTGCCCGACGCGGTTGCCTGGCAAGACTTCGCCGTCCATGGTGCCGAGTTAGCGTTTGCGCCAGTCGCGTTCGATCACCCGCTCTACATCATGTATTCCTCAGGTACGACTGGCGTACCGAAATGCATCGTACACGGACATGGCGGAACGCTGCTTCAGCACCTCAAGGAACATGTTCTGCATACGGATATCGGCCCGGGAGATCGGTTGTTCTATTTCACCACCTGTGGATGGATGATGTGGAATTGGCTGGTGAGTGGTCTGGCGTCCGGGGCAACACTGGTGCTGTTTGATGGCTCACCGTTCTACGACGAAGGCCGCGTCCTTTGGCGCATTGCCGAGGACGAGAAGGTCACTGTGTTCGGCACCAGCGCAAAATACATCTCAGCGCTGGAAAAGGCTGGCGTTCGACCGCAAGACGAGTTCTCGCTACCAGCCTTGCGCACTGTCCTGTCGACCGGGTCGCCGCTTGCGCCGGAAAGTTTCGACTACGTTTACGACGCAATCGGCGAAGACGTACAACTTGCTTCAATCGCGGGCGGTACGGACATTCTGAGTTGTTTCGTGCTGGGCAATCCCTTACTGCCCGTGCGCCGCGGAGAGATTCAATGCCGAGGTTTGGGTATGGCTGTACAAGTCTGGGACGATGATGGCCAACCTGTGATCAATGAACACGGCGAGCTTGTATGTACACAGCCGTTCCCGTCAGCACCCGTGTGTTTTTGGAATGACGCGGAAGGTACCAGGTACAAGGCGGCCTATTTCGAGCGATTTGACGGCATCTGGGCACACGGAGATTTCGCCGAGCTGACGGAAGAAGGTGGATTAATTATTCACGGCCGGTCGGACTCAGTCCTGAATCCTGGTGGCGTTCGCATCGGCACGGCCGAAATCTACCGCCAGGTCGAGAAGCTCGACGAGATCATAGAGAGCATTGCGATTGGCCAGAACTGGAAGGATGATGTTCGTATCGTGCTGTTCGTCATCCTGCGTGAGGGCGTGTCGCTCGACGACGATCTGCAATTACGCATTCGCAAAGTCATTCGCGAGAACACGACGCCGAGGCACGTACCAGCGAAGATCATCGCGGTCCCGGAAATCCCGCGGACCAAGAGCGGCAAAATCGTAGAACTCGCTGTGCGTTCCACCGTACATCGCGAGCCGGTGAAAAATACTGAGGCGCTGGCGAACCCCGAAGCGTTAGCGTATTTCGCCGATGTCGCGGAACTGGATTCGGACTAGGACACGTTATGGCACGGGCAGGTACTGAAGTAATGCGTGGGCAGGTATTGCCCGAGTGGATCGATCTCAACGACCACATGAACGTTGCGTACTACTTGCTGGCGTTTGACCAAGCCGTTGATTCGCTATGGCAGGACTTCGGCCTCACCGACGATTACATCCGGACGCACAACAGTTCGACCATCGCAGTCGAGTCCCATGTTACGTGGCAGCGCGAGATCGTCGAAAGCGACCCGTTCATTGTTACCGCGCAGATACTTGCTTTCGACGATAAGCGCATTCACCAGTTCCAGCGTATGTATCATGCCGATCTGGGTTTCCTGGTTGCGACCTGCGAGTGGATGAACCTGCATTTCGACACCGGCATTCGACGGGTTGCCCCGTGGCCCGCCGAAATTCGTGCACGTATCGCCGACTTCGCGGACAATCAGGGGCAGCATCCCTGGCCGGCCGAAGCGGGCCAGCGCATGCGGGTCAAGAAGCCTGTATTTAGCCTGGAATCGGACGAATCATGAAAGGAAAATTCCTGCTTGCCATCGACCAGGGAACGAGCAGCAGTCGCACCGTAATCTACGGTCTCGACGCGCGAGCTGTCGCGAGCGATCAACAGGAGTTTCCGCAAATCTATCCACAGCCAGGCTGGGTCGAACATGACCCGGAAGCGATATGGAACTCTGTCACTTCCGTTACGCGTGGTGCCATGGAAAAGGCCGGGGCGGCTGCGTCCGACATAGCGGCTATCGGGATCACAAACCAGCGTGAAACCACGCTGATCTGGGACCGAGAGACGGGCGAGTGTGTATATAACGCGATCGTCTGGCAGGATCGGCGTACCGCGGCTCATTGCCAGGCACTAAAGAACGACGGACTCGAAGCGACAGTAACGAGCAAGACCGGCTTGAGACTCGACCCGTATTTTTCGGGCACCAAGATTGCCTGGATTCTCGACAATGTCGACGGAGTTCGCGCGCGCGCAGAGGCGGGCAAACTGGCATTCGGCACTATCGATAGTTTCCTGTTATGGCGCCTGACAGGCGGGCGAGTCCACGCGACCGATGCGACCAATGCCTCACGTACCTTGCTTTTCAATATTCATACACAGGAATGGGACGACGAGCTACTGGCAATGTTTTCGGTGCCGCGCGAGTTGCTTCCGGATGTTCGAGACTGCGCGGACGACTACGGTCTGGCAGTGAATGACAGTATCGGCGGAGAGGTGCCCATATCCGGTATCGCGGGTGACCAGCAGGCCGCCTTGATCGGGCAGGCGGGGTTCGAGCCCGGAATGACCAAGAGTACCTACGGAACCGGCTGTTTCGTTGTTGCCAACACCGGGGACCGCGCACTGCAATCCGAGAACCAGCTGTTGACGACGGTCGCGATGCGGATCCGTGGTGAGGTGACCTACGGCCTGGAGGGCAGCGTGTTCGTGGCGGGTTCCGCCATACAGTGGCTGCGTGATGAGTTACGTATTATCGATTCGGCCCCGGAATCGGAAGAAATCGCGCGACGGACAGGCGTTGTCGAAGAGGTCTACGTCGTACCAGCGTTTGCGGGCCTCGGCGCGCCTTACTGGGATCCGGACGCGCGCGGAGCCATATTCGGCCTGACTCGCGGCAGCGGTCGCGACGATATTGTGACAGCGACATTGCAGTCGGTTGCCTATCAGACCTGCGATCTTGTCAGTGCCATGTCCGAGGATGGCATCAAACCCAGCGTCATTCGAGTCGATGGTGGCATGGTCGCGAACAACTGGTTCCTGCAGTTCCTGGCGGACGTTCTCGATGTCCCTGTCGAGCGTCCGGAGAACGTTGAGTCCACAGTATTGGGTGCGGCCTACCTGGCTGGTGCCCAGGCGGGGGTGGTCAACTCGATTGCCGACATCGAAACGCTCTGGCAGCGCGACACGCTTTTCGAGCCTGCGATGAAGGGAGTTCAGCGCGAGCGCCTGCTCGAGGGCTGGAATGATGCGGTTTGCCGCGTCCGGCTGGATAACTGACCTTGCTTCGAGTCCGCCAACGTATCGGTAAGTACCGCATACTCGGTCGCATAGCCTCCGGGCCGCTGGCCGATGTCTACCGCGCCTACGATTCGATTCAGAATATCAAGGTCGCGCTCAAGATACCCAAGCAGGACGAGAATACCGGGCACGAGGAACTCCTGCACGAAGTCCGCGTGGCTACGAAACTGCGGCATCCGAACATCCTGTCTGTCCTGAACGCGAGCTACATCGATGATCACTTCGTCATTGCCATGGAACTTGGCCAGGAGTCGCTGGCGGACCGCATCGAGCGACGCACGTCGACTGCCAGCAAGATGGATCTTGCGCGGCAGGGGCTGGCCGCGATCGCGTACGCTCACGAGCACAAAATCATCCACTGCGACATCAAACCGGAGAACTTCATCCTGTTTCCGGGCAACCAGTTGAAGCTCGCGGACTTCGGTTTCGCAAAACGATGCGTGCGTACATTGAAAGCCTCGGGATCCGGGACAATCGACTACATCGCGCCGGAGCAGGCGATGGGTCGGCCGAAGTTCCAATCCGACGTATTTTCAATGGGACTCGTCTTGTACCGCCTGTTCTCGGGCAAGTTGCCTGAATGGCCGTTCGAGTGGCCCATGCCGGGCTACGACAAGCTCGCGGCACGGTTTCGACCAGAGATGATTGACGTACTGAAGAAGTCTACCCAGCTGGACGCCACCAAACGCTATCGTGATGCGGTGCAGATGCAGGCAGATTTTGACCGACTGGATAGCCACGCGCGTCTGCAGAAAAGGCCCCGCAGCAAAAGTGGCTCGCGGCGCGGCGTTTCCTGGCGACAACTGCAGTGGCGCGAATTTCAGCGTCAGTTCAAGACGCAACTGGATTCGAGGCACCATTGTCGTCGTTGCGAGGGCCCTGTATCGGAGAGTATGCAGGCCTGCCCGTGGTGCGGCTTCGATAACCCGTCGCGAGGCTCCGAAACGCGTATGCCTGCCCATTGCCCGCGCTGCGAGCGCGGGGTCAAGAACGATTGGGACTACTGCGCGTGGTGCTACGGGCCGGGTTTTGTGGAGGAGGCTACTCGCCATTACCCCGACAAGCGCTACACGGCGAAGTGTGCGAATACACGTTGTCGCGGTCCATTGATGCCGTTTATGCGGTACTGCCCGCATTGTCGATCCAAGGTTCGGCGGCCCTGGAAGATCAAGGGTAGCCGGCATTCATGCAAGGCCTGTAATTGGGGCATTGCGCACGAGTTCTGGAACTATTGTGCATGGTGCCGGGAACCAGTGAGGCGCGAATGACAGGCGAAGAACCCACTCAACAGCTCGAAACCCTGATTCTTGATGGTGCATGCGGCCCCGACAAGGTCGAAGTCGAAGTTGCAGGAGGCGCGGCCTTTGCCTACACGTGCCGGGATCCGTTCAAGGAGACCGAGAACGAGGACACGGCCGCAGTCATACCTTACGGTCCGGGTGCGGCAGTACTCGTTGTCGCTGACGGCGCCGGTGGCTTGCCGGCGGGCAAACGAGCTTCGCTGACAGCAGTCACGACCCTCGCCGCATCGCTGCAGACGGCGATGGACAAGACGATGCTTCTGCGAACAGCGATACTGAATGGTATCGAGGCTGCCAATGAGGCCGTACTCGGGCTGGCCAACGGCTCGGCGACGACCATGACCGTCGTGACGATCGAAGGTCTCATTGCGCGTTCCTACCAGATTGGTGATTCCGAGGCGCTCGTGGTTGGTCAGCGAGGGCTGATCAAGCTCCAGACGACGGCACACTCGCCGACAGGATTCGCTGTCGAAGCCGGGTTTCTTGATGAGCGGGACGCGTTACACCACGAGGATCGTCACCTCGTCTCGAATTTTCTGGGTACCAGCGACATGCGTATCGATGTGGGCGCTGGCGTCGAACTGCGCCCGCGCGACACGGTTCTGCTGGCGAGCGACGGCCTGACTGACAACGTGCATCTGGATGAAACTGTGGGATTTATTCGGAAAGGGCGGCTCGCCGAGAGTGCCGGAGCAGTCATTGACCTGGCCAGTCAGCGCATGACCGCAGAAAAGGGCGGGAAGCCCTGCAAACCCGACGATTTATCGCTAATACTGTTCCGCAAGCCGGGTAGCACGCGTATTATCGAACGATGATGGGCAATCAGCGGGAACTCGGCGCCCTCAAAGGGCTCCAACAGTACAGATTGGGGAGACTACGAAATGAAATATCACACCCGAAATAACCCCATGCTCAGGGCCGCCGTACGAGCCTGTGTCGTGATTGCCTGCTCATGCGTCCTGGTTGCAGGCTGCGCGTCGAACAGCATGGGCGGTTCTTCCGGTTCTTCCGGTTCTTCCGGTTCTTCCGGCGGGTCGAGCGGCGGTTCTTCCGGTGGTTCGAGTGGCGGTTCTTCCGGTGGTTCCAGCGGTGGTTCTTCCGGCGGATCGTCTGGCGGTGGTTCAAGCGGCGGCGGCATGAGCGGTGGCGGCTCCAGCGGTGGTGGTTCCAGCGGTGGTGGCTCGAGCGGCGGCGGCATGAGCGGCGGCGGAATGAGTGGCGGCGGTTCATCCAGCAGTGGTTCGAGCGGCGGGTCCTCGGGCGGCGGCATGAGCGGCGGCGGTTCCTCTGGCGGATCGGGTGGTGGTACCCAAGGTATGCAAGGCGTCAGTATTCCTGGCGGCGGCGCTGGTGGATCTGGTGGCGCCGGTGGGGCTGAGGGTAGCGATTGCACGGACGGTGGCATAACCGGTGGCGGTTTTGGCGGCGGAATGGGCTGCGAAGACGGCGATGGTCAGGGCGGTGCAGGCGGTGTTGGTCAGTACCCGGGTGGCGATGCCGAAAAAGCCGAAGAGCTCGGCCAGGAACTCGATAAATCCATGGGTGATTTTGATGAGGCCCTCGGCCAGGAACAGCGCGAAATTTCGTCAACGTCACGCAACACCGAGGGCTTCGACACGGGCTCCGGCGGCGGCAATGGCGGTGGTTCGATCAGCCTCGGCGAGCAGGCAGCGGGCGCCATGGGTGGAAGCAGTGGCGGCGGCAGTAGTGGAGCCGGTGGCGACATGCCGAGTTCGGGTGAGATCGGCGGTGGTGCACTGGCGGGTCTTGACGAGCAGGAGATCGCCAAACGCACCCCGGACGATATTGAAGCCTTCATAGACGACGACATCGTTGCCAAACAATTACGTGAAGCGGCGCTGGCCGAAGAAGATCCTGAACTGCGCGATCGCCTTTGGGATGAATATCGCAAGTACAAAGGAATGTAGGGAGAGCTTTCGCGCACCATGCTAAGGACTGTTCTGCTATTTATCGTACTGTGCCTGCTGGGCACAGGCTGTACTGTAAATGAGGTCATCGTCGCCGACGAGACCGAACTGGAGGTTGCGGCCACGCCGGTGGACGAGTCCCGACTGCTCGATATCGGCATTATCGAGTTTGCCCCGGGCATCGAGGACAAGAATAACCCCCGAAAGACCGGCGTTTACGAGGAAATTCGTATAGCCGAGACCAAGTACCTGGCGTATCACCTGAAGACGACGTTGCAGGGTACCGGGTACTGGGGAGCGGTTCGCGTTATTCCGTCTCGCGAGGCCTTTACTGACATTATCATCAGTGGCGAAATTGGGCGGTCAGACGGTGAATTCGTCGAAATCAGGATGTCGGTCGATGACTCTGCAGGCCGTCACTGGTTCACCAAGACTTACGAGACTCAGACCGGCGTGACGTCCTACTCGGACAGGCGTGATCGACGGCTCGATCCCTATCAGAAAATTTTCAATGAAATGGCGAACGATGTGCAGGATCATGCGGAGTTGATGCCGCAAAAGGAACTGCTGCAAACCCGGCAAATTTCCGAGCTGCAGTTTTTCGCGGATATGTCACCGTTGGCCTACGGGGAGCATTTATCCCTGGACGAGGCAGGTGTCGTCAAGATTGATCGGCTGCCGGCCGAAAACGATCCCACGGTTGCCCGATTGCGCCAGATTCGCGAGCGCGACCGTTTTGTTGTCGATACGCTTAATGAGCATTACGCGAACTTCTACTATGGCATCTCGATTCCCTACCGCAACTGGCGCAAAGTTTCTCGCCAGGAGTCAATCAACTACCGGCAGGTGAAAAGCTCGGCCCGCATGCAGACACTGATTGGTGTTGTTGTCCTGGCTGGCTCACTGGCTGTCGATACGCAAAACTCGAGCAGTAGCAGGACGAGGCGTACCAATGCCGCTCTGCAGAATCTGGCGATATCCGAAGGCATAAATCGCATCATCGGTGGTATGCAGCGTGGTACCGAAGCGGAAGGACATAAAGCGGCTATCGCGGAGCTCTCCGACTCATTTGGCGCGCAGGCGGCACCGATGGTTATCAACGTCGAAGGCGAGGAGCGCCGCTTGACCGGCACGGCGGCGGCACAGTACGAAGATTGGCGTCGGCTGCTGAAAGAAATCTACCAGGCCGAAACCGGCTTCACAGAGACGGTCGAGGTTGGCTCCCGTTCGCGTGCGACCGAGAGCGCGAACGAGAGCGCGACCGCGAACTAGCGAGTCCATAGTCGCGCAAGATGCTCGAACTCAGTAAAGGCACCCGGTTAGCCGACAGGTATACACTGGAGCGACCGCTCGGTGGCGGCGGTGAGGCTGAGGCCTGGCTCGCAACGGATCGGCTGACGCGAGCAGACGTCGCGCTCAAGATTGTCCGCGCGGGTGGCAATGCCAGCAAGCGCTTGCGCCACGAGTGGCAAACCAACCTGCGGCTCATGCACGCGCATATCGTGCGCGTGTTCGAGTTTCACGAAGATGGCGACGCCGCTTTCTACAGCCTGCAGTTTATCGACGGATCCGATGTCAGTGCGCTGAGCGGGCAAACTCTTGAAGACATTCTGCCTCCGCTCGGTTTGATCGCGGATGCATTGCGGTACTCGCATGCCCGGGAAGTTGTCCATCGCGATATCAAGGCCTCAAATGTCCTGCTCGACTTCAACGGCGCGCCTTACCTGACTGACTTCGGTGTGGCGGCACCGGCTGGCGCGTTGGCCAGCGGCGGTTCGCTGGTTGCAGCGAGCCCGCAAGTTCTGCGCGGAGAGCCGGCTCGTCCATCGGACGATATTTTCGCCTTCGGCGTTCTTCTCTACGAACTCGTGTCTGGCGCGCCGCCCTGGCCCGCATCGGCTACACGGGCTGATATACACAAGGCCGCGCCAAAAGCGCTACTCGCGGCGAGCGGTGAAGATGTGCCCGTCGCCGTGCAGGAGCTCGTCGCCCGCATGCTCGAGTTCGAAGAGGTGCTACGACCTGACGCGGGGGAGGTCGGTGACACCCTGAGGCAGGCTGGATTTGCGCCGGGGCCGGCGCGTTCGCAGATCACGGCGCGACCCGTCCTGGAAGATGAGCGTATTGAAACAGTCTCCGCCGTCCGGCGACCCGCGCCACTTGGTACGCCAGAAACGGAAGGTTCGCAAGCTGCGAGCTCATCCGGAGTGTCTCCGAGAACCCTCGGGATTAGTCTCCTCGTAGCGGCTGTTGTGTTGCTTGGTGTCGTCTTTTTATTGCCGGGATCGCTCGAAAGAAAGCCCGTCGACAAGCGTGAACCTGTCGCGGCGTCCCCTTATCCGGAGTCAACACCCGGAAGCTCGCCGGCCGCCGGCGATGTTCCCGCTGAGACCGACCAACTCGAGGTCGATCGGGTCGATCGCGAATACATTCCCGAGAACCAGGCTTTGGAAGGGGAGACGATTGAGTTTAACGAGAGTGATGCCGATTACTCCGGTCTTGATGATCAGGAGAAGCTGCGTTACCGGGTCGACATGATCCTCGGTGAGTTACTGTCGTATTTCGAGACACTTGAACAGCGTAGCGTGCAGCGCTGGGCGGCTGTCCCTTACAGCAGGGCAAGGGAATTTTATGCCGCAGGAGATGAGGCGTATCTGAAACGAGACTGGGCCAGGGCGGAAATTCAGTACCTGGATGCCTTGTCTCTTCTCGAGCCTTTGTTCGACCAGGTTGAGCCCGAGTTCGAGAAGGCGCTTGCGGGCGCCCAGGAAGCATTCGAGGCAGGTGATCGAGTAGAGGCGCTGCGCTTATTTGAGCTGGCAGTGGCTATCACGCCCAATCACCCGGAAGCGCGCGCTGGCTTCGAGCGAGCAACAAACCTGGATACGGTGTTACAGCTCGTAGAGCAGGGGCTCGACTACGAAGAAGAACTCGAACTGGACGCGGCCGAGAGAAGCTATCAGCAAGCAGTTGATCTCGACTCCGCCTGGCAGCCCGCGCAAGAGGGATTGGTGCGCGTCCAGGCGACCCGTCTCAAGATGCAGTTCGATTCGCGCATGAGTGAAGGGTTCGAGTTCCTGGCGATGGGTGACTACCTCGGTGCGCGCGCCGCGTTTCGTATGGCCAAACAACTCATGCCAAGCTCTCCGGAGCCCGCGGATGGCCTGATGCAGGTTGACCAGGGACTGCGACTCGACAATATCAATACGCTCGAATCGGAAGCTGTTGCGCTCGAGCAATCCGAGCACTGGGATGCAGCCGCGACAACCTACGAAGAGATTCTCAAAGTTGATCCCAATCTGTCTTTTGCGATGGACGGCCTCGCTCGATCCCGACGTATGGCCGCGATTCACAAACAGTTGGATGACTACATCAAGGATCCGGACAGATTGTCTATTGCATCGGTCATGCAAAGAGCGACGACACTGGTTGTCGACGTGACGCGTATGCCCGATATCGGACCAAGAATGGCTGCGCAGCGGGACGATCTGGCTCGTTTGCTCAAGCGGGCGGCAACCCCTGTCGCAGTTGAGCTGGTTTCCGATAATATGACGTCAGTATCGATCTACAAGGTAGGAACATTGGGCACTTTCACGAACACCCGCCTGGAGCTGCGACCCGGCCCTTATGTTGCTGTCGGCGTACGGTCAGGCTACCGGGATGTGCGTCTCGAATTTCGCGTGGCCCCGGAAATCGAAATGCAACCCGTCGTCGTTCGTTGTGAGGAACCGATTTGACTCACGGTCACCTGATTATTCGGAGCGTCGAGGGCGAGCGCCGCGTTGAGGCGCGCCACCTTCCTCTTCGCGTGGGGACGAGCAGCGAGTGCGAGCTGCGCCTGCCTGGTCCCGGCGGCGGACACGTAGCCTTACTCGATTTGCTGGATGGCACACCGTTTGTGCAGCCAGTAGGCCGGAGTGCGTCCCTGGCAATTAACGGCGACCCTCTGGATGCGAGCCGTCGCTTGCAGGACGGCGATGAACTGCAGTTCTATGGCAGTCGTATCCGGTTGCTGGTCGATGATGGCAACCTCGTACTGGATGTGCGCCTCGAGGACAGCGCGTATGTCACGCGTCCGCCCGAGGTGGCAGACGAAGAAGACGTTCTGGATGACGAAACGATAGCTCCGACGGCGTTTACTCGTGCGGCCGAAACCGCCGCGCGCCTCGAGCAAGACAAGACCAGTCCGTTGAAGATCATCATTGGCGGCGGTCTTGCATTTTTGCTGCTTGCCTCTTACATGTTGTTTAGCGCGAAGTCCGTCGAATTCGAGATTACTCCGACTGGCGCAGACAGTTTCAGTATCGATGGAGGCTGGTTTCGGCTACCGATTGGCAATCGTACGCTGCTCCGCAAAGGCAACTACACGGTGAATGTGCAGAAGCAGGGTTATTACGATATCGAACAGAATTTCGTGGTCGGCGATGAACAGTCAATGACGGTTTCGCTGCGCATGCGAAAGAAGCCCGGGCGTCTGCTCGTGCAGGTTGAGCCTGCGGTCGATGCGATAGTCACCGTCGACCAGGGCCAGGTCGGCAAAGCGCCATTCGGACCCGTCGAGCTTGAGCCCGGATTGCATACTGTCAGCGTTGAAACAGAGCGCTTCCTGCCATTCACCGGGGCGATTGATATAGAGGGCCTCGACCTTCTTGAAAACTTCAACGTCCAGCTCGTGCCTCGCTGGGCCAATGTTCGGGTTGAGTCGGAACCGGCCGGCGCCACGATCTTCGCGGGCGACCAGGAAATCGGGGTGACACCGGCAACCATCGAATTGCTCGAAGGTTCGCATGAGATCGCGATCTCCAAGGATGGTTTTAGCCCATGGGATGGCACTGTCGTTGCCCAACCGAATGTTGAACAACAACTACCGGTGATCTTTCTGCAGCCCGCCGATGCGCGTCTCATCGTAAATACGATTCCCAAGGGCGCGAATGTGACCGTGAATGGTCGCTATCGTGGACAATCGCCGATCACCTTGTCGCTAACTCCGGATGTGGATTACGACATCGGCCTTTCAAAAGCGGGTTACGGCGTAACCAGGCGCAACTTGCGGCTGGAATCGAATGCGAGTGAGTCGATTACTGTCGACCTCTCGGCCCGTCTCGGTACGGTTACAGTCGAAGTGCAGCCCCAGGATGCCACTGTTTATGTTGACGGTCGCGCCCGCGGTCAGGGCAAGACTACAGTTCGCCTGAGTTCGACGTCCCATACCATCGAGGTCCGTCGCCAGGGCTACGAAAACTGGTCCAGGACGGTGACGCCACGCCCCGGCTATCCGCAGACATTATCCGCAAGATTGAGGTCCCACCAGGCGATAGCCGACAGCCGCATCGCCAAGACACTGGAGTCTCCGGCTGGTCAGACCATGCGGAGGATTGAGCCCGCGACATTCACGATGGGCGCATCCAGGGCGGAAGTTGGACGGCGTGCCAACGAAGTTATCGTTCCGGTTACGGTGACGCGTGCGTTCTTCATCAGTGTCAATGAAGTGACGAACAAGGAATTCGCGGAGTTTCGGGCGAACCATGATTCGGGTGCGGCCGTGCATCCTTCACTTGCTGCGGACAATAACCCGGTCGCCAATGTCAGTTGGGCCGATGCCGTGCAGTACTGCAACTGGCTCAGCCAGCGTGAGGGAAGAACGCCCGCGTACAAGAACGAGTTCGGGGTGTGGGTTGCTGCCTATCCGCTGACCGACGGCTATCGCTTGCCGACAGAGGCCGAATGGGTACTCGCCATGCGATACGCAGGCCAGAAGCAGCCTGTGAAATTCGCCTGGGGCGAGAAATGGCCGCCACCCAAGGAAAGCGGAAATTACGCCGATCGCAGCTCGATCGAACTCGTGCCGTCGATCCTGCCGTCCTACGATGACAGTTTCGCGTCGACGGCTCCGGTCGGTCGCTTCAAACCCAATGCGCTGGGCATCTACGACGCTGGTGGCAATGTGGCTGAGTGGGTTAATGATTACTACACGGTTCCGACCCCGGGGATGACGACGCCGGTTGTCGATCCGACAGGGCCAGACCGTGGCACAAGCCACGTTGTGCGGGGGTCAAGCTGGCGTCACGCTGGCGTAACGGAACTGCGACTGAGCTACCGCGACTTCAGCGCAGAAGCCAGGCCCGATGTCGGTTTTCGTATCGCGCGTTTTGTCGACTAAACGTTCACGCGCCGTCGATGCCCTGATCGTCCTGAGTTTTCTCTGGTTGTTGGTGTCGTTCTGGAATCGGAACGAAATACCGGCCTCCATTAACTACGTTGCGGCGATCGCGAATGAACCGCAGCAAAAAAGAACTCAGCGGCAATCCTTCAGAGCATCCTGGGACGAGGTCGACTACCTGGTGGAGCCGGAGTACGACTACGACCTGGTGGGCATGATCGTTTCGTTCCGGCACCACGACAATAACAGTCGGATGCATCGCCTCGCAGACGATCACCTCAATATGCTGGATGTTTGCGTGGTGTGGGGCGATAACGCAGGCGGCGCGCAGCTGGACAAGATCGACTTCTGGAATGGGATATTCACGTGCAATGTGAAGACACGCGACCAGGCGGCCTGGGATTCGTTCGAGATGAATCAGCTGTCGAATAACCACCTGATCTCCGACGATGAGGATATTCGCGATCGTGTGCGCGATGTGAAGATCGGTGACCAGATACGTATCCAGGGTGTCCTCGCGGCCTACGAAAGTCCGGGTGGTCGCCGCGGCACGAGTACGACGCGCACCGACACAGGCGACGGTGCCTGCGAGACAATTTACGTGGATTCTTTCGAAATCGTGAGGCCTGCGACCAGTTTTTGGCGGATATCCATGTATGCCTCTCTCGTGATACTACTGGCGGGACTGCTGCGGTTCTTCAGCCGGCCGTTCAGGTCTCACCTGAATTGAATTCTTGACGACCGAAAATACTTGAGACAATCTTGCTTGGCGCTGGTCCAAGGCTGTAGCCGCTCGAAAGGAGGTTGGCACGTGAACCGACTGCAATTGATGATTTTACTCGTTTTTCTTGGCGCGACTTCGGTCTGGGCTCAGGATGACGAACCGGAGCCCGGGCAAGCCGAAGAGGCAGAAACACCAGAACCGGTCGAACCGCCTCTGACCGAAATTACTGATGAAGAGATCGAACAGCTATTGGGTCTCGACGAGGACTACACCGAAGTCGAAGATGACGATTTCGAAGCAACCGAGCAAGTCCGTTTTGCACAATCAATCCCATTTCCTACCGATATCTGATCCGCGTACCTGCCGAGTCGTAATACATGAATAAAAAGAACATCCCGGTCGAATTTGTATTCCAGTTGTTTGCCCTGATCATCGCGATCATCGTCGTGCACGCATTCTACGTCTCGGTTGTAAGACCGAATGCAGCCGAAGTGATCATTGAACAGAACATGCAGGCTGAGCAGGACCCGGAATTCGTACGCGAACGAAGCGTGTGGGTGCTGATCAAAGACCTGGAGCAGGAAGCCTGTTTCGTGTTGATGTTCTGGGCGCTTGCGATCATGGGTTACAAGGCATCAAGGATCTCAGCCGAGCGCAAGTTGCTGGATGTGGACCTGGTCCCGGTGCCGGAGGGCATGCGAATACTTCCCGAGGACACTCGGGAGTTTGCGCGGCAGGTACAGGCACTGCCTGATGATCGACAACAAATGCTGTTGCCGCGTGCACTATTGAGCGCACTGCGCCGTTTTACATCGACTCGCAGTATCCAGGATGTTTCCAGTAGCACTCACATGATTCTCGAATCCGAAGCCGAGCGTCTCGAGTCCGAGCTTGCGATGATTCGCTATATTTCCTGGGCTATTCCGTCGATCGGGTTTATCGGTACCGTTCGCGGTATCGGTGAGGCTCTCGCACAGGCGGACAAGGCCGTACAGGGCGATATTGCCGGCGTCACCCAGAGTCTCGGTGTGGCGTTTAACTCGACTTTCATTGCGCTGCTCATCAGCATCTTCCTGATGTTCCTCGTGCACCAGCTGCAGCTCATGCAGGAACGTCTTGTGTTCGATACTGAAACGTATTGCGACGACAAGGTTATTCGCCACCTGAAGGCAGACTGAAGCGCGGAAGGGATAACAAGTGACTTTGCTGGCAGCACATCTCAACGACGCGGGCATCCTGATAACGGATGGCGACCGAATCTTGTGTCGTGAGCCGGGTTTTGCGCTGCTCGAGGATGACGGAATGGTCACGGGTCGCGTTGCCTGGGCGAACGCCAGCCTCAAGCCGCGGCGCATCCAGAATCGCTACTGGTCGGAGCTGACAACAGCTCCGCTTGTGGACAGGCGCTTCCAACACCTTACGTCGGCCGATATTGCCAGCCAGCAGCTGGAAGAACTCTGGCGACGGACGGCGAAGCCAGGCGATCAACTGGCGCTGGCCGTGCCGAGCTACATGGGCAATGAAAACCTGGGGCTGCTCCTGGGTATCATCATGGATCTCGACATTCCGGTTGTTGCGATGGTTGACGCCGCAGTTGCGGCAACGCGTCGGCAATACACGCACGGAGTGCCTGTTCACATCGATCTGAGCCTGCATTCGGCATCGCTGACGCGCTTGTCGCAGAATGGCCAGGCGCAGTATGAGCGCTCGGCGGTTATAGACGAGGCGGGCATGCTGGATCTCTATGATATCTGGCTGCGCGTAATCGCAGAGACCTTCGTGCAGCAGTCCAGATTCGATCCACTGCATACCGCAGAGACGGAGCAGGTAATCCGGGAAAGCATTCTCGACTGGCTGGTCATTGCGGCCAGTAAGGGCAGCGTCCCGATGGAAATCGAGTACCGCGGGATTGTGCACAGGGCTGAGATCGAGTCCCTTGAATTCGTCACGGCCGCAACACCCGTTTACCAGAACCTTGTCAGCAATCTGCGAGCCATCTACCGGGCCGGCGAGATACCGGCGCTGCAATTATCGGATCGAGCTGCACGTATGCCGGGTCTGGCCGATACCCTCAAGGCCAGGGTGGGCGGGGAAGTCTACCTGCTTGAACCCGGCGCGACTGCGCGGGGCCTGTTGAGTCGCGCCACCGAGAGCCGGCCCGGAAGCACCGTGACTCTTGCACGGCACCTGCCGTGGGACCAGGCACCTCTCGATGTTGAAATTGCAGGTAGCCAGGAAGGCGCACAGCCAACCCACGTACTGCGGGGTGACACCGCGACGCCAATCACGGATGCGGCACTCGTGCTTGGGACGCATGTAGCTGACGACGAGCGCTGGCTTGACCTCGGTCAGGAGATGGCCGGCGTATCGCGCCGGCACTGTGATATTGCGGCGGCAAATGGCCAGTGCGTGGTAACGGATCACAGTCGTTACGGTACCTACCTGAACGGGCACCGGATTGATGGGTCGGCTGTCTTGCAGTCCGGTGACGTCATTCGTGTAGGCACACCTGGGGTCGAACTTCGCATGATCTTCGTGGAGCCGTCAGATGGCGCGTAAGCGTAGACAAACAGAGATATTCAGCATGTCGTTCCTCGACTGCATGTGCTGCGGTTTCGGCGCCGTCATTCTGTTCTTCATGATCATCAATTCGCACGTGAATGCGACGACCGAAAATGACAACAGTGAGTTGATGGCCGAGACCAACCGTCTCGAGATCGAAGTCCTGGAGGGCCGCAAGAACCTGGCGTTGGCACGCAATACGAAGCAAAAACTCCAGGTGGAGAAAGAGGACGCCGAAAGCAAGATCGCCCAGATCATCGCCTTGATCAAGGAGCTGCAGGCCGAACTCGACAAGTACGACGACGACACGCTCGCGAAAATCGAGCGGGTTGAGAAACTGCAGTCCGACATCAAATCGCTGACCGAAGAAGTCCAGCGCCTGATGGCGGTCAAGGCCGAGCAGGACGGAGCAGGGCAGAATATCCGGGAGTTCAGGGGCGATGGCGATCGTCAGTACCTTACCGGATTACAGCTCGGCGGCGAGCGGACGCTGATCCTCGTCGATCGGTCGGCGAGCATGCTCAGCGATACGCTGATCAATGTGATCAGGAGACGCAATCTCCCTGAATCCGAACAATTGAAGTCACGCAAGTGGCGCCAGGTCATCGCGACGGTTAACTGGATCACGACCCAACTTGATGAGGAGGACCAGTACCAGGTTTACATGTTTAACAATACGGCCGAACCTGTCATACGTGGTACAGAGGGCGTATGGCTGACGGCGGATGACGGTGCTCAGTTAAACGAGGCGGTGCGTGTGTTACGACGCACACCACCAAAGAACGGGACGAACATGCACTCGGCCTTTGAGGTGATTAGTTCCCTGTCGCCGCGACCCGACAATGTCATATTGCTCGTTGATGGAATGCCAACCATGGAGGCTGAAACCACGGATAAGACCGTCGTCGGACCGCAGGAGCGGTTGAATATCTTCTATCGCGCAACCCGGGCGATACCCTCCGGTGTTCCGATCAATATCATGTTATTCCCGATGGAGGGTGACCTGCAGGCACCGATTTCCTATTGGTCACTGGCGATATCGACCCGCGGTTCGTTCCTGACTGTCAGTCGGGATTGGCCGTAGGGGAATGCAGAGATGAGACGCAAACGCAATATTGAGGCTTTTAGCCTGTCATTCCTCGACTGCATCTGCTGCGGATTCGGAGCGATCATCCTGCTCCTGGTTCTTAGTAAAATCTACGAGCCAGTTGTCATCGAGGAGGCGGAAGAGAATCTCGAACAACTGATTGCACTGTTGCAGGAAGAACTCTTCAATCTGCGCGGGGAATCCACCATTCTCGATCGCGAACTCAAACAGGTGAGCGAGGACGCGGCATCCACCAAAATGGAACTGGCCGAGTTGCAGGGCGACCTCAACAAGATTCGGGGCCAGTACGAGGCGAGCAAACAGGATGAAGAGGCAACCATTGATGAAGGAGAGCTTCAGGCTGCCCGTCAGCGTCTCACTGAGGAAATGAAACGCCTGCTGCCCTATTACCGACGAAGTGACCGAGACGCCGTCGCAGGTATTCCGGTCGATAGCGAATACATTATTTTCGTCATCGATACTTCGAACAGTATGATCAATTACAACTGGGGCCTGGTGCAGCGAAAACTGCGTGAAGCTCTGGATGCCTATCCCGAGGTCAAAGGGATGCAGATCATGAATGACGATGGCCATTACATGTTCCCCGAATATGCCGGGCAATGGATACCCGACACACCGGGCCGGCGCCAGGCCGTCGTGAATCGCATGCGTACGTGGTATGCACAGAGCGACAGTAATCCCGTCGACGGAATCCAGGCGGCTATTGAAACCTACTGGGCGGCCGACCGGAAGATCAGTATCTATGTATTCGGCGACGATTTTGCCGGCAACGTCAATATCGATGCAGTTGTGCATACGATTGACCGGCGTAATCGCGAGGACGCAAGCGGGGACCGACGGGTACGCATCCACGGTGTCGGATTTCCCCGCGGCTTCCGCGGCGGTGGTGAGATCCCCAAGTCAGCCGGTGATTTTGCGGCGGTTATGCGGGTGTTATGCGACCGCAACGGTGGCACTTTCGTCGCGTTAACCGACGAAAACCGCTAGCGCCAGTTGCCGCAGCCGGGCGCTGCCATTTTTCGCCATTATTGATCGCCACCTTTCCACGATAGCGCCGGATCGCGACCGCTATTGAATCGTGTAATGACTCCGAAGCCGGCCAACGGGCCGCTACAGCAACCAGGAGATCATTCACATGCGTAACTCAACTATTATCATCCTTGCGGCCGTCGCAGTACTGTTTGCCGCGCCCTCACAGGCTGCCCAGAAGGCCTCGAAAGAAGAAACAATCGGCGTCGGCTCAGGCGCTGTCGTTGGCGCCATTGCAGGCGGGCCGATCGGCCTGATCGTTGGTGCGGTAGTCGGCGGCAAGATCGGCGATTCGATCCATGCGAATAACGAACGCATAGAGAACCTGCAGGAAATAGCTGCCAGTTCCACCCACAAAGCGGACCAACTGGCGAGTGACGTAAATACACTAAATAGCGAAATCGATCGTCTGCAGAACGTCGCGCGACCGGAACTCGTCAGCCTGCTGCAGGCCGGCATCGCGATGGACCTGCTGTTTCGGACCGACGAGTCAGTACTCGCCGATACAACAGGCGACCGCCTGGCGCAACTGGCCGGGACTTTGGCCGGCATGACGGACATTCACATTCGCCTTGATGGATTCGCGGATGAGCGTGGCGACGACGTCTACAATCAGCATCTGTCCGAGCGTCGCGTGCAGTTTATTCGCGACCAATTCGTCGCCGCCGGCGTACACCCGGACCGGATCGATATCAATGCCCATGGCGAGTCGATCGCCCAGGACGAAACTCTTGATAGCTATGCTCTCGAGCGCCGCGTCAGTGTGACCTTGTACATTGATAACGCACCGTCCCTCGCAGCAAACCCGAACTAGCTTCCCTGTGACTCTTCGGAGTCTCCGCCTGGCCGGCCCTGTAATGGGGCCGGCTTTTTTTTCCTCGTGCCCGTGCTAGTGTCTACTGATTCAATTGAAGGAATTCGTGGTGACAGAAGCTCTCTCCCGACGACGCTGCAAGCCCTGTGAAGGTGGTGCCGAACCACTTACGACCGAGCAAAGCGTATCGCTGTTACAGGCATTGCATTCGGACTGGTCGATTAGCGGCGATGGCCAGCACATTATGCGTACTGTGAAGTTTCCGGACTATGGCCGAACGCTTGGGTTTGCCAATGCTGTCGCGTGGATCGCGACGTGCGAGGATCATCACCCCGCGTTGACCATTTCGTACAGCAGTTGCCGTATCAGTTATACGACGCATGCGATTGGCGGCCTCTCAGATAATGATTTCATTTGCGCGGCGAAGATTGATCAGCTGGTGCAGGCGCCGGAATCATGATTGACATCGCTGCAATTGAGTCCGCCGCGAAACGGTTGGCGGGAGTCAGTGTTCGCACGCCCTTGCTGCAGAACTTTGAGCTGGACACAGCGGCGGGTGGCAAGGTGCTCGTCAAACCGGAGTGTCTGCAGGTGACCGGATCATTCAAGATTCGTGGCGCCTACAATTTCCTGAGTCAGCTAACACCGGAACAGGCTCGTTCCGGCGTCGTTGCTTTTTCATCGGGAAATCACGCGCAGGGCGTTGCGGCGGCCGGGAGTATGCTGGGCATCCGGACAGCAATCGTTATGCCGGAAGACGCACCACGGGCGAAACTGGAAAACACGCGAAAGCTCGGCGGTGAAGTCATCACCTACGATCGCTACACCGGGGATCGCGAGGCGATCGCGCGGGAAATAGCGGCGGAACGTGGTGCTGTCGTCGTGCCGTCATACGATCACGACTACATCATCGCAGGGCAGGGCACTGTCGGACTCGAGATAGCCGAGCAGTCCGTCGAGATTGGTATGGAGCCAGATCAGGTTCTCGTGTGTTGTGGTGGCGGTGGGCTCATCGCAGGCAGTGCGACGGCACTCAAGGCGCGATTGCCTGGTGTGTCAGTACACACCGTAGAGCCTGAGGATTTCGATGACACCGCGCGGTCACTCCTTTCGGGAACACGTGAGAGCATCGATGATTCGGCGCGCTCGATCTGCGACGCATTGCAGGCACACATGCCGGGCGAACTGACGTTCGCCATTAACCAGAAGCTGCTCGGGCACGGGCTGACGGTGAGCGACGCGGATGCTCGCGCGGCTATGCGCTTTGCGTTCAAGCACCTGAAGCTGGTTGTTGAGCCCGGTGGTGCGGTCGCGCTGGCCGCTGTACTGGCCGGCAAGATCGACACAAGGGGCAAGACGACGGCCGTTGTTCTCAGTGGCGGAAATGTAGACGGCGACTTGTTCGCCGAGATTCAGCGGGAAGAATCAGGCTGAACCGAATTGCGCGCGTCGCAGAATAGGTCGCCGTGTGGCAGGCTTTCGATTCAAACCCTTGACGGCGCTTGCGTCGCGCCGTCGATCCGGCCAGGCATCCAGCCATTCCACAATTCTTTGCATCTGCTCGACATCTTGCTTTACGCGAGACGGCTGCATGTCACAAAGGCCAAAGCCCTGTTCGGCCGCGTGAACGAAATTCTGGCTGTCACGTAAGACGGCAATAATCGGTATCCCGAGAGAATCCAGGAAGCGCATAAGTTTGCCAAAACTCTTGGTGTTCTTGCGAGTGCGATTGGCGACGACAGCGAGTTTGCGATCGCGTCGATCCACCTTGGCGACCAGCAAAAGATCGGCAATACAGCGGGACGCAGCGTGAATGTCCATAGACGATGGCAATACCGGAACCAGGATGCTGGTTGAATCGCGAGTCAGTTCGCGCAAGTCGTTGTGATTGACGCTCGCCGGGGAATCGATGAGCAGACTAACGGTGTCTTCGGGAACCCGCAGCTGCCAACTGCGCGTTGCCGTCATCGAGTTCTTGTAGGCAGCAATGCCGTGGATCGACGGCAGGTCGTTCGGGCGGCGATCGAGCCAACCAATGCTCGAGCCCTGGGGGTCGTAGTCCATGATGGCGGGAGTTGGTCCACGCTGGGCGTAGCAGGCGGCCAGGTTAGTGGCGAGCGTTGACTTGCCGCAACCCCCTTTGGGGTTGAGGATCACGATCTTATTCAGATTGTCTCGTCTCGGCGTGGTCAGCATAGTGTGGCCAAATGTGTGGCGTGTAGCATCAATCTCGCGGATATCCTGGTGGAAATCGTTGAGCTAGTTCACATAATACCCCGGAATTGCTGATGTTGCTCCTAGCGCGGGTAGGTGTCGAAGCGCGGTAGCTCGGCATCGTCGCCGGCCCCGGCTCTGCCGGTTACGTCTTGTGGCGTTGCGTGCGCAGGAAGTTCGTGGCTTCGTGCAACCAAGCGCACGTGTCGCAATCGCAGTGTCGGTCGTGCTGCGGGGCGCTGCGGGCGTCGCTGCGAACGTATTGGACTGACGTTTGCAGAGCGTGCAGCAGGTCTGGCAGGGGAGAGTTGAGTGTAGGTTCACTGCGATTCGTGTTCAGCCAGTCGCAGGCTTCGCCGAAGTGGCAGTCGCGGCACTGAGTGTCTTCAGCATCGAAGTCGCCGGAGAGGTGACAATCCGTGAAATCGACCTCGCGTTCAATTAGCCAGCGAGGGTATTCGAGTAACGTTACGATGTACCCGGTAATTGTCCTTGTACTGGTGCCCGTCAGGGTTGTCATCGTCTTCGCTTCGACGCTAGAACATCTCGCTCGGATCGAGCTCGTCGTGTGCCGGTTTTTCACGACTCTTGATCCACTCGCCCGTGATCATATTGTCGTAACTGAGTCCGGGCCCGACCATCGGATAGACGCCTGCGTCGCGATCGATGACCACTTCGAGGAAGGCAGGTCCCTCGAAGTCCATGAATTCCTGAATGACCGCAGACAGGTCGTCCTTGTGTTCAAGGCGCCTGGCAAACTTGAAGCCGTCGGCCTCGGCAGCTTTGACGAAGTCTTTGCTATGCAATGACTTGTCGCTCCCTGACATGCGGCCGCCAAAGTACAATTTCTGCCACTGGCGCACCATGCCGTCGCCGAAGTTGTTGAGCACTATGACCTTGATCGGTGTGTTGTACGTGGTCGCGGTCTCAAGCTCACCGATGTTCATGCGCATACTGCCGTCGCCGTCGATATCGATCACAACTCTGTCCGGGCACGCAAATTGCGCACCGATTGCCGCGGGCAGGCCGAAACCCATCGTGCCCATGCTGCCCGATGTCAACCAGAGGCGTGGCCCGCGAAAGTCAAAATACTGCGCCGCCCACATCTGGTGCTGACCTACGCCGGTCGAGATTATTGCCTCACCTTTGGAATGATGGTTAATCTCTTCGATTACAGCGTAAGGCTGGATAAGGTCGGATTCGCGATCATAATTCAGCGCGAAATCCTTCTTGAGATTCGCGATTTCCTCGTGCCAGGTCTCGAATTGCTTCGCGAAGCCGATACGTCGCCCGTAGGCGAGCATGTCCGTGAGATCCCGCTCCAGCATGCCAACGTGATGCCAGTTGACGCGTTTGACCTTGCCGATTTCCGCGAAATCAACATCAAAGTGCGCAATGTTCTTGGCCCGCGCCGCGAACAGGCCCGGGTTACCTGCAACCCGATCGTCAAACCGTGCGCCCACGGCGATCAGGAAGTCGCAATCCTCAACGGCGTAGTTGGCGGACGCTACGCCGTGCATCCCGAGCATATGCAACGCCAGCGGATGGGTCGTGTCACTCGCCCCGAGGGCCATGAGCGTCGTGGTAACAGGTATTCCGTATTCATTGGCAAGGCGTCGCATCGCCTTGGTGGCATTGGCGCTGATGACACCCCCGCCCGCATAAATTAACGGTCGGTCAGACTCGGAGAGCATGGTGAAGAACCGCTCGCACGCCTCGTCGCTCAGGAAGTTCTCTTCGACCTTGGCGAGCCGCCTTCGATAGCCGTGCAACGGCAGGCTGCCAGTTCCTTTGAAATCGACCTCGGCGTTCTGGATGTCTTTCGGAATATCGACAACGACAGGGCCCGGGCGGCCGGTACGGGCTAACTCGAATGCGCTCCGAACGGTGTCTTCCAGTGCTTCCGCGTCGGTCACGAGGAAGACGTGCTTTGCAACAGCTCCCATGATGGCGGCGACTGGCGCTTCCTGAAACGCGTCCGTGCCGATCGCGGCCGTCGGAACCTGGCCACAGATCACGACCAGCGGAATGGAATCCGCCATGCTGTCTCGTACGGGTGTGACCGTGTTTGTCGCGCCGGGTCCGGAAGTGACCATGACTACCCCGACATCGCCGCTCGCCCGCGCATAGCCGGCGGCCATAAAACCAGCGCCCTGTTCGTTGGCCGGAACCACCAGGTTCAGGCCGGAGTTACCGTCGTCTGCGGGGCGCTCGTCGTTGTAGCGAAATACCGCGTCGAAGATGGGCAGAATTGCGCCGCCCGAATAGCCAAAGATCGTGTCGACCCCTTCGTCGGCCAGTATCTGTACGACGGTCTCGGCGCCCGACATCGACTGTCCGGCCAGTGGATGCCGGCTTACTTCTGCGGTATTAGCACTTTCATTCATCGAACTGCGGCTTGTCGCGATAAGTTACGGATTTTTCGCGAGTGTTTACTAAATTCTGGTCCATTGCAATACTGGAAAATCTGCGCCACCATTTGGCTTGTAATTCCGCAAATCGGTTTCATTTGTAATTCATCATGCGACATGCGATCTCAGTCCTTCTCCAGAACGAGGTTGGCGCCCTGACGCGCCTAACCGGGATGTTTTCATCACGCGGCTACAATATCGAATCCCTGAATGTGGCCCCTACCTACGACCCCCGGGTATCGAGGGTAACGCTGGTTGTCACTGGCTCTGACGCGGCGATTGCACAGCTTAACGCTCAGCTCGCCAAGCTTGTCGATGTCGTTAATATCCATGACATGACCCTTGGGGAGCATTTCGAGCGCGAGCTTGTCATCGTCAAGGTCAAGCTCGGGACAGGTGGATTGGCCAAGGCACTGTCGCTCACAAAGCGTTTCGAAGCCAGGATGCTGGATGAAGACGCCAACAGCTGCACGATGCAACTGACGGGGTCCGTGGCTGAGGTAGACGATTTCGTTGATGAGGTCGCGAAGTTTGCCGATATTTCGGCCGTCGCGCGCAGCGGCACGGTTGCTGTGTCGAAGGGTGAAGTCACTCTGACGTCGTTCGATCGGCAACACCTGCTCGTAGGCTGATCGTGGCCGGCGCGGCGCTTGCGAACTACCGGCGAATCGTCGTCAAGGTCGGTTCGTCGCTGCTGGTCGAGACGAACGGCCAGCTGAATCGAGGCTGGCTTGAAACCCTTGCACAAGATATCGATGCCCTGCTGAAGCAGGAGCACGAGGTCCTGATCGTGTCGTCCGGTGCGATCGCGATCGGCAGTTCTTTCCTGGGCATCAACAAACGCCGTGCCCGACTGGAGGACCTGCAGGCTGCAGCAGCAGCGGGCCAGGTGCAGCTTGTGCATGCCTACCAGGAAGTGCTCGGGCATTACGACATCGCCGCCGCGCAAATCCTCCTGACGCCGGAAGATACCGAGAACCGGCGTCGATTCCTGAATGCGCGTGGCACGCTGGGTTGCCTGCTTGATCGCAACGTGATTCCGATCATCAATGAGAACGACACGGTGGCCACCGAAGAAATTCGCTATGGCGATAATGATCGCCTCGCAGCGAGAGTCGCTCAACTCGTGATGGCTGACGCCCTGGTGCTACTGTCAGACGTGGACGGTTTCTATACGAGTGACC
The DNA here is from genome assembly GCA_009937605.1 of Gammaproteobacteria bacterium. Classification (GTDB taxonomy): domain Bacteria; phylum Pseudomonadota; class Gammaproteobacteria; order Steroidobacterales; family Woeseiaceae; genus UBA1847. Next base: position 8,655 of record JAACFG010000007.1, on the reverse strand, counting down.
CGGGGAAGAACCCGGGCGCAGAACATATCGCCGAGGTGGGCCGTATTACTGACGAATTGCAGTCGATGGCCGGCGAGACTCGTTCGGAGGTTGGCAGCGGTGGCATGGCGACCAAGGTAGAGGCGGCACGAATCGCAACACACGCCGGATGCTCTACGATCATCGCGAGCGGCGCGATCGAGCATCCTCTTGAAGCACTCTCGGCTGGCGCACGTTGCACAGTATTCAAGGCAGACGGCACTCCGGCAGCCGCCCGTAAGCAATGGCTGGCCGGGGTTCTTGAGGTGAAGGGATCTTTCGCTGTTGACGAAGGCGCGGTGCGTGCCCTGCTCAACGGCAAGAGTCTGTTACCCGTCGGTGTCGCAGGTGTGACGGGCGATTTCCGGCGCGGCGACGTGGTCAGCATCACCGGGCCGGACGGCACCGAACACGGCCGTGGGCTCGCCGAATATTCTGATAGCGAGGCCAGCCAACTCATTGGCTGTCAGTCCGAACAAATTGAAGAGAAACTCGGGTACCGTGGTCGTTCGGTGATGGTGCACCGGGACGAACTGGTGTTGTTTGAACATGGCGGCTGACGATACATTGACGGACATTGCAACGACGATGACCTCGCTGGGCAAGGCCGCGCGCTGCGCCGCGACAGAACTCGCAATGACAACCGGTGAACAGCGGAATTCGGCATTGGCCGCCGCGGCCGGTGCCTTGCGGAAGAACGCCGCAACGATCATCGAGGCGAACGCGCGAGACATGGAGGCAGCCCGCGGCAAAAATCTGAGCGCGGCGTTGCTTGACCGCCTGATGCTCGATGCAGGCCGTGTCGAAGCCATGGCCACGGGCCTTGAGACCATTATCGGTCTGCACGACCCGGTAGGTCGCGTACTGGAAGAATGGGAACGCCCGAATGGTTTGCATATTCAGCGAGTCGCCGTACCCCTGGGCGTCATCGGTATCATTTACGAGAGCCGCCCCAACGTGACCGCGGACGCGGCCGCCTTGTGTATCAAGTCCGGCAACGCCGTAATACTTCGTGGTGGCTCTGAGAGTTTTTATTCGAGTCATGCCATTTACGATTGTCTGCGATCGGGGCTTGCGGCTGCTGGCCTGGTCGGCGAAGCCGTGCAGATGGTGCCGACAACGGACAGGGCAGCGGTGGGATTTCTGCTTTCGTCGATGGCGGAGTGGGTCGATGTGGTGGTGCCGCGCGGTGGCAAGAACCTGATCAGGCGCGTGCAGGAGGAGGCGCGAGTTCCTGTGATCGGACACCTCGAGGGTATCTGTCACGTCTATCTGCACAACGCGGCGGACCAGGATATGGCTCGCGACGTGGTCTTGAATGCGAAAATGCGGCGCACAGGAATCTGTGGTGCGGCCGAGACCATCCTTGTCGACCGCGCGGCCGCGAGCACGATGTTGCCAGGTGTCTGCGCCGCGTTGCACGCAGCGGGCTGTGAAATCCGGGGCGACGATGATGTCCGATCCGCCTTCCCGCAAGCACTTGAGGCGACCGAAGAAGACTGGTCAACCGAGTATCTTGACGCCGTCATATCCATACGTGTCGTGGATGACATGGACGCGGCGGTCGGCCACATTCGCCGTTACGGTTCGGGGCACACCGAGAGCATCGTTACGAATGACAAGGCTGCGGCTGAGGCCTTCTTTCGAGCAGTGGACAGCTCAATCGTCCTGCACAACGCGTCGACCCAGTTTGCCGACGGCGGTGAATTTGGCATGGGCGCCGAAATCGGCATAGCAACCGGACGCATTCATGCCCGTGGGCCTGTCGGCGCCGATCAACTGACCAGCTACAAGTACGTGGTGCGTGGCAATGGCCAGGTGCGGCCATCGTGAACCGCGACTCCGGGCAGTTCGACCTTGCGGTCATAGGTGCCGGGATTAACGGGGCTGGAATCGCTCGAGACGCGGCCTTGCGCGGCCTCAAGGTCATTATTTTCGACAAGAACGATATGTGTAGCGGTTGCTCTGCTATTTCGAGTCGCCTGGTGCACGGTGGACTGCGGTATCTCGAGTACGGCGAGATTCCATTGGTCTACGAATCGTTGCATGAACGTCGATACCTGCGCCTGACAGCGCCGCACCTCGTCGAACCATTGCGCATCTGTATTCCCATCTATGCTGGCGCGCGCCGCGGCCCACTGTTGATTCGTCTCGGCATGCTGGCGTACGACCTGCTTTCATTCCGCAAGACCGTACCCAACCACGAAATGTTGAGCAGTACTGAGCTTCAGGACGAAGAGCCTGGTCTCGCCGCTGAAGGCTTACGCGCAGCTGCCCGCTACTACGACGCGCAGGTTACGTTCGCCGAGAGATTGGTTCTTGAGAATCTGCTCGCGGCCCAATCCGCCGGTGCGGAGATCAGGACACACTGCGAGGTCACCGGTATCCAGGTCGAGGAGGGGGCTGTCGAGTCCATTACGTACGAGGACCATGCGGGAAATTCCGCTTCGGTATCGGTCAAGGCGATTGTCAATGCGGCGGGCCCATGGGTGGATCGTGTGCTTGACGTTGCGCCTACGCCGACGAAACGCCTGATCGGTGGTACCAAAGGCAGTCACATCATCGTCGGCAAATTTGACGGGGCACCGCATGATGCGTTTTACGTTGAGGCTGCAGCGGACGGCCGACCATTTTTTATCATACCCTGGAACGATCAGTACCTGATTGGCACGACGGATATCCGCTACGACGAAGATCTCGATCACATTCGTGCGAGCGGCGCCGAGGTGGATTATCTGCTCGCCGAAACCAATCGAGTGTTCGCGCGCGCGGCATTGACGCGCGCCGACATTCATTATGCCTACGCGGGTGTGCGGCCGTTGCCGTACAAGGAAGAAGGACCGGAGTCGGCGATCACGCGGCGGCATATTATCAAGAACAACAAAGATATCGCGCGAGGCTTGTTGTCAATCATCGGCGGAAAACTGACGACCTACCGAAGCCTGGCGGAGCAGGCCGTCGACAAACTGGCCAATTTGCAGCGCCTGAAATTACCTGCCTGTCGAACGCGTGACACGGATTTGCCGGGCGCATGGGGAATTGACCGTGCACGTGTGGCGCTGAAGGCACTCGATGGATTGAGCGATGCTGGCGTTGAACGATTGCTCGGCATTTACGGCGGGCGTGCGGCCGCCATCGCTGATCTTTGCACGGGCGAGCTTCAGCATACCGCAGGTGATTGCGATCGAGTGTTGGCCGCCGAGGTGGTATTCGTAATGCGCGAAGAGTTTGCTCTGACACTGGAAGACATTGTATTCAGGCGCACGATGATAGGCTTTGACGCCGACCAGGGACGAACTCGGTACAATGAGATCGCGGCGATCGCCGCCGCGGAAGCTGGCTGGAGTCCGGAGCAGAAAGCGCAGCAACTCGATGAACTGGTCGAGTACGCCGACTCACTACGAGTGGGGTAAAGCAATGGTGAACATCAAACGCTGGCGATCATGGTCGCACTGCCGCGCTGATTAGCGCGAGATTTTTTCGAGAACCTGGGTTGGGTCATCGGTCGCGCGGTAGTAGCCGTGTCGGATCGCCATTTGTTCGAACGCGGCGTCGCGCTCAACCGAACTCGCGTACCAGTGAACGCGTTCCCAGTTATCACCGAGTATCTTGCGCAGTGTGTCCGCCCGGGGCAGCGTCACACGAATGCCGAAATTGCGCTCGCGGCCGGCCAGATCTGGCTCGACAAGATTGTGTTTATGACAGTAGTCCACTAATCGATTCCTGGTTTGCCTGGGTCAATGATTCCGGCTGCGCGAGTATAGCGTAGTGTCGTCGGCCGAATCACTGCTGCGCACCACGATCGCCGGCGCCTTCCCGGTCGGCCCAACCCATCACGCGGCGCGTCACGAACAAGTATATCGGTTTGATCGTCGCCATCCATACACGAGAGACCGGTGATGGATTTGCCAATATATTCCTTTCGCGTTGCGTCAGGTGCTTCGCGCAGTAAGTACGTTTGTGCTTCAACAGATGTCGAATGTCTTCGTAGGCTGCGATACGAAACAGGCGTCCACGCCGGGAACTGTAGGTTGCGAGTTGGAAGTCGATAAATGCGGGGCTGTCATCATTCAGCACGAGAATATTGGGCTCCTTGGCCAGGTCGTTGTGGACGACCCCGGCCCTGTGCAGCCGCCGAAGCAGGCGGGCTGCCGCATTGAACCAGGTGGCCTCGCACGGCCTTGCATCCTGCATTGGCGCGCCGTCCAGGTAGCTTCGGACCAGAATAGTATTTTGTATATCAATGAGTTGCGGTACACAATCGAGGCCCTCCAGGGCTGCCAGGGCGGTTGCTTCGCGCCGCAGAAGGTAGCGCGCTAAGGGCCGCACGCACCAGTTGGCCTTGCCTGCATCGCGCACTATGACCGGGGGACCTTCACCGGATCGTATTGCGACTTCGCCAAACAGGTCCTTTTTTAAGCGGCGTTCGCTCTGCATAGTTATCAAGAATAATGCCAAAATGGTCAGTCAGGGCGAGATTTTGGATATGAAAGACGAATCCACCAATCAGCAACCGTCTGGTGAACGCAATGAGACGGATTCTACCGGCGAATTCTTCAGTGTCGGCGCGCCGCTGCACGCGGTGCGGGCTGGCTATGTGCGCCGCAAGGCGGACGATCTCCTGTACGACACCGTTGTCAGCGGTCGCTATGCACACGTGCTTGCGCCCGATCGCAGCGGAAAATCCAGTCTCATCGCGGCGATCGCTGCACGATTAGAGGCCAACGGCAGCAAGATCGCGATTCTGGACCTGGCGCAAATTGGCGAGCGCGATGGCGGTGGGGACCCGGGTCGGTGGTACTACAATGTCGCCTACCGGATTCTGCGCCAGCTGCGGATTCGCTACGACCTGCAAACCTGGTGGCATGACAAGTCAATTCTGAGTAACAGGCAGCGACTGCTCGAGTTTTATTCCGAGATCGTCCTGCAGTTTGTTCCGGAACGTATCGTCATCTTCGTTGATGAGATTCAATGCATCCAGAACCTGTCGCATGCTGATCAGCTACTCGCGAGCATTCGTGCAGCGCACAACGCACGGACAACTGACCCCGACTTTTCGCGCCTGAATTTCGTCCTGCTGGGCGAATGCGATCCACTCAGCCTGATAGCGGAGCCGGAGCTCTCGCCATTCAACGTGACGCAACAGGTCGTGCTGGACGATTTCTCGCGTGACGAACTCGAGATATTTGCGACCGAGCTGAATCTTGAACCCGACGTCGCCGAAATTGCGCTGGATCGCATCTACTACTGGACGCGGGGACAACCGTACCTGTGCCAGAAACTTGCACGTCAGGTTGCGCGCGAGGATGTCCAGGAGGACGTGACGGCACAGATCGACCACATAGCCATGACCCAATTGGCGGGGCGCGCTGCTCTGCACAATGAACCGCATATGAGTCATATCCACCGGGTAATTGTCAGCGACGACAAACGGAAGGAGGCACTGCTCAACCTGTACGGGCGAATTCGCAAGGGTATCGAAGTGCCAGCCGATCTCGGCTCGGCCTTGCAGCGGAGGCTGATGGCCGTTGGACTCGTGGAGATCGATCACGACTCCAATCTGCGTGTTCGCAACCGGCTTTATGAAAGCGTATTTACAGCCCGTTGGGCAAACGAAAATCTGCCGACCCGCCTGCGTATTCCGGCGATGGCCGCAGGACTTCTGCTGCTGCTTGCTTTGGTTCCGTTTTTGTATACGCAGTGGTTGCCGCGACCCTACATGGCGGTTCTCACCTCACCTTCGGTTGAACTTGAGGCCGCGTTGTCCGCCTATGAGAATCTGCGGTCCTTTCCCGGGCACGCGGATACGGCGGACAGCCTGTTTCGGACGTTCGTCGAGCAACGCTCGCTCGCCGCAACCACGCTGGCCGAGATAAATTCCATTGCGGAGCTATCCCTTGAACTCCCTGGGCAACAGGGACGGCCCAACGCGATACGAGCTTCGTTCTGGGATCGGCAGTCGCTTGCCGCCATGCGCGAAGAAAGCAGGGACAAGGCTCTGCTGGCGACGCTCGAATCATTGGTCGCTCCGACATCACGCCGCAGGCAGCGTGCGGCTGGCCTGGTCGCAGACGATTACCCATTGCTTCTGGCCAGCCTCCCAAGTCAACAGGGGCGCAGAACCATTTTCGATCCGGCAAGCATGTTGCTGACGTCAGCCGAAGGTGCGCAGATCTCTCAATGGTCGTTCGCCACCCATGAGTTGCAGTTGCGAGAAAGCTGGACCGTCACGGCGCTCGAGGTCGTACCACTTGTGCGACGCGTTATTGTGGATCGCGAAGGTGCGGTCAGCCGTATTGGCCTGACGTTAAATATCAGTCATGCGCGCCTGTCCGACTTACGTATCAAGGTCATCGCTCCGTCGGGGCGTGCCGTCGAAATCGAAACCGGCCTGGAACGGTCATCGATTAATGACGACATTCGAATACCCGCGGCACAATTGCGCGAGCTTCTCGGCGAATCGATGGCGGGCACGTGGTCCATAAGTTTGCGGGATGAGGCCCTCGGCATTGCGGGTCGGCTCGTGGGTTGGAACTTGACGTTGAACTCACAGGGAGCGGTTGAAGACTTTCAGCGCGGCTTGAATATTCCGGATCCCACCGAGCGGGAAACAGAGGATATCTGGTTCGACAGTAGCGGCCGCTACGCAGTGGCGCGTGCGATGCAGAGTGACAGCGCGCGTATCTGGGACCTCGCGTTCGCGGAACCGGTGCGGGCGATTGCCGTGAGCGAAAATGAGACATTGATCGGCCTCGATGCCGGAGCTCGGCACCTGGTTACAGCGACGCAAGGCAGCGTCAACCTCTGGGACTCGGCATCCGGTGATCGTGTGCTGTCCCTCGGCGTCGGCTCCACCGGCAGCAGAGCGATATTGACAGCAGAGGGTACGCACCTGTTTGTCCAGCATCGCGGCGACATCGAAACACGGTTCGAGCTGTGGTCACTTGATGAGGGGACCGTTGCAGCGGAACTCATTGTGGCGGGGGTGCCGTCGTTGGTGGCGATTGACCCAACCGGATCGCGCGTCGCGGTCGCGGACTACGACCGTGCCGTGCGCGTCTGGGATTTCGCGAGCGGTGAACTCGTGGCGCAGATCGACCTCGGGAAACAACCAAGCCAGATCAGTCTTGCTACCGCTGGTGGCGTGCTCGGTGCGGTGCACGGCCGATCAGGTGTGTCCTTGTGGAATGTCAGCCAGCCTCAGCGCCCGCTATTGCAGGAGTTTGGCGATGGCGACTGGCAGCTGGAATTCGCGCCCTCAGGCACCCGTGTACTGGCCGGTCGTTCGGACACCGGGTACCAGACCTACCGCAGCCGTGACGGGAAATTGCTTGGTCCGCCTATTGGATTCCGGCCCGAAGCAGCGCAACAGGTCCTGCTCGCTTTCAGCCAGGATGAGCAAGTGATTTTTACCGGCAATCCTGACGGTGTATCGCGATTCTGGCGTGCGACGGAAGCCCCGGGCGCTGCGGAAGCAGTGGCCACTCCGCACGAACACGCGGTGTGGCAGCCTTCCGCCGACAATGTGATGTTGGCTCTGCCTGGGGCGCAGGGCCTCGCCATCGGCGATTCGAATGGCCACGTGCATGTTTTGCCGGTCGGCGCCGGATCCGCGGATGTCGATGCTCTGCGCGAGGACGTCAGTTTCATCGGCCACTACGCGGAAGTACTTCTCATGCGCGCCGACCGTGCGGGCAAATTCGTCGCTAGCGTTGCCACGGACAATTCGATTCGCATCTGGGATACCACTAAAGGGCAGCCACTGCCTTTCATGCCCGAGGTGGAGGGCGATGAGGTCACGGGTCTTTCATTTTCACCCGACGCCGGAATATTGGCGGTCCTGCAAAGCGCAAGCCTGACCCTGTTGGATACAACGGAAGGATCGATTATTGCCGAGCTCGAACTGGGCGAACCGCATCGTGGTCTCGCATTTGCAGAAGATAATCAGGTCTATATTGGTGGCGAAAGCGGCGCATTGCGGTTGATTGCAGGAGATAACGACGGGGCGTGGTCAATGCAACAATTGTGGCAGGGGTCCAGGCCGATTCGAATATTAGAGGCCTCCCCGCGCGGCAAGTACCTGGCCATCGTTGACGACGCGGGCCTTGCCAGCCTGCTGATTCTCGACGAAGGCCGAATCGGCGAACAGACGCTCGCGTTTCCGGGAACCGTTGAAGAAATCGCGTTCAGTCACAGCGGATCGCGAGTATTCCTGCGCACGTCGCGATGGACACATCGTGCAATCGCGTCGATTAGCGGACTGTACTGGGCTGACTCTGTGGTCTCGCCGAAGCCACTCAATGGTGGGCAGATCGTATTCGGCCCGGCTGGTTCGAACACCTCGAACCGGGCCTATTTCCCCGCGGCCGGCAACGGGTTTATTGAGCTGGTGGAACTGGCGTTTCCCGGATCCGCGCGTCCGGGCTTATTCGGCAACCGGAACGACCTGCTGGCGGAATGGCGTGCAAGGCTTGGCGCAGGGACCGGGGAGGAATCGTCGGACTAGCGCGAGTTGCCTCGTAGAGTCCGGACCAGGAGTTCGAGCTTTGCGGCGGTGACTTCGCCTGGCGGCACCGGCGGGCCGAACGTCACCGGGACCTTTGCGAACAGGCGGCCTGGTATTTTCCGGACTCCGCC
>JAACFG010000067.1 GCA_009937605.1 Gammaproteobacteria bacterium | reverse complement strand
GCCAGCTGTTCGCGGGATCGATATCACGCTCGATGCTTGCGGTTAGTTGTCGTGCGAGTTCCACACTGTCCACGAACAATCCAACTTCCGTATTCAGGTTTGCAGAGCGCGGGTCGAGATTGAAGGTGCCGATGTAAACGGTCTCATCGTCGACAACCATGCTCTTTGCGTGCAATGCGAAGATCGGGTTCTTCTCGGCCAGGCGCGGATAGCGTTCAATTAGCTCGTTCTTGTACGCCGGGTGCGGCTTGAACTCGTAGAGTTCGACGCCGGCCTCCAGAAGGTCATCGCGTTGACCGTAGTAGCCGCTGAAGGCAGGTATGTTGTCGGTCGAGGCAAGCGAGTTGGTCGATACGCGAATGCGGACGCCGCGTGCAATCAGTTCCTCGAACAGTTCGATGCCACCCTCCGGCATGATCAGGTAGGGCGACTGAATCAGGACCGACGACTGTGCATTCCTGACGGCGTCGACCAGGAGCTGTGTCGACTCGCCACCACCACCAAGACCGGAGTCGCCCTCATTCTTACCGGGCGAGTCGCTGATGAACCGGGCATCTTCCCAGGACATGGTTTCAAGCAGTGCGGGGAAGTAGGCATCGATTGTGGCAATGGCCTCGCGAATCTGTGGTTCGAAATTCTTCGGGTCGGCCGCGTAGGCATGTAATGCGCGGGTGTACTGTTTAACCTCTGGTTCGGTTATCGCCTGGTGTTCAATCTCCAGGATTGTCTCAACCGGGTGCGCGAGCTCGCTGTTCCAGAACTCCTCGAAGTTCTCGGTCATGTCGTTTACGGCTTTACCGAGCAGCAACACATCACGATCACGGAAATTGTAATCGTGGTCGAAGTCGAAGTACTCGTCGGCCATGTTTCGACCGCCGGTCACGCCAGCAATGTTGTCGAAGATGGCGGTCTTGTCGTGCATGCGCTGGTTGATTGCCCGGAAATCAGTAAACGCATTGCCGATGCGCTCCCAGAAACTGACCCCGACGGTCAGATTCGGGTTGTAGATTCGTATATGCACGTTCGGATGTGCAGCCAGGACAAGCAGAGTCTTGTCTTCTGCGTCGATCAGAAGATCATCCACGAGCACGCGAACCCTTACACCGCGTTCCGCGGCTCGCAGAAGGCCTTCGGCAGCCAGGGTACCTATGTTGTCGGTACTCCAGATAAAGTACTGAACATCGATGGTCCGCGTGGCGTTGTCGGTCAGCCATGCCCGGCCGATGAGCGATTCTTCACCCTTTTCCAAAATGTGCACACCGGTCTTTGTGGGCATGAGGCTTGCGCACTCGATGCAATTACGGCCAAGCCATTCATCTATGGACTGTGCCGATACGTTGTGGGAGATGCCGAAGACAACAAGGAAGAGCAATGTCAGGGCAGGGCGGGTTCGGTGCATGCCCTAATCCTATAATGTTATGGTCCCTGATTCCGGGATTTTGACAAAGGAATGCCGATGCGAATCTGGTCGCTTGCGAGTGAAATGGCAGAAAGGACGCCTCCCGAGAGAAATCGCTACGTGGATCTCTTGCGTGCGGTTTCTATCCTGGTTGTCGTTATCGGCCACTGGATAATCAGAACGGGCTGGTATGTCGACGGTGAACTCACTCCGGGAAGCATGCTCGAGTCAAACCCGCAAATGCAGTGGTTGACCTGGCTGTTCCAGGTAATGCCAATCTTCTTCATCGTTGGTGGCTACTCGAACGCGGTCTCGCTGGAAAGCGCGCAACGCAAAGGCGTCGGGTTCGCCGGTTGGCTGGCCGCGCGCCTGCACCGGCTCGTATCACCACTGCTGCTTTTACTCGTCGTATGGGCCGCCTTAGCCTTGGTCATGAACCTGGCGGGTACGAGAACTGCCATCATCCAGTTCACAACGCAGGCGGCGTTAATTCCCACATGGTTCCTCGCGATCTACACCATGCTTGTGCTCCTCGCACCGCTTGCCTACAAGTTCTGGCGGCGCTTCGGCTTTGCGTCCTTTTTCGTCTTCGTGGCTTTGGCGGCCATCACCGACACGGCTTTCTTTGCCGCCGACATTAAGTGGGCGGGGTGGACCAACTACTTCTGGGTCTGGTTGGCTGTGCATCAGCTTGGTTTTGCCTGGCGTGATGGGCGACTGGGTGGCGTGTGGGTTCGGCTCGCCATATCGGCATTCGGGTTTGCCGTCCTGTATACGCTGATTTTCCTGGGCCCGTACCCGATGGCCATGGTGGGCTCGCCCGATCCAGACTTAAGCAACACCCTGCCACCAAAAATCACGTTGCTGGCACTCGGTCTGTTCCAGTTCGGGCTGCTTTTGGCGTTCGAGTCACCGATGCGCCGAGCGCTCGACAACCTGCGCTTGTGGACCGCAACCGTATTGATCAACAGCATGATCATGACCCTTTACCTATGGCATATCACGGTCATGATCGCCGTCGGGTCCGTCATGTATGTGTCCGGCGGGTTTGGGTTCGGCATCGAACCCGGCACGTCCGAGTGGTGGATGACACGACCGATCTGGGTTGGCGTCCTGATGATTTTCCTCGTTCCGGTTGCGCTGTTGCTGTCTCCGCTCGAACGTCGCAGCCGGCCCGCAGACGCTCCGATTCCTGGCGCTGCCAGTCAAATCACGGGTGCCGTCATGATCTGCGTGGGCATAGCGCTCCTCGCAATGTGGGGGTTCGGTGGCGGACCGCGGCCGTGGCTGGACGCAGCGGCATTTGGGCTCGTTCTCGTTGGCTCCGTCATTAGCGGCGTATTGTCCAGGCAAACATTCCGATAAACGGTCGGTAAGGTGCGACGAGCGGTGGAACCCTGACGGGCGGTCATTCTTGCCTGACGAACACCGTTCAATCTCATGCATTCGTTCCCTAGCATGGAGGTGTGGGGAATTACTGAATGGATGTGATTATGTCTAATGAAAAAACAACAGTGGATTCAGTTCCGGCAACGCCCGCGGTTCGCGGTCAGGCAGCAATTGCCGAATCATCGAAGCCAGGGAAGAAGGACGTCAAGCTTGTCTCACTCTCTATCGATGAGAATGATGATTTCGGCGGTGACCCTTACAACCGTACTGGCTCGCATTGTGTCCTGAAGTTCGACGACGACAGCTAATCGAACCAGCGGCGCCAGAAATACAGTCGGCTGTGGCTTAACATCAGCGCCTCGCGAACTATATCCGTATCCACGTAGTCAGGATGTGGCACCTGGAACGGCACCGTCATGTCAGCCAGGTGTCGGGCGTGCCGCCGGATCGCCAGGTCCGCCATGAAGTAACCGTGATTCTCGAGGATTTTAGTTTCCGCCTTTGTGAATGCGTCCAGGTCAGTACGAATCTCACCAATATGAGAAAGTTGTAGTTCCTCCGGATAGCCGTACCAGTCCTCTTCGAGTTCGCGTAGTTCCCCTTCGAATTCCTTACTGCAGTTCTGACAGAAATTTTTCTTGCTGCTGGCCAGTCGCCAGAACGCACCGGTCGGCTTGTCCGTCACACGGCGATTACGCATGTAGCAGTCGTCGTCACTTTCGAGTGCGCACGGCGACGGCGAATCGTTTTCGTGAACAGTCTGGTAGCGGCGGTGCAGGCGACGAATGATTGCGCGTCGCCGTTGCGCACCTACCTGGTTTCGACCGATGTCGACGTAACGCATGATGCGTGAGCCGAACCACTTTGGGACCTTGAAATCGAACGGCGTGCCGGCATCAGAGACCAGGACGACCTTGTTAGTCAGCCAGATGGGTTCCATGCCAGTGTTGTCATAGACGCCGCCATCGGTCACGTGGCCAATTGTGCGCCCATCCTTCTTGACCTTGAGTGGCCCGAAGATAGGTGGAAAACACGCGGATGCGGCAACGGCTTCTGCAATTGTCATGGAAGGTGGTGTGGCAAAGGTACCGACTTTCTCGGCCGTAAATCGCCACGGCGTGCCCTTTTCGATGTTGGTGGCGAGAAAGATAAACTCGACAGACTGATCGGATTTCGTCGGCAGTTCCACGAGCCGTCTTGTACCAATCTTCTTTCGGAATGCTTTTTCCAGGCCGCGAGCTCGGGGTGCCGGCCAGATCCAGTTCCATGCTACGTGACGCAGCATCAGGCCCGTGCGAATGTCCTTGCGGACAACCTCGCGAAACGGCGCCGAAACTTCAGCTTCCCAATCATCGAACTGCAGGCGTGATGCGCCACGCTCAAGCATACGGTGGGCCAGGAAACCCGCAAAAATGCTGCCGCCGGAAACGCTCGAGAGCCGCGTGATATTCTGCAGTGCACCGATTTCGTGCAGCCGGCGCGTGACGCCTAAGTGAAACAGGCTTGCACGGTATCCGCCGCCAGATAACGCCAACCCCTGCCCAATCAGATTCTTCGCCATTACGCTACCGGTTCTTATGCCCGCAAGTGCAGTAAATATCTCATACTTTTACGGGTTTGCCGCAATAGTGCTCAAGCTGCACTTCCTCGACCATTCAATGGACTATCAATTTTATTCAGGCTGAAAAAATCGAATGACCAAGCATGTCTATTCCTTCGCCGAAGGCGATGGCCAAAACAAGAAGCTGCTGGGCGGCAAGGGCGCAAATCTCTGCGAGATGACGCAGATCGGGATCAACGTCCCGCCAGGCTTTGTGATTACAACCGAGGCTTGCCTCGACTACCTGGACGGGGACGCCTTGCCGGACACCCTGATGGGCGAGGTTCAGGACCAGATCGCGCAGCTTGAGAAGGCGACCGGCAAGACCTTCGGCAAGGGTCCTGACCCGTTGCTCGTATCGGTACGATCCGGTTCCGCACTATCAATGCCCGGCATGATGGACACGGTCCTCAACCTGGGCCTGAACGAGGAAACCCTGGCCGGTCTCATCGAACAGACGGGCGACGAGCGCTTTGCTTATGATGCGTACCGCCGCTTCATCCAGTTGTTCGGCAAAGTCGCGTTGGGAATCGACGATGAGTACTTCGATGAGCATTTCGACGCGGTGAAACAACGCGTTGGCGTCAAGGCCGACGTCGGTCTTGAGGCTGCACACCTGAAAGAAATCAGCGAGGCGTTCCTCGATGTTGTGCGCAGTCGATCAGGTCGTGCTTTTCCGCAGGACGTTATGGAACAGCTGCAGCTAGCGGTCGAGTCCGTATTCCGGTCGTGGATGGGCAAGCGCGCAGTCGACTACCGTCGCGAGTTCCACATCACGTCGGACATGGCGAATGGCACGGCAGTGAATATCTGCACGATGGTGTTTGGCAACAAGGGTGATGATTGTGCAACGGGCGTAGGATTTACCCGCAATCCAGGTACCGGTGAGAACGAGATGTTCGGCGAGTACCTGACAAACGCGCAGGGTGAAGACGTGGTCGCCGGCATTCGTACGCCGAAGCCTCTGCTGGAGATGGAAGCCGAAATGCCCGAGCAATTTTCCCAGCTCGTCGCATTACGCAACACGCTCGAGTCCCACTACCAGGAAGTTCAGGACTACGAGTTCACGATCGAGAAGGGCATCCTGTATTGCCTGCAAACACGTAATGGCAAGATGAACGCGGCAGCGACCGTCAAGACATCGGTCGACATGTATCGCGAAGAGCTCATAACGCGCGACCAGGCATTGCTGCGTATTCCACCAGAGTTGCTCGAACAGTTATTGCACCCGCGCCTCGACCCCGAAAGCGTTGCCGAGCCGGTTGCCCTTGGTTTGCCCGCTTCGCCGGGCGCGGCATCGGGCAAGTGCGTATTCGATGCTGACCTTGCCGAGAAGCTCGGCAACGAAGGCGAGGCTATCATCCTGGTGCGCGAGGAGACGCGCCCCGAGGACATTCACGGGTTCTTTGCAGCACAAGGCATCCTGACGAGTCGCGGCGGTAAGACCTCGCATGCTGCTGTCGTCGCACGCGGCATGGGCAAGCCCTGTGTCGCCGGCGCCGAAGGCATCGTTGTCGACGTAACGCTCCGCCAGGCGCACGTTGGCGATCACATCCTCCACGAAGGGGATGTGATAACGCTGGACGGTGCAACGGGTGAAGTATTCCTGGGCGCGATACCGACGATTCCCGCGCACTTTTCCGACGATCTGGTCGAGCTGCTGAGTTGGGCGGATGAGACGGCAGAACTCAAGGTCATGGCCAATGCCGACACGCCGGATGCTGCGCGCAGCGCGAGCGAATTCGGGGCGATGGGCATAGGCCTGTGTCGCACCGAACGTATGTTCAATGCGAGCGATCGACTGCCGATTGTCATCGACATGATTCTTGCGAACAACAAGGCGGACCGTAAGGAAGCTCTCGGGCGCCTGCTACCGATTCAGCGTGACGACTTCATTCAGCTGTTCACGGTTATGGCGCCGAATCCGGTCACCGTACGTCTGCTTGATCCGCCAATGCACGAGTTTCTTCCTACAGAACCGGACTTGCTCGAGCAGATAGAAACGTTGCAGATCTACCGCAAAGTAGTGCGAGGTCGCCAGGCGGCACTTGCCACGCTGGATCATCGCGTTGAGCTGCCGGAAGCGCTTGTCGAACTCAGCGAGGAACATGTTAATGACGCGCTGACTCACAAGGAGCGCATGCTGCGCAAAGTGCGTGAACTACAGGAAGTGAACCCGATGCTCGGGCATCGAGGAGTGCGCCTCGGCATTACGTATCCGGAAATCTATGAGATGCAGGTCCAGGCGATACTGGAAGCTGCGATGCAATGCGCAGAAGACGGCGTCGACGTTCGACCGGAAATCATGGTTCCGCAGGTGATCACGTCGCAGGAGGTTGCTCACGTCAAAAGGATGACTGACGAAATCGCTCAGCAACTCCAGGAAGAACATGGCAAGAAGCTCGTGTTCAAGTTTGGAACGATGATCGAGACGGTACGCGCCTGCACACGTGCCTGGCACCTGGCAGATACGGCCGAGTTCTTCTCCTTCGGCACCAACGACCTGACCCAGGCGACGTTCTCATTCTCGCGAGAGGATGCGGAGAACAAATTCCTGCCGATGTACAACGAGACGGGAATCCTGCAGGACAATCCGTTTGAGGTACTGGACCTGAAGGGCGTAGGCAAGTTGATCAAGATGGCTGTGAAAGGCGGTCGCGAACAACGCGAGGACCTCAAGATTGGTATCTGCGGAGAGCAGGGCGGTCATCCCGACTCTATCCAGTTCTGCCACGATGTCGGCCTGAATTACGTGTCGTGCTCAGGACCTCGCGTGCCGGTGGCAAGGCTGGCGGCTGCGCAGGCGAAGCTCAGAAGCTAGAATTTGGCCAGCAGCTTGCTGACTCGGTCGCGGAGATCGTCCGGCGATTCTTTCTGTGCTGTCTCGCGCAGGCGTTTGTTGAGCGCTTTCTCCATGTCGATTCGGGAGAAACAGCTGCGACAGTGGCCCAGGTGATGTTCAAATTCCTCGATTGATTCGGGATTGTCGAGCTCGCCGTCGAGATACGCGTAAAAAGCTTCGATTGCCTGCAGGCACCCGATGTCATGTTTCATGTCTGTTACCTTCTAACGTTGGCCGCTGTTTCCAGAGCGCCTTTTGCAGCAGTGTGCGACCACGTTTCATCCTGGAGCGTACGGTGCCGGGCGCGATGCCGAGCACTTCCGCCGTTTCATCGTAAGTGAATCCTTCGACGTTGACGAGTATGACGACAGTCCTGAATGCCTCGGGCAGGTTGTCGATAGCTGCGAGCAGTTGTTCGCCGAGCAGGTCATTGAAGAACGTGCGCTCCGGGTTCGACCACCAAACAAGGAAGTCATCCGATTGTTCGTTCAGGAGTCCGGCAAGGTCTTCCTCATCATTGTCATCGAGACTGGTTTCTGTAGGCCGAACGGACTTCTTGCGGTAATCGCTAACAAAGGTGTTATGCAGAATCCGGAACAGCCAGGGTCGAAATCGGGCCCGGTCGTTGAGGCTGTGGATCGAGCCCCAGGCTTTTGCCACAGCTTCAGCGACCAGGTCTTCCGCGTCAGCGCCTTTGCGGGTCAGGCGCAGCGCCACGCTGTACATCGCATCGATATGTTGTTCGATGCCTTTTCCAAAGAACGCTTTTGTATCGTCGTTCGTCATCTAGAATGTAATAGCTTCCGCACCTTGTTGAACCACGTCGAGCATCGCAACGGAGCCTGCGAGTGTCACGCCGTCCATCAGGTCGTCCTTCTCGTAGCCGCGAACACCGGCGCAAGGCGGACAAACCAGGATTTTTCCTCCTGAGTCAACGACTGTGCCGATCATGTCCTTGATTGTTGGGTCCAGCGGATTGGGCCGGGCATGTTCGACGGCGCCCTTACGTACCCAATCGACACCTGAGCTAACAAGAAACATGGTTACTTCCATGCCGCTTGCCACGCCACCGTTCGCGACGCTCCATGCAACCGACGAACGCTCGTCGTTAAACCCATTCGTAACAATTACCACCAGTTTCTTCTTGTCTGACATCTTCTCTCTCCCGTTGTTGATAATCAAAAGCCCGAATTCAGGGCGCTTGGGAGTAATGACGCAGGAAGAGACGATTCAGGTCCCGCTTTTAGTGATTTTCTTCGAGGATGGCCTATAGCAACGCCGTCAGGACGATTTCCTGAACCGCAGGGTCTGCATGCGCCGCAGAATGCTGTCGAGCGTTCGAATGGCGGCAAGGATGTGCGGGCCCTTGTTGAGCATGACGCAGTCCGCTCTTTGTGACTGGGCTGCATCCGTGATCTCGGCTCGCGATGGCAGGCCTTTCTTGGCTTCCTGTTCCAGTACCTGGGTTGCCCACATGACCGGTACGCGGGCCGCTTCGCAGACCCAGAGGATTTCTTCCTGTAACTCGGCCAGGCTTTCCCAGCCACACTCAACTGCCAGGTCGCCGCGAGCGATCATGATGGCTATCGGGTAGCGCCGCATCGCGGCGAGCATCACCTTGGGCAGGCTCTTGAATCCTTTCTTGGTTTCAACCTTGATGACGAGCCCGAGATCGTCGGCACCCAGCTCGTCAAGTTCAGCGAGCAGCAGTTCCACGTCCGCTGGCTTGCGGATGAATGACAGGCTGACCGCATCGGCAAACTTTGCGACAAACTTGAGGTTCGTTTTGTCGACCGACGTGAGTCCCGGCAACCGGATATCGCTCTGCGGGAAGTTCATACCGCGTTGGCCACGCAACCGGCTACCCGTCGGCTTGGCCTTGGTGATCTCGACTTCGAGTTGTTCCGGGCTTGTTTTTCGAATGACGCCCGAGATCTTGCCGTCATTAAGTGAGATCGTCTCGCCGGGCGACAGGTATTCGAAAACTTCAGGCTGCTGACAGGCGATATGGGCCGGTTTCAGAATCACGCCTTTTGCGTCTTCCTTTGCGGGTTCGCCGGGCGTATTGGCCTGATGAACGATCAATGTGTCGCCGACATGTAAGAGCAACGGTTGCTCGACGGCCGGTAATTCGCCAACACGATAGTCGAGTTTCTCGCCGGTCTCCTGGCGAACGAGGGTCAATTTTGACCCGGTCGCTATGTAGGCGCCCTTGAACGATTCGAGCACGATGCCCTTGTCGTCCTTGACGACCACCCGCATGCGCCGTTTCTTGCCACGCGTATCCCTGAACCGTACCTCGTCGCCTTCCTGCGCATACTCAATGAGTTCGCGGTGTACCGGCACGACGGCAATCTTCGTGCCGCGCTGCAGCGCATCGTCGGGTATAAGACGAATACGTCGCGGAGCAATAACGCGGCCCAGCGGATCGCGTTTGGGGCGAACGTGTATGACGCCCGGACCCGGCTTGAGTTCGCCGGTACGTAATTTTGGTCCCGCGAGGTCCATGATAACCCGGCATTCGACGCCCGCGTCCGTCGCGGCTTGTCGAACATTGGCTATCATCTTTTCCCAAACGTCGGCATCGTCGTGTGCGCTGTTGACGCGCGCTACATTCATCCCCGCCGCAAGCATTTCAGCGACAAGTGTCGGGTTGTCGGCCGCCTCGCTGGGCAATGTCACCATGATACTGACGTCGCGGCCCTCCGGGCTGGAACCGAGAATTGCGCGTCGGTGATCGTCCGCGGTCGGATTTCTGTGCCGTAGTGCCTCCGCCAGCTTCAGAGGGTCGGCGCCGCCAGTACCGGATAATTGGGACAATGCCTGTTCGATGGCCGCAATGGACCCGAGCACATTGCGTTCGGCGCAGTCCAGCGAGGACAGGCCCAGGCGGCGCAGGTCTCCGCGCAACGCATTGGTGTCGAATTTCCGCAGTGCCAGGTAGTGCGCGAGATTGCGGGCGCCATCCCGAGACTTGGGATGCACGTCGCTGAGTTCCGCCTCGTACTTCGCCTCCAGCGCCAGGGCCCGGTCGTGAATTGCCCGAAGTCCCGCGCGTAGCTGCTCGATGTTGGCATTGTTGGCGATAATTATTCTCCCGCAGAATTGTTGTAAGGTATTTTCCCCTTGGCTGCAGTTATGGTTTCCACCTATGCTCGGGCGCGGCAGGCCTTGGTAGATTGTTCGTGGAGAATTCCTATGGCAAAAGTACTCTTACTCTATTCGACGACCGATGGCCACACTGTGGAGATCTGCAAGCGCCTGCGATCGGTCATCGAGCAAGCGGGCGATTCCGTTGAGCTCGTCGACCTGATCGATCGGCCGACGCTGGAGGGGCGGGATTTTGACAAGATCGTGATTGGCGCGAGTATTCGTTACGGCAAACACCAGCCGACTGTCTACGAGTTCATTAAGAACAACCAGGCGGCGCTCGAGTCACATCCGAACGCGTTGTTTTCCGTCAATGTTGTTGCGCGCAAGCCCGAAAAGAACACGCCGGAAACCAACCCCTACCTGCAGAAGTTCCTCAAGCAGATCAAGTGGCGGCCACAGAACCTCGGCGTGTTCGCCGGCAAGATCAGCTATCCCGACTACGGCTTTGTGGATAAACAGATGATTCGCCTGATCATGTGGATGACCAAAGGTCCTACAGATCCCACGACCATCAATGAATTTACGGACTGGGATAAAGTGGACGAGTTCGGTCGGATGGTCGCCGTTCTATAGATACTCTGCGTAGGCCGAGACATACTTGGCCGCATTGTCGGCGGAGATAACCACCGCGGTGCCTGGATGGGTGGCACCCCACTCGGATGCCGCGTGCAGTAGCGCCCCCGTCGTGGGTCCCACGAGCACACCATCGCTGCGCGCGACCCGGATGCCGGCCTTGAACGCGTCCTCATCCGTAACCGAGATCAACTCGTCCACGATGTTGCGATCCAGGATCTTCGGGAAGTATTCGTCGGGCAATCCGGTTATGCGTTTAAGCCCCGACAGCTTGTGGTGCCGGCTCGCCGGCTCAATTCCGATTATCCGAATCCGCGGATTGCGTTCCTTTAAGTAACGGCCAACGCCCGTGATGGTGCCACCAGTGCCGATACCCGCGAAGAAGTAGTCAATCCTGCCGCCCGTCTGGCGCCAGATTTCGGGCCCGGTCGTATGGTAATGGGCAGCGACGTTCAGCTCGCTTTCGTACTGGTTCGGGCTGACGTATTTGCCCTCGTAAGCCTCGCTCTCGACCATGCTTTTGACAACGCCGCGTGCGCCTTCGCTGGGGAAGATCGGGCACAGTTCGTCTTCCACTTCGATCAGCTCGGCACCGAGCAGCTTGAGCAGAGCCTTTTTTTCTTCCGGTGCGCCGTCGGGGACCGCAATCTCGATCGCCGTGTCTTGCGCGTTTGCCAGTGCGGCCAGGGCGATGCCCGTATTGCCAGCCGACGGCTCAACCAGGGACTGTTCTTCCGAGAGCTGCAGGCCCTTGAGCATGAAGTGCGCTGTGCGATCCTTGATCGACCCGAACGGATTCATACCCTCGAGCTTCACGAGCAGATCGAAATCGGCCTGCGGATTGAAGCGCTCACCAAGCCGCACCATGGGTGTGGGATTGTCAGGGCCGGGAATCAGGTCCACGATGCTGTCGTAAACCTGTTCCTGCTGCAGAAATAGCGATTCAACGTTTGTGTTCATATGCCTGCCGAGTCTATCCAGACGGGCAGGCAGAGCAAGGTGATCGCCAGACGCTTTCGTTATACCGGTATGCTATTGACGAATATGGATCGCCGATTCTTACTTCCAGATTCTTCCGGGGTCACGATCAAAATCTGTTGAACCTGGTTAGTAGTGTCGGCCAATACTTTCCACCTGCGATTTCGATATTTCGCCTGAGACTTGCCACTTGTGACCGGCTGGTTTGTCGCGCACTGCAGTCGTTCCAGTGGCTGCTTCTGCGGTAGACTCGACGGCTGGAGATGACCCTTAGCAGTCAATTGTGACTGTCTGTAATTTGCGGGGTGGTTTAGTGAAAACGCTTCACTGGAGAGATGTTGCGGAGTTGGTGGGCGTTGCAGCAATCGTCGCATCACTGATCTTTGTTGGACTGCAACTTATGCAAGATAGAAAGCTGGGAATGGCCGACATAACGTCAGCACGGACGGAGTCGGCTGTCGCCCTGACTCAATTAGTTACTGAGAACCGAGAATTGTGGATAAAGGGTCTTGATGGCGAGGAGCTTTCCACAGTAGAGGAAATGACATTCTTTGCTATCGCGGAGACGATTGAGACATATCTTTTCGAGGAATGGTCGAATCTGAGTCAAATAGGCGATGAGGAATTTGCGAATACGGTGCTGAAAGATTACGCCTACCAAATATATGTGTATCCCGGGCTTCGCCGAATCTGGGAAGAAGATGGCGAAAGGTTGCGGACTCAGGAGTCAAAGAACTTGGGGAACGCATTTCGCACTGCTGTTGATGAAGAATTGGCAGACCTTCAATCGAGGGGATATGTAATGCCGAGAGAACCAAACTACGTCTATTGGTAATTGACGTCCATCAATTCTTTGAGACGGCTTAGAATACCTTTGATCTCACAGACTGAGCGGCCGGATGTGGCCGACTCCAGTAGTTCACCAGGAGCCTGAACGAACGACCGCTAATTCCAATAGCTGACGTCCCATTGTGGCCTTTCAAAACCGGTCATTTTGCCCGGATTTGATGCATGCGAATTGCACTTAACCGACTGTTTTCAATAGAGAAACAGGGGTCTTCTGCGGTATAATTACAGGCACCTCCAACCCCGCCTATAGGGACCTGCCATGCCTGCTGACCTGACCTCAATCGAAGCGCTAGATACGCGCATTCTGAACCTCTGCACACGCATCAATGCCGCCACTTACGAACTGCTGGTGATGATCCGTGAGTTCGACGAACGAGGGGGTTGCCTCAAATGGGGTCTGGACTGCACGGCCAAGTGGCTTGCCTGGCGCTGCGACCTGTCAATGGCGACCGCGCGTGAAAAGGTCCGGGTTGCTCAAACCTTGAAACACCTGCCTTTGATCAGTGCGGCATTCGCAACGGGCGAGTTGTCCTACTCGAAAGTCCGGTCGCTGACGCGCGTTGCGAACGAGGGTAATGAAGCAGATCTCGTGGCCTTTGCACTCAGGAACACAAGCAGCCACGTGGCCGAGTATTGCCGCGAGCTGCGTATGGGAACACCCGGATCGATAGACATTGCCGAACGGGCATTCGCCCATCGTTCATTAAGGCTTCGTCGTGATGCCGATCGGGGCATGCTGTCCGTAACGGTTGAGCTGCCACTTGAAGCCGGTGAACTCATCGAAAAGGCCCTCGACAAGGCACGCGATGATGGGTGCCTCGAGATCCCTGATCTCGTGGATACGTCATGGTCCAAACGCCAGGCCGATGCCTTCGTCACGATGCTCATGGAATACCTGCAAGGTATTGAATCTCGTGAGACGAAGAAGAGCTCGGACAACTACCTGGTCAACATCCATGTCGATCAGTCCGCACTGGCGGGCGAGGTCGGTCGCTCATCAGTGCCGATCGAGACGGTCAAACGCCTGTGTTGTGATGGCCAGACCGTCGTGATGACAGAAACCAAAGACGGCGAACCCTTAAGTATCGGACGCAAGTCACGCGTGGTGCCCAAAGGAATCGAACGGGCGGTTCGTGCCCGGGACAAAAACACGTGCCGCTTCCCGGGGTGTTGCAATAAGCGCTTTGTGGATATCCACCACATCGAACACTGGGCCAATGGCGGCGAGACAGCGCTCGGGCAGCTAATGCTGTTGTGCTCGAAGCACCACACGTTGGTTCATGAAGGGGGCTTTCGTATCGAGAAGGATTTCCAGGACCACTGGACTTTTTTCCGTCCGGATGGGATTGCGATACCGGATTGTGGTTACCACGCCCGGGACATGCTGGATGACGACATACGCTATGAGGACATAGTCCATGAAGGGCATGGCGAGCGCTACGAGAATCCGCCCCGTGGCGGGTTATTGAGCGCCGTGGAAAAACTCGTTAATGAGCCACCACCACCACGCTATTTTCATTAGCGCCGATGTTTTCGAGCTCGCGTTTTCATCAATCTACTTTGAAACTGTGGGTGGCTGCTTCGGTCAACTCCGATCGAACTACCTGCTCGACAGTAACCGGTCAACATATTCGAACGTCTCATCCGAGCCCGTCAGCACGAGCCAGAGCAAGGCGTCTTCGCGTACGTCCATGTCGACGTTTCTTGCCTGTACGATCTCGAGGAGCAGGGCATCGCTCTGCGCCAATGACAGTGTGCCAAGATCAGTTACGTTCTCCTCCGGGCCCTTGTCGCAGTTAGTGTTGTATGCCCGTATGCGAACCGGGCCGCCGTTTTCACTACGGACGTAGATCGCCAACTCCCCGGACATGTTGCCGCAGCATGATGAACCCATGTTCACCGGGCTGTCGACGCGCCACGTGTACCAGCCATCGGCTTCGCTGAACGTCGATGCGGTCGAGGGACTGTTGAGAAGTGCGAGTACGAGCAAGCCCAGGAACAATACCTTGAGGGCGCGCATCATTGTGTTCCTTCAAGGGCGGAGTCGATGATATCCCAGACATCATCGCTGCCCATTACGACGAGGAGTTCGAGGAGCTCGCGCTTCTCGGCGTTATCGCCGGAGTTCCGGTACAGCTCCAGTACGGCTTCGTCTTCACCGGAAATCAGGAGACCTTCCAGCGCTGCCTCCTTGACGCCCTCATCACTTGAGGACTGGTACAGGTCGACCAACGTCTGGCCAACGTCGTCTCCGCCAACAACGCCCAGGGCCTCAATGGCCTGCAGCTGTACTTCCGGATTGCTGCCATCGAGCGCCAGCTCCCGCAAGGTCACCTCGTCGCCGGAAATCATGTAGGCCTCGACCAGCGATTCCGACAGTCCCGCGCGGTTGCGTAGTTCACGCAGCTGCTCGTGAGCGCCCATCACACCAAGCATCTCGACGGCCTCCGAAAACTCTTCCTCATTGCTGGCGTTGGTCGCAATCTGGAAAACGGCATCGGTATCATCCGCGATCAGGTAGGCCTCGAGAACGGCCTCACGTACTTTGGCGTCGCCG
>JAACFG010000214.1 GCA_009937605.1 Gammaproteobacteria bacterium | reverse complement strand
CCGGACGCACCTGCTGTAGACATCCTCGCTGACGTCGGTTCGACCCCTGAAGCGGAGTCGATCAAGCTCGTGGAGAATGTTTCTTACACACAGTTCTGCTCGCTGGAAGAGATTGGTGCGCCGGAAGACTACACGCTGAGCGTCGTTGCCACCGGTGACACGGCCAGTGTACTTGATATTCCCTACAGCGCTGTTGTGAACGAAGCAGCAACGGTCATCGTTAGTGGCCTGCTTTCGACGGACACCCTGACGGCAATTCCGCTCGCGATCGACGGCCGCAGTGTCTTCACCGAGGCCAAGGTTCGACTGACGCACGGCTCGCCGTCTACGCCGAACGTCGACATCTACATCCTGCCGGAAGGCACGATGATCGGTGACGAAGGCGCGGATCCGGCATTCACGGATGTGCCATTTGGTGCTGACACGGGCGTACTGTCTGTCGATACAGAACAGAACCTCGATATCTACGTGACCGGCGCCGGCGATACGACACCAGCGATTTCGGTAACGGGCTTCGACCCGGTGCCTGGCATGGTCCTGGATGTTGTTGCTCGCGACGCTGACCCGATGAATGTGGAAGAGACGGGACCGCAGGTACTCCTGATCGACTACGATGCTCTGAACGAGTGTGTCGTCGCGGCGCCTTGATCATTAGCTAGCCCCGCGCCGTTCAGGGCGGGAAAGAAGTAGTGGAACACCCGGAGTTAACGCTCCGGGTGTTTTTTTTTGCCAATCAGCTCCCGTTACAACAGGTTTCATATAAAACAGGCGACTCCGTGTTGAAGTGCCGTTATCATGCTCGTTTTTCGCAGGGCACTGGAAGGCAAGTGGCGGATAATCGCTGGAAAATTCACAAGTTTGGCGGCAGCAGCCTGGCGGATGCGGCCTGTTTTCGTCGCGTCGCGGGTATCGTCCTGAATCTCCCCGACTCGCGGCTGGGCGTCGTCGTGTCCGCAATGGGCGGGATGACCGATGCGCTTCTTAAGCTGGCCGTGCTTGCAGAGCGCGACGACGACTCTTACAACGCCGAACTGGATGCCATTGGCGACCGCTATGCAGCGACGGCTCGCGACTTGCTTGACGGTGATGCGCTCGTCAAGTTGCTTGATGCCTGGAGCAGTGACGCGGCGGATGTCAGGGACGTCCTGAAGGCAAACGCACTCGTTAAATCGGCGCCGCAACGCAGTCGTGACGTGGTTGCCGGCTACGGCGAGATCTGGTCGACACGCATGCTGTCAGCTTTTCTGGAACAGGAGGATGCGCAGCGCGGCGGAACCTGGATCGATGCTCGCGACGTAGTCACGGTTCACGAGACGGAACTTGGCCCAACTGTCCTTTGGGACGAATCACAGGCGAAGTTCGCAGATGTCGTACCCGAGGATTTCGAAGGCATCTCAGTCATTACCGGATTCATAGCCTCAGATGAGGAAGGCCTGCAGACGACCCTCGGTCGAAATGGCAGTGATTTCTCGGCAGCAATATTCGCGGCATTGAGCAAGGCGGCGGAGCTCACGATCTGGAGCGATGTTGATGGCGTGATGAGCGCCGATCCAAACCGTGTTCCCGAGGCACAGGTCATCGACCACCTCACGTACAACGAAGCGATGGAGCTTGCGTACTTTGGTACTGCGGTGATTCACCCGCAGACTATGGGGCCGGCGATCGACAACGATATACCGGTCGTAATCCGGAATAGTCACAACCCGTCGCACGCCGGCAGTTGCATTGGCGCCACCGCCGCGCAGAGCGATAACATCAAGGGCATTACCGCCATAGGCGGAATGGCGCTCTTGAACCTTGAAGGTGCCGGCATGATCGGCGTTCCTGGTACGGCGGATCGGCTATTCGCATCGCTGAAGAACGCCGGCGTTTCGGTCACGCTGATATCCCAGGCCAGTTCCGAGCATTCGATCTGTATCGCAGTGCCCGAAGACGTTGCAGATCGTGCGCGGCTCGTCGTTACTGAGGCATTTGCCGAAGAACTCGAAAGCGGCCAGATCCAGAGCGTCGACACAACACCCGGGCAGAGCATCGTCGCCGTAGTGGGCGATGGCATGGCCGGTACGCCGGGTATTGCCGCGCGTTTCTTTGGCACGCTTGCTCGTGCTGGTATCAATATTCGCGCGATCGCTCAGGGCTCGTCGGAGCGCAATATCTCTGCGGTCGTTAATTCGAATGATGTGACGAAAGCTCTACGCGCGGCGCATTCCGGCTTCTACCTATCCCACAAGACGATTTCGATCGGGCTGGTCGGCTCCGGCAACGTTGGCGCTACACTGCTCAAGCAACTCGAAAAGCAGGCGGACAGGCTGGCAGAGCAGTTCAATATCGATCTTCGTGTTCGTGCAATTGCGCGATCTCGCAAGATGCTTCTCGGGGACCGACGTATCGATATCGCGACGTGGGAGAAAGACTTCGATGCCGCTTCGGTCGACACGGATCTCGACGCATTCGAACGACACGTGAACCCGGATCACCTGCCGCACGCAGTCATCATCGACTGTACGGCCAGCGACAACATCGCCGAGAAGTATGCGGATTGGCTGGCTCGTGGCATCCACGTCATTACGCCAAACAAGAAGGCCTTCAGCAATGACTACGCGGCTTACACCGCACTTCAGGCCGCCGCAGACAAAGGCAGCTCGCATTATTTTTACGAGACAACGGTGGGCGCGGCATTGCCCGTCATCAACACGTTGTGCGACCTGATCTACACAGGCGACGAGGTTCGTTCAATTCGCGGCATTTTCTCCGGAACACTGGCGTACCTGTTCAATGTTTACGACGGGACGAGACCGTTCTCTGAAATTATTCGCGAGGCCAAGAATAGCGGTTACACCGAACCCGATCCTCGCGATGACTTGTCGGGAATGGACGTTGCGCGAAAGCTGACGATCCTGGCTCGCGAACTCGGTCAGAATATTGAGATCGGTGACTTCCCGGTCCAGAACCTCGTGCCAGAGGCCTTGCGCGACTGCTCGATTGACGAGTATCTCGAGAAGCTCCCCGAATACGACGATGAGATTGATGCGCTGTTCAGAAAAGCGGCAGCGGAAAACAAACAACTGCGTTATATCGCGTCGCTGGACGCGGAGGGCAACGCATCGGTTGGCCTCGACGCGGTCGATGAAGATCATGCATTTTGCAATATCAACCTGACCGATAATATCGTGCAGTTTGAAACAGAACGCTATTCGGCAAATCCATTGGTCATTCAAGGACCGGGCGCCGGCCCCGAAGTAACCGCCGCCGGCGTGTTCTCGGATTTACTGCGCCTGGCCAGCTATCTTAGTACAGGTATGGGCTATGTCTGAGTGGGTGACAGCATTTGCGCCGGCATCAATCGGTAATGTCGCTGTCGGTTTTGATGTGCTTGGGTTGGCGCTGCAAGGCGTCGGCGACCGTGTTCACGCGCGCCGGGTCTCCGGAGACGGTGTAACGGTCGCCGAAGTACGGGGTCTGGACGGTGAGATTCATCCGTACTTGTCGACGAATGCCCAGGAGAACACGGCCTCAATTGCGGCGCAGGCTCTCTGGAACGACCACGGCGATGGCGCCGGTGTCGAACTCAAGGTTCACAAAGGCGTTCCGTTGCAATCGGGCATGGGCAGTTCCGCGGCGTCGTCTGTTGCCGCGGTCGTAGCGGCCAACGGTCTCCTGGATGAACCTCTCCAGGCCGAAGAACTGCTCGAGTACGCAATTGAGGGTGAGAAATACGCGAGCGGCGGTCTGCATGCTGACAACGTGGCCCCGAGCTTGTTGGGCGGCCTGATTCTGTGCCCGCAGATCTTGTTGCCAGAGGTCGTTCGATTGGCGGTGCCCGAAGGGATCAGCGCAGCCCTGATTCACCCCGATTTGCAGGTGAACACGGCGCAGGCGCGTCGCCGTCTTGCCAAGAGTTGCCCGACGCAGCAGTGGGTCGATCAGCAAGGCCTCCTGGCCGGGTTTGTCGCGGCGTGTGCAGCGGGGAATATCGACCTGATTGGCAAGACACTGCGAGACGTAATTATCGAGCCGCAACGCAAGATAGCGGTGCCGTGCTTCGACGTTGTCAAAGCAGCGGCAGAAAAG
>JAACFG010000066.1 GCA_009937605.1 Gammaproteobacteria bacterium | reverse complement strand
CACTCGAAGTACTACCAGCCTGGTCCATTCTCCGGGATGGAAAAGGAAGAGCGCGTTTATATCGACTGGATCTTGCAGGAGTTACAGCGGGCTTAACTCGTCTTGCGCCGCGTGATCAGCCACGCAGCGAATACGCCAATACTCACGAAGCCGATAATCAGCGTAGCCAGTGCGTTGATATCGGGTGACACGCCCAACTTCACTTTCGAGAAGATGTACATGGGCAGCGTGTTGCTGCCCGGGCCCGACACGAAGCTCGCGATGACGAGATCGTCCAGGGACAGTGTGAATGCCAGCAGCCAGCCGGCGGCCATGGCCGGCGCGATAAGCGGCAACGTGATATCGAATACCACGCGCAACGGATGGCCACCAAGATCCATGGCGGCTTCCTCGAGCGATTCATCCATCGACATCAGGCGCGACTGTACGATTACGGCGACATACGCCATCGCAAACGTTGTGTGAGCGATGGTGATCGTCCCAAAGCCGCGCTGCCCCGGCCACCCTGTTGTCTGTTGCAACGCGACGAACAGCAGAAGCAATGAAAGTCCCGTGATGACCTCTG
Source organism: Gammaproteobacteria bacterium (assembly GCA_009937605.1). Taxonomy (GTDB): domain Bacteria; phylum Pseudomonadota; class Gammaproteobacteria; order Steroidobacterales; family Woeseiaceae; genus UBA1847. The sequence goes on along the minus strand of JAACFG010000066.1, from coordinate 14,813 downwards.
GCATGACCATCGGTGACGTGATCATTCCGGAAAACAGGGTCCGCCCTTTGAAGCGGCGAAAACGTGCCAGTGCGAGCCCGGCCATCGTGCCTAGCACCGTGGCAATTGTTGCCGAGGTAAGCGCGATGCGGACGCTCAGGAATGCAGCGTCGAGGATTTGTTCATTGCGAAAGAGTTCGCCGTACCAACGTACCGAAAAGCCGCCCCACACGGTCGCAATTCGCGAATCGTTGAATGAATAGACCACGACAAGGACAAGCGGGACGTAAAGAAACGCATAGCCGAACGCAAGAATCGACACGATGAATCGGGATTGCCGGTTCATGCCACACCCTCCTGGTCTCGCGCCTGGTAGCGCTGGAGCAGAACGATGGGGATCACAAGCAGCAGCAGCAGGATAATCGCTACCGCCGATGCCAGCGGCCAGTCGAGATTGACGAAGAACTCATCGAATAGCACACGGCCGATCAGCAAGGACTCTGGTCCGCCAAGCAGATACGGGATGACATACTCTCCGATCGCGGGAATGAAGACGAGTAGACAGCCTGCTACTACGCCGGGACGCGCGAGCGGCCACGTCACATCCCAGAATGCCCGCGACCTCGATGCGCCCAGGTCCTGGGCCGCCTCAACGAGGTCCAGGTCCATTCGTTCCAGCGACGCGTACAAAGGCAGGATCATGAAAGGCAGGTAGGAATAGACGAGACCAACAAATACAGCGAAATCGGTATACATGAACGGGATCGGCTGATCGATAACTCCGGCCCAGAGAAGAAAAGTATTAATGGTGCCGTAGTTGTTCAAAAGCCCCATCCACGCGTAGACGCGCAGCAGGAACGAGGTCCAGAAGGGAAGGATGATCAGCATCAGCAGCAGGCTGCGGGTGGCAGGCCGGCTGCGTGCAATGCCGTAGGCCATTGGAAAACCCAGCAAGAGGCAAAGAAACGTCGCGCTCGCCGCCATAAGAACGGATCGAAGGTAGGTGATTACGTAGATCTTGTCGGTAAAGAGAAAAGCAAAACTGTCCAGCGACACCGATTGCGTGTAAGGGGGTTGACCGAAAACGGGATCCGCGAGACTGATCTTCAGGACGATTGCAAACGGCGCAAGAAAGAAAACCAGTAGCCACAGGTAGGGTGCCGCGATCGCAATTCTTCGCCAGTTCATGACTAGTCCAGCAGCACGACTGCGCTATTCGGGTGCCAGGATATCCAGACCCTGTCCTCCCAGGTCAGGAAACGCGTTACCGAACGGCGCCGATTCTGGGAGCTCACCTGCACGATCTTGCCGCTCTTGAGGCGGATGCGGTACAGGGATCGATTGCCCAGGTAGCCAAAATCGTCAACGATCCCCTCCAGGCAAACGTCGCCGTTATCTTCGGGCTTGTCTTTGCTGACGAAAATCTTCTCCGGGCGCACGGCCACCTCGATTTGCTGGCCCTCCTCGACCAGCTGCTTGCCTAGTGCGGTCAGGGTAACGCCGGCCTCAGTTGAGTACACCTTGGTCTTTTCGTCGTTGACGGCCGAGACTCGACCTTTGAACGTATTGATCGTGCCTATGAACTCGGCGACAAACCGGTTGTGCGGGAACTCGTAGATTTCCTTGGGCGTTCCGATCTGTTCAAACTTCCCGTTATTCATGACCGCAATACGCGACGACAATGTCATGGCTTCTTCCTGGTCGTGCGTAACGACGACAAAAGTGATACCCAGTTCATCCTGGATGTTCATGAGTTCAAACTGGGTTCGCTCGCGTAGTTTCTTGTCGAGTGCAGCGAGAGGTTCATCGAGTAACAGGACTTTTGGACGCTTGATAAGCGCGCGGGCGAGGGCAACGCGCTGGCGCTGTCCGCCGGATAGCTGGTCCGGTTTGCGAGACCGGAAATCGTCGAGTTGCACGAGTTCGAGCATCTCATCGACACGTTTGGCAATCTCTTTCTTTGCTGTCTTCTCCCTGCGCAGGCCATATTCGATGTTCTTCTCCACAGACATGTGTGGAAAGACGGCGTAGGACTGGAACATCATGTTGACCGGCCGCTCATAGGGCGGCTGACTCGTCACATCGATCCCATCGATTTCAATCGAGCCAGACGTCGGTACCTCAAAGCCGGCGAGCATGCGCAGTAAGGTCGTCTTGCCACAGCCCGAACCGCCGAGTATCGAAAACAGCTCGCCCTTCTCAATCGCCAGGTCGACATTGTCGACGGCGACGAAATTGCCGAAGTGTTTGCCGACGCCCTTGATACTGATGAAGTTCTTCATAACCCGCTCTTGATTCTTGCGTAGGTTCGGGTCATGTTGCGATTCTCCTTCTGGGGTGGCATAGGTATCGCGTAGATTCGCTCCCAGTCCTCCTCACTTGGGTAAATCGCCGGGTCATTGACGATTTCCGGATCGAGGAGTTTCCACGATGCACGGTTGGCATTGGCATAATACGTCTCCTCGGCATTCATGGCGGCGATGTCGGCGCGCATCATAAAGTCGATAAACCGGTAAGCATTCTCCTTGTTCCTGGCGTCCGAGAGAATGTAGTGGCCGTCAACCCAGAGCCCGGAACCCTCTTTGGGCATGGTGTACCGAAGGTCGATGTCCAGGCCGGCCTCGCGTGCTCTTGATTTCGCGACGGCATAGTCACCTGACCAGCTCATCGCAACGCACACTTCCCGGTTGGACATGTCCGATGCCATCTTGCTGTTGCCGAAGTAGCGAACATGTGGGCGAACTGACCCCAGAACTGACTCAATTGCGCGAACGCTATCCACATCGAACGAGTCGGGTTCGAGTCCGAGGTAGACAAGCGTCATAGGAAACAGGTCGGTGGTGCTATCGAGCAGGGTGACACCACAGTCCGAAAGTTGTTCGACAATCTTCGGGTCAAAAATTACGTCGGCACTATCCATCGGGTGATCGGGCAGGCGTTCGCGCACGAGTTCGGCATTCCAGGCATAGCCCGTCGATCCCCAATGGTAGGGAATGTAGTATCCCTTGACCGCGTCGAACAAGTCGAGGCGAGACCAAAGGTCGGGATCCAGGTTCTCCAGGTTCGTGAGCCGGCTTAAGTCGAGCTTTTCGAAGACCCCAATCGGCACCAGGCGAGTCGCCAGACGATTGCTGTGATTGACAACGTCGTAGCCGCTGTTACCGGTCAGCAGTTTGACGTCGAGGACTTCGGACGAATCGTAGGTGTCATAGTTGACCTTTATGCCAGTCTCCGACTCGAATAGCTGTATCGTGTCTGGGTGGATGTAGTCCGCCCAGCTGTAGACATTGACGACGTTTTCGTCACTCGCGGAATCGCTCGATGGGCCGGAACAAGCACCGGCAAGAACAACAAGAGCAAGAAGAGCTATCCGCGATATCGTCACATGCCGTCCAGGCCGCGCTTCAGGAGCGATCGAGCGATTATAAGCCGTTGTATCTCGCTTGTACCTTCCCAAATGCGATCGACCCGGAGTTCGCGGAAGAATCGTTCCGCGACGTTTTCACGCATATACCCGCGTCCACCGAAGATCTGCACCGCTCGATCTGCGACACGGTTCGCCATTTCGGACACATACAGTTTGACCATCGAACAGCGCGCATGCTGCGCTTTGAGGTCGTCGCCGCGGTCGGCAGCACGCGCCGCATCGTAGGTCATCAGGCGCGCGGCGTAGAGTTCAGTGACGCTGTCGGCCAGCATGAACTGGATCGCCTGCTTTTCACTGAGCGGTGCGCCGTCGACAATGCGTTCATTGGCAAACGCCATGGCCTCCTCGATGAGGCGGGCCGCGGCGCCGCAACTGCGTGCACCGATCATCAGTCTTTCGTGGCGAAACCAGCTGTGCGTAAAGGCCATTCCATCGCCCGGCTGTCCGACTCGATTCGCGGCCGGTATGCGCACGTCGGTGAACAGGTAGGTCGGGTGGTGCGATGCGTAGGTATGTGTGAATTTCGGATTCGCAGTGATCTCCATGCCGGGCGTATTCGCGTCGACGAGGAACAGCGCCTCATCATCTTCCTCCGGTAGCTGTGCCTGGAACCAGAAGAATGTCGCAAGGTTAGCGCTGGTGACGAACCACTTTTCGCCGTTCAGCACGTAGTCGTCGCCATCGCGAACCGCCGTCGCTTCGAGGCTGCCAACGTCGGAGCCGGGGCCGGACTCGGTGATCGCATAGCACTCTTTGTGTTCGCCGCGCATCATCGGCAGGATGTATTTCTCAAGTTGCTCTTCGGAGCAGGCGTCGAACATCCAGGATTGTGCCTCGGGGAAACACCAGGACAGGGCATTCGTCACGCGGCCCAGCTGCTCCCAGATCGCAACCTGGCACTCCATCGGCAATTCGAGCCCGCCGTGACTCTGCGGCACATCGATGGCTGTGAAGCCAAGATCGATGGCCCGCTTCTTGTTGCGGGCCGTTATCTCGGCGGGTAATACGCCGTCGTTGAGTTCGGCCTCGACCTCATGCGGTTGCAGGTAGTTGTCGGCGTAATCACGAGCCGTGCGTTGCCACTCGCGGGCGTCTTTTGTCAGTTCGATTTCCATGGCGTTCTCGTCAGGAAAAGTGTTTGGGGAAATAGCGGTGGAGGAGGTCGGTCAACGCCGTCATCGCTTCATCGCGGTCAAAGGTCTTCGGGCTAACCAGGTACGACAGCCACATGCCGTTGGTAATCGAGTTCAATGCAATACCGACACTCCTGGCCGATATTCCCTTGTACTTTCCTTCGGCGATGATCGTCTTGCAGAGGTCCTCGACGACTTCGTCGTAGTACCGGTCGCGCTCATCGCAGATCTTTCGATAGGCCGGCCGGGATTTCACCTCGCCCCAGAAGGCAAACCACACGGCGATCTTCTGACGGTCGATAGTAGAGGGTCGAAGGTCGAGTTCGACGAGGGCGAGCAACTTGTCAGCTGCACCGGGACCTGAGCTCTCGAGCGTCTTGCTGAAGATCGATTTGTACTCATCAGCCAGGTGCCGCAGCGTCTCGTTCAGCAGGTTGTCCTTGCTGTCGAAGTGCAGGTTGACGATGCCCTGCGACAGGCCGGCTTCTTTCGCAACGTCGCCAATCGATGTGCTGCCCATGCCATTGCGAGCAATGCATTTCATCGTTGCATCGATTAATTGTTGCCGTCGCCGTTCACGGCTGGCGGTTCGGCGAGTGTTCTTGGCGGTGGCTGCCATGCGCCGATTCTGCCATACTATGAATGAATACTCATTCATTTTTGTTCCCACCCTATGCGCAAACTCACCCGCTCGAACGAACACTTTAAGAAGGCCCTTAGCAAGCTACCCCTCGGAGTCGCATCAAATTTCCGCTACTGGGGGGACGAGCAGACGATCTATGTCGATCATGGCAAGGGCGGGCGTATGTGGGACATCGATGGCAACGAGTACATCGATTACCGGCTGGGCTACGGACCAATCATCCTCGGGTACGCCGACGAGCGCGTCGATGCAGCCGCGCGTGAGGGCATGAACGTCGGTGGCGTCTTTGCCCTGGCCACCGAGCGAGAATACGAAGTCGCAGCCCGCATCAGCAAGATGGTGCCGGCCGCCGAGCTCGTACGCTTCTCCAACTCGGGAACCGAGGCCGTGATGGCGGCGATGCGGGTCGCGCGAGCGTTCACAGGCAAGGACGGACACGTCTTCATGGAAGGCGGTTACCACGGAATGTCCAACGTGGTCATGTGGGCCAGGGAATTCGATGACTGGCGGCCCGGTCAGCCCGAGCCTCCGATAGAACCCTACGGCGAAGGTATCCCGGCGGTGACCAGGCAGCTCTTCCACCTTGTGCCGATGAACGATGCGAACGCCCTCGAAGACCTGCTCAGGAAGAAACAGAACGAGATCAGCTCGTTCGTGATGGAGCCCATCATGGGCAACTGCTGCGCTATCGCGGCCGACGCGCAGTACATGAAAGACGTTCGCGAGATCTGCGATCGCTACGATGTGCTCCTGATAATCGACGAGGTGAAGACGGGATTTCGCGTTGCCAAGGGTGGGGTACAGGAGTTGTATGGCGTCAAGGCTGACCTTTGCACTTTCGCCAAAGCTATCGCCAATGGTTACCCGTTGTCGGTTGTCGCGGGCCGCGAAGACATTATGCGACGCATCGGCGACGGTGTTGCACATGGTGGGACATTTACGGCACATGGCGTGGCGCTCGCGGCGGCCGCGAAGACGCTCGAAATACTTGACGAAACCAGTGCCCTTGCCGACATCGAAGCCTACGGCCTGAAACTCCAGGACGGGCTAAGCAAGATACTTGCGGAGCGCGATATCGCGCACAGCTACACTGGCGCGCCGGCCCTGATGGGATTGTTCTTTGCGGAACAGCCGCCGGCTGACTACCGAGAGTGGGTACACTCCGATTACGAGTTCTACGACACACTCGCCCCGGCACTGCACGACGAGGGGGTCCTGGTCGAACCGGACTCGCGAGAGCCATGGTTCCTGTGTGAGTCTCACAATGTGGAATGCCTGGCCGAAACTCTGGACAAATTTGAACGCGCGGTGGACATTACGTTGCCGAAATTGAAAGCAATAAGAACGGGCACCAGCCAATGAAATCATATGATGCGATTGTCGTCGGGGCAGGCCACAACGGCCTGACTACCGCGGCATTTCTCGCCAAAGCCGGTCTCGACGTTGTTTGCGTTGAGAAGAATGACTACATCGGTGGCGCCACCGTTAGTCGCAATCTCTACAAGGACTGGTGGTATTCCAACTGCTCCTACGTCTGCAGCCTCTTGCGGCCGGAAATCTATCGATCGCTCGAGCTACACAAGCACGGTCTGCAGGTGACGCCCTACGATGGCTCGGTCACACTCATGGAGAACGGCGACTACTACGGTGGTTACCATGACGCCGAGGCAGCCTATCGGGAAGACGCACGTTTCTCCCGCAAGGACGCCGATGCGCACAAGAACTACTCCGCGGATACGATGCGGCAGTGCCGGTTAATACGCGACTTCTTGCTCAGAACCGCGCCCGACCCGACTTCCTTCAAGCCCAGGGACCTCATGGAGCTCGCTCGCATTGGCGGCAAGCTCAACGAAATGGGTGAAGACCGCCTTGGTGAGACCATCCGGTTCTGGACGATGAGTGTCGCTGAATACCTCGATGAGTATTTCGAAACTGACGTTATCAAGACAGCGCTTTCTGCCAGCGGCATCATTGGTACAGCGCTGGGAATTCATTCACCCGGTACCGCCTACGTGTTGTTGCATCACTATATGGGTGATGTGGATGGCAACGTAGGTGCCTGGGGATTTGCACGCGGCGGCACCGGCGCCGTCTCAAAAGCGATTGCCGGCGCATTCCAGGCCGAAGGTGGCGAAATTCGAACCGAGGCCGGCGTGGACAAGTTCATCGTCAAGGGCGGCAAAGTAACCGGCGTCGCCCTGGATAACGGTGACGAGGTGCATGCCGATGTAGTCGTCTCAGCGATGGACGTAAAACGCACGTTCCTCAACTGCATGGACAAGAGCGATCTGCCGGAGAAATTCTACAACCGCGTTGAGAATTTCAAGATTCGGGGTTCCTCGGGCAAGATCAATATCGCGCTTGATGGCTTGCCGACGTTCCCGGCGCTGCCCAAAGGCAGCCCGCTGTATAGCGCCGACATACACTTCACCGATTCGATGGAGCGTATGGAACGCGCCTACGACGACTGGAAAGACGGTACCTGGTCGAAGGATCCATACATCGACATGACGATTCCGACGACCAATGACCCGACGATGGCGCCTCCGGGCAAGCACTTCATGAGCTGCTTTATTCAGTACTGCCCGCGCCAGGTCCATGGCAGAGACTGGACGCAGGAAGACAAGGATGGTTTCCAGAAGTCCGTCTTCGACCAGATTTCGAACTACAGCCCGGACTTCAAAGACCTGGTCCTGCATGCGGAAGTCCGGACGCCGCAGGATATCGAGAATGAAATCGGCATTACCGAAGGCAACATCTTCCACGGTGAACTCACCATGGATCAGTTGATGTTCAATCGACCGATTCCGGGTTTCGCCCAGTATCGCAGTCCGATTGGCGGGCTATACATGTGCGGGTCGAGCAACCACCCGGGTGGCGGCATCATGGGCGCACCGGGAGCAAACGCGGCACGGGAGATCCTGATGGACCTCAGACGACCGAACACCGTACCGGAGAACTTTGGCGATGACTAAGAGCATGGGCGAAAAATACGACGCAATTGTAGTGGGTGCCGGCCACAACGGCCTGGTGTGTTCTGCATTGCTGGCCAAAGCCGGCAAGCGAGTGCTGGTACTCGAGGCCAACCAGCAGGTTGGCGGCGCGGCGATTACGCGTGAATTTGCTGACGGTTACCTGGTATCGGCCTGCGCACACTTGCTCTACCAGTTACAGCCAGAGGTTCGCAAGGAACTGAAACTCGCAACGCGGCTGGCTACCGAAGACATGACGACCATTGCGCTCGGTGAAGATGGCAAACATGTGCGCCTGAAGACGGACAGTGTCGAAGGCGTGTCTGACGAAGATGCCAAACAGTATCGCGATTTCAGAAAGCGTATGGCGCGATTCGCGAAGTTGTTACGCAAAGTCTTCAACAAGACGCCGCCGAGGCTGGGCAATCAGGACTTCCAGGATTTCCTGACATACGCTCAATTGGGCCTCGATGTTCGTATGCTCGGCAAGGCTGAAATGGAAGCGTTCCTGCGACTGATCTTCATGAATATTCATGACGAGGTCACCGAGCGATTTGAGCACCCGATGCTCAAGGGGGCGATTAGCCTGGATGCGGTCCTCGGCACGCACCTCGGGCCGCGGTCTCCGAACACGATGATGACCTACCTGTATCGCCTGGCAGGCGACCAGGGTCGGGCCGGTGTTCCGGCGGGCGGCATGGGCAGTGTCAGCAATGAATTGGCACAGGCGGCACGCGGCGCCGGCGTGACAATTCGCACGGGCATGCCCGTCAAGCGCATCATCATCGAGAACGGCCGTGCAACCGGCGTTGAAACCGAGTCCGGTGAACGCTTCGATAGCTACAAGGTCATCTCAAACGCTGACCCGAAAACAACGCTGATGAAACTCATCGGCGCCAAGCATGCAGAGACCGGGTTCGCACGGCGCGTGTCGCACATTCGGGCCAGGGGAAACGCCGCAAAACTGCACCTCGCACTGGATGGGCTACCTGCGATTGAAGGCTTGTCCAGGAAAGACTTTGCCGAGAGGCTTGTTATCGCGCCCGATGAGCACTACGTGGAGCGCGCCTTCAACCCGGCGAAGTACGGTGAGAGCTCGCCGAACCCGGTCATCGAGATAACGTTCCCGAGTTTCCGCGACGAAACGCTGGCACCGACCGGCAAACACGTCATGTCCGCCGTGGTGCAATACGCACCTTATGGACTCAAGGGCGGCTGGAACGAGGAAGCCAAAGCCGCGTTCATGAAAGCGATTATCGATACGTTGGCGAAGTACATGCCGGATATCGAACAACGCATAACCGCGAGCGAATTGCTGACGCCGGCTGATATCGAGAACGAGTTCCACATCACAGGCGGACACTGGCATCACGGCGAACTCTCACTGGATCAGTTCCTCTTTGTGCGACCCGTAAACGGTGCAGCGCAGTATCAATTGCCGATCGATGGCGTCTATCTGTGTGGTGCAGGGGCGCACCCGGGTGGTGGCATCAGTGGTGCCGCGGGCCGCAATGCGGCGCGAGCTATCCTGAGACGGGAGAAAGCAGCATGACTATCGTAGAAGGACCAGTCCGGGAAGCAGTTCCACAGGGACCGCTGAAAACACCGTTCTACCCACGTGTCGCAAAGATCGACACCGTTAACCAGTGGCACGAATGGAAAGGCTTCTCCAGTCCCGATGCATTGTATTGCGAGGACCTGGAGTACTTCTCCATCCGTAACGGGACCGCGGTTTTCGATCTTTCGCCGATGACGAAGTACCGGGTCACGGGCCCCGATGCGATGGACTACCTCAATCGACTGGTCACGCGAGACATGGCGAAGATCAAGCCTGGACGTGTCGCTTATGCCGTGTGGTGTGACGACCAGGGACAGGTTATCGACGACGGTACGATCTTCCATCTGCGTGAAGGTGAGTACCGTATCTGCTGCCAGGAACGTCACTTCGCCTGGTTCCAGGCAGCGACGATTGGCTTCGACGTCGACGTGGTGCATGAAACAGAAGACATTGCCGGCCTCGCAGTTCAGGGCCCGACTTCGTACAGCGTCCTGAAAACGATGGGCGTTGAAGGTCTCGAAGACCTCAAGCCGTTCGGTCTGATCCATGTCGACTTCCAGGGCACCGAGATGATGGTTTCAAGAACCGGATTCACAGCGGACCTCGGCTACGAGCTCTGGATCGATCCGGCCAAGGCGCTGGATCTGTGGGATGCCCTGTTTGAGGCGGGCGAGAATTTCAAGATTCGGGCAATCGGAACACACGCACTGGAACTCGCCCGTATCGAAGCCGGCTACCTTGCGCCGTATGCGGAATTCCTGCCCGTTGACGAGACCATACGGACGGGACGATCCCGGTCGCCACTTGAGCTTGGCCTGGAGTGGCTGGTTGATTTCAAGAAGCCCAACTTCAATGGTCGTCGTGCTCTCGCCGAAGAGAAGCGCAAGGGTTCGACCTGGCGGCTGGTGAAGCTCGATATCGAAGGTAACAAGGTAGCGGACAGCTCATACATCTTCTCGAATTCGAAAGCGAAAGGTGAGTCCATCGGTTTCATCACATCGGCTGCCTGGTCGCCGGTCTGCAAGCAGAATATCGCTCTCGGGACAGTTCGGACGCCACACGGCAAGCCTGGCGACACCGTGTGGGTCGAAATCTACTACCAGCGCGAGATGCACTGGAATCGCGAGATGGCGAAAGCGACCGTTGTGGACAAGCCGTTCTGGTTCCCACCGCGGCGAGGAGCCACGCCGCCCGGACCCTACTAGGGACATCGCGTGAAGCATCGCCTCGATCCACTGTTGCGACCGACCTCGGTCGCAATCGTGGGCGCGTCGGCGCGAACCGATTCGCTCGGCGAATGGGCGCTAAAGAACCTGCTGATCGGCGGCTACAAGGGACGCATCTACCCGGTTAACCCGAATCGGGACGAGCTGCAGGGGCATTCTTGTTTTGGATCATTGGCGGAGCTTCCGGAAACGCCCGAGCTCGTGATCTTCGCTGTTAGCGATCAGCGCATCGAGGCCGCGCTCGACGAAGCCATCGAGGCCGGGGTTCCCGCTGCTGTCATCCAGTCCACGCTATATATTGACGACGACGCGGAGCCGACCCTCCGCGAAAGAATGCAGCGCAAAATCCGTGAGGCCGGCATGCTCGTATGCGGCGCGAACGGTATGGGTTTCTATAATGTCCGTGATCATGTCTGGACCTGTGGATTCGACAGTGCAGCACACGAAGCACCGGGCAACGTTGCGCTGATCAGTCACTCGGGCTCCGGGATGTCGGGCATCATTGATTGCGACGAACGCGTGCGGATCAATATCGCAGTATCGACCGGCAACGAACTTAGCGTTGCGATGGATGAGTACCTGGATTTCGTATTGGACCTGCCCGAAACGCGCGTTGTTGGTCTGTTCATCGAAACGGCCCGCAACCCGGAGGGTTTCCTGGCAGCGCTTGAGAAAGCGGCGCATCGTGGCATTCCCGTGGTTGCACTTAAAGTGGGTCGTACCGAAAAGTCGGCGCGGCTTGCGATCTCTCATTCCGGCGCAATGGCCGGCGATGATGCGACGTACGAGGCGTTGTTCGACCGCTACGGTGTGCAGCGCGCTCGAGACCAGGATGAGTTTACGACCATGCTGATCATGTTTGCCGAGCTTCATCCAGTGGGCTCGGGTGGGCTCGTCACTCTGCACGACTCGGGTGGTGAGCGGCAATTGCTTGTCGATCTTGCGGACGACGCGGGAGTTCCATTAACAGAGCTAAGCGATGAGACGGTCACGGCCCTCGAAGACGTTCTCGATCCGGAATTGCCCGCAGTTAATCCATTGGATGCCTGGAGTCGTGGTGGACCGGACGCGAGCGAGAACATTACTCGCTGCCTGGCATTGATGATGCAGGACCCGGGGGCCGCAATCGCCGCCGTCATTCATGACAGGGCGCCTTACGGGAAAATCTACGAGACCTACCTTAGCTATATGCAACGAGCTCGATCGGAATCGGGTAAGGCAGTCGCATTGGTTTCGGCGCGCCAGGGTACGGGGTACGACGAGGCGGTTGTTACGAGCACAAGTTCCGGCTATCCCGTGCTCGACGGTGTCAGCCAGTTCCTGGCCGGTGTTCGTGCTTTATTTGCCTACCGCGATTTCCAGCTTCGCGAAACAACAGCACCGCAGCCAGCGGATAGCAGGACGATCGACGCGTGGCAAAGCAAGCTCGCCGGCGGCGATACACTCGACGAAGCGAACTCGCTGGCTCTCTTCAATGAATTCGGCGTGACGTCGTCGACTTCGGTGAAAGCCGATTCAATCGAAACGGTAATAGCCGCGGCAGACGACGTGGGTTATCCCGTAGTGCTGAAGACTGCGCGCGAAGGCGTACTTCACAAATCCGATCACGGTGGTGTGATTCTCGGCATTGCCGATGCCGACCAGCTGCAACACATGTACGACATCATGAGTACCCGCCTGGGAGGCGATGTGCTTGTTTCGGCGATGGCGCCGGCTGGAGTCGAGATGATTCTCGGCGTTAATCGCGACCCGCAGTTTGGCCCTGTTGTGTTGATCGGTTTCGGCGGCGTACTTGCGGAGACGATTAATGATGTGCAGTTCGCGCTGCCGCCTTTCGATGCTGCACATGCACGTCGTTGCGTTGACCGCCTGAAGTTGCGACCGTTGCTCGATGGCGTGAGAGGTGAGCCGCCCGTGGATATCGATGCGTTCTGCGAGCTTGCGGCGCGTTTTTCGGAAATGGCGGCGGCGCTGGGTGACGTACTGCTGGAAGTCGACGTGAACCCGTTGATCGTACACCCAGAGGGTGCGATCGCCGTGGATGGACTCGTTGTTGGCCGCGACAGAAGGGAGGCGGATCGTGCAGAAACTTGAGGTTTATCAGTCGCTTTGGGGAATGCAGTTGCGCAATCCCAACACACCTGAGCGTACTGACGAAGAGGCCTTCGCGATGGTTGCTGAGGCGGGCTTCGATGGCATGTGCCTCGACCCGTCGGTCGAGGAGATTGCCGATAACCTCGCGAAGCGCTCACTGTTCGAGAGCAACGGTCTGGGCTGTATGGTTAATGCGTTTCCGCATTCGCCAGGTGACATGGAGCCACTACTGGACTTCGCGAATGACATGAACGCGTGCATGGTGAACGTGATTAGCGGCGTAATGCCGATCAGGCCCGAAGAGGCCGTACCCGTGGTGCGCGACTGGATCGGCACGGCCGACCGCAAACGCATGCCGATGTTATTCGAGACGCATCGCGACGGGCTGCTTAACGATCTCTACTTCACTTTGCAGCTAATGGATCTCGTGCCCGAAATGCGCTTGTGTGCCGATCTTTCCCACTTCGTTGTTGATCGCGAGTTGCGGGCGCCTGTACCGGAACGCGACGAGCAATACATTCAATCGGTACTCGATCGGTCCGACTGCTTCCAGGGCCGTATTGCCAATCGCGAACAGGTGCAGATCCAGATCGATTTTCCGCAACACCAGGAATGGGTCGAGATTTTCAAAGGCTGGTGGAAAGACGGCATGCGCATGTGGCGAGAACGTAATAAGGATGATGCGACGCTGGTCTTCCTCTGCGAACTGGGTCCCCCGCCGTATGCCATCACGGACGGCGACCAAAACGAACTATCGAATCGCTGGGAAGAGTCGCTGAAGATCCGCGACTGGGTTCGTGCTATTTGGGCCGAGCTCGACTGATGCCCCGGTTATCGCAGCCCAGTTGAAGATCTCCTAAGTTTCTTTAGTCAAACCCAGTCTTTCGTTTTCGCGCTGGAACATCCTGCGAATCCTGGCGCCGTCGGACGGTTCTTCTTCGAGTGTTTCCGGGTCCCATTGACTCCGCGTTGTGTCAAAAAAGTCACCGCCATAAACGTGAATGCCACCCGTGAAACGCTGCAACGGATTCGTTACTGAATGCAGGGCGTCTTCAGGAAGCATCGCGGTGTCTTTTACAAACAGGGCGTCGGCACCGTATGCCTCTATTCCTTCCGGCGTTCTTTTCCAGAAGATGTTGTCCTCGCGGCCCGTGTAGATTCCAATGTTGGCCCACATCAGGTGATCATGGGGCATGAGGTTCATTTGCGGAGTCCACGTAGCAGCGAAAATGGTCAGGCTTGGGGAGCGGAGAAGTACGTTCAGTCCAGCCTTGTCGGGTTCGCCTAGTGCCGCCAGTACCGCGCCGGGAGTAGAGACAGCCCGGGCAAGTACCTCGTTAACTGCGACCTGCGCGTCTGTTTCCTTGTTGGCCGCGATACAATCAGCAACAAAGCGGTCGATGTCCATCGACTTGCTACTCGCAAAGGCGGCCAGTGGAGAAAAAAGTTGAGAGGATGCGGCCACTGCACCCGCAACAACTGCACGTCGTTGTAAGTCGATCTTTGTGTCTTTTAATTTGCTCATGCATCGGTCCTCAGAAAGTGGCCATATACCGTTAGTCCAGCCTCCCGTACACACGTTGTCCTTCAAACAACGTTAACAACACTTTCGTGTCGGAGATCTCGGTCGGATCTATCTCGAAGATATTCTGGTCGAGGACGATAAGGTCTGCCAGTTTGCCAACTTCAATTGACCCGGTCTCGAGCTCCTGGTGATTGACCCATGCTGATCCAGACGTAAAAGCCTCGACTGCTTCCTCGAGTGTGATGGCTTGCTCCGG
>JAACFG010000213.1 GCA_009937605.1 Gammaproteobacteria bacterium | reverse complement strand
TAGCGGAATTCGCCGTTGCCGGCCGGAGTATGTCTCTCCCGTTGTGTACGGCAACCGTTGTTGCGACATGGTTCGGCGGTGGCGTGATGATCGGGGTCGCTGGTGCCGCCTACGACGATGGCATGCTGGGAGTGATCGCTGACCCTTTTGGTGCAGGCCTGGCGTTGGTTCTGATCGGCCTTTTTATCGTTCGCTTGATCCGGCGTCTGCGCCTTTTTTCTTTCATCGAGATTATCGAACAGCGTTTCGGTCTGGGTGCCGGCATCATCGGCGCTTTTGCCTCGATCGTGTCAGGCCTCGGCTGGGTTGCCGGAATGTTGGTGGCGTTTGGCATCATTTTTGAAACGCTGACCGGTGTGCCAATGCCGGTCGGGATCATCGGCGGCGCATTTGTCGTCATCATCTATACGTCGATCGGCGGTATGTTCGCGGTCGCTTTGACCGACTTCGTGCAGATGAGCATCATTGCCGTCGGCCTTGTGATGTTGCTCATTGTCGTCCTGATCGACACAGGCGGATGGGCTCCAATCGCAGCGCAGTTGCCCGAGCACACGTTCCGAATGATTCCACTCGAGAATTCTCTCGATAGGTGGCTCGTCTATCTGCGTGCCTGGGTAATCTTCGGTTTTGCCGACATCGCTTCGCAATCGCTACTGCAACGAGCCATGTCGGCGAAGAGTGAGCGGGTTGCACAGAATGCGTTTTACGCCGGGGCAATCAGCTATGTCGGGTTTGCGATGATTCCCGTGATGCTCGGAATTATTGCGAGCGTCACCATGCCGAACCTTGCCAACTCTGAGTCGGTCGTGCCGGCGCTCGCACTCGAGCACCTTCACCCGGTTGCGGTCGCCATTTTCGTCGGTGCGTTGCTCGCGGCAATCATGAGTTCGTGCGACAGCGCGATTCTTGCCTCGGCAACGGTTTTCGGAACGAATGTCCTGCCGCGCTTTAAGCGTGAGCCCTCGGAGCGTCTACAGCTCCTTGTAATCCGGCTCGCAATCCCGGTGGGCGGTGTTTTTGCGGTGTCTTTTGCGTTAAGCGCTCGTGAGGTATTCAATACGGTGCTGGACGCGAACATCATTATGCTCGCTGCGGTTATTGCGCCGTTTATTCTCGGCCTGTGGTGGAAGAAGGCAAACCGTACTGGGGCCCTGGCCGGCATGTCGGCCGGTATTGCGACCTGGCTCGTCGTTTCATCGTATTCAGAAACGCTGCCGGCAGACCTGCTCGGCTTTGTCGCGTGTTTGGTCGCGATGCTGGTAGTTACACCATTGACGCAGCGTTTTGATCCGCCCCGCGGTCTCGTTGATCACGAGGGCAACGCGGTGGAACTAACGGATCGGCTGGGTGTATTGAGGCATCGCGGCTAGTAGCCGCTCCAACTAGCGTTTGCCCTTGAGCTTCTGGGCGGCGCGATAACGAGCACGCGCCTCGGCAAGTTCTGCCTGTGCCCGGGCAACGTCGGTTTCTTCCGACGCGCCTTCGAGCGCCTTCTCGGCGTCCTGCTGTGCTGCTAGCGCGGCGGCTTCATCAAGCTGGTCGCCACGCAAGGCCGTGTCCGCAAGTACAGTAACGCGGGTCGGCTGCACCTCGAGCATACCGCCCGTGATATAGAACGCCTCTTCATTACCGTCCGGGTCCTGAACGCGAACCTCACCCGGCTTCAGCGTCGTCAGCATCGGTGCGTGACGCGGCGCGATGCCGACCTCACCCATGGATGCAGGCGCAAAAACCATCGCGGCATCGCCGGAATGAATCTCGCCTTCTGCAGAAACGATGTCGACTTGAATTGTTGCCATATCTTCTTCTCTCTGTAGGAGCGGTCATTGACCGCGATTCGCGGCGAGTCGCCGCTCCTACTACTGGAACTTCGGCGCGTTCTCGACAGCCTCGTCGATCGTGCCAACCATGTAGAACGCCTGCTCCGGAATATGATCGTAGTCGCCGGCGACGATGCCGTTGAAGCCACGAATTGTCTCAGCGAGTGACACGTATTTACCCGGTGAGTTCGTGAAGACCTCAGCGACGAAGAACGGCTGCGACAGGAACTTCTGGATCTTGCGAGCGCGGTTAACGATCTGCTTGTCTTCTTCCGACAGCTCGTCCATACCCAGAATGGCGATGATGTCCTGCAACTCTTTGTAGCGCTGCAGTACGGCCTGTACGCCACGTGCACAGTCATAGTGTTCCTGGCCAATGACGAGCGGATCGAGGATTCGTGAGCTCGAATCGAGCGGGTCAACAGCCGGGTAGATGCCCAGCTCGGCGATGTTACGTGACAATACGAGCGTTGCGTCGAGGTGAGCAAAGGTCGTTGCCGGGGACGGGTCGGTCAGGTCATCGGCAGGTACGTAGACGGCCTGGAACGAGGTAATCGAACCGGTCTTCGTCGATGCGATGCGCTCCTGCAATACGCCCATTTCCTCAGCCAGTGTCGGCTGGTAGCCCACTGCAGACGGCATACGGCCGAGCAGTGCGGAGACTTCCGTTCCCGCGAGCGTGTAACGGTAGATGTTATCGATGAACATGAGGACGTCACGACCTTCGTCGCGGAATGCCTCAGCCATCGTCAGGCCCGTCAGTGCAACACGAAGACGGTTGCCGGGAGGCTCGTTCATCTGACCGTAAACCAGCGATACCTTGTCGATAACATTCGACTCGGTCATCTCATGGTAGAAGTCATTACCCTCACGAGTACGCTCACCTACGCCGGCGAATACCGAGTAGCCCGAGTGCTCGTGAGCAATATTACGAATCAGCTCCATCAGCGTTACGGTCTTACCGACGCCGGCGCCGCCGAACAGGCCGACTTTACCGCCCTTGGCGATCGGCATGATGAGGTCGATGACCTTAATGCCCGTTTCGAGCAACTCGGTCGTCGCAGCCTGGTCTTCGTAAGAAGGAGCGGCGCGGTGAATCGGCAAATGCTCTTCGGCGCCGATATCGCCCTTGTTGTCGATCGGTTTGCCGAGTACATCCATGATGCGACCCAGCGTCTTCTCGCCAACCGGTACGGTAATCGCGCTGCCCGTATTGGTTACTGCCATGCCGCGCTTCAGGCCTTCCGAAGAACCCATCGCGATCGTGCGGACAACCCCGTCACCCAGCTGCTGCTGAACTTCGAGTGTGATTTCTGCATCATCGATGATGAGTGCGTCGTATACCTTGGGAATCTGGCCCGCCGGGAACTCAACGTCCACAACAGCGCCAATTACCTGCACAGTAGTTCCGGTGCTCATTTAGCTTTCCTCAACCTGATACGGCAGCTGCGCCGCCGACAATTTCTGAAATTTCTTGTGTGATTGCAGCCTGTCGAGCCTTGTTGTACTCGAGCTGCAACCCGTCAATGATGTCGCCGGCATTATCTGTAGCTGACTTCATCGCAACCATCTTCGCTGCCATTTCGCACGCGAAGTTTTCAACCGCACCACGGTAAACCTGCGACTCCACGTAACGCATCAACACGTCATCGAGCAGTTCGCTGGCGCCGGGCTCGTAAATGTAGTCCCAGTGGGTCTGTAGATCATCGTCGTCAGTTCCCACACCGCTCGCTGGCAATAACTGCGATACCACGGGCGTCTGCGTCATCGAATTCACAAACTCGTTGTGTACGACGAACATGCGATCGATCTTCCCGTCCGCGTATGCGTCGAGCATGATCTTGATCGAGCCGATCAGGTCGTTGACCGTCGGCTGGTCACCGAGGTGAGAAGCGGTACCTACCACGTTGCCGCCCATGCGACGGAAAAAAGCGACTGCCTTGGCCCCTACAAGGGCCAGGTCGACCTCAACATTGCTGTCCTGCGCGTTGGCGATCTCGCCAATCATCGTCTTGAACAGGTTGGCATTGAGGCCACCGCAAAGACCGCGATCCGTAGAAATCACGATGTACCCGACACGCTTCACCTCACGCTCTGTCAGGAACGGGTGCTTGTAATCGGGGTTCGCGTGCGCAAGGTGGCCGATCACACGACGGATGCGCTGCGCGTAAGGACGCGACGCCTCCATCTGCTTCTGGGCCTTGCGAATCTTGCTCGCCGCGACCTTTTCCATCGCGCTCGTGATCTTCTGCATGTTCTTTACAGAAGCGATCTTTG
>JAACFG010000212.1 GCA_009937605.1 Gammaproteobacteria bacterium | reverse complement strand
GTAGGCATAGCCAGCAGATTTACAGTCTGCCCTCGTTGACCGCTTGAGTACCCCTCCGGTACGCAAGCCGGGCATTTTCTAACCAGACAGGCCCCACTGTCAACAGCTAAACACCTGTTTTTTTATGTTTTGATCGGGGCAGGATTGTACCCGAAACCGTTGGCGGATGAAGCATTGCGGCAAAATCAGGTGTTCTGGGCCCAATGCCAGGGCTCGTAGATGAACCCGGCGGGGTTGTTTCGGGGGTAAGACATCGAGAACCCGTAGGACCCGGCGTTCTCCTGCAACCAGCGAAATGCGCCTGAATTCTCAAATTCCTCGGTCAGCGGACGTGAACCTGGCGTCGCGATGTCGACAGCCCGGCCCGTGTGGTGCTCGCTATGGCCGGGGGCCGCGTTGACCGCCAGTATTTCGCTAACCGATTGACCTGCATAGATTTTTTTTCGGATCAGGCGGGCCTGATAATCGATACTGCGATAGCCGGACACGATCAGGAGCAGAATTCCGTCCTCCGCAGCGCCCGCCTGCATCTCATTCCAGCGGGCCGCGGCCTGCGGCTCGAGGCTCTGCATTCGGCCGACCAGGTTAGGCCCGACCTCCACCAGGTCCGTCGCCTCGTCGAAAACCGGCCTGGTCCCGTCGAGCCCATAATCCTCGGGAATGCCGAGTTCTGCATGAAGTTCGCGTAGCATATGCGCGATTGTCCCACAGGATTCGGACTTGAGCGAAGACAAGATTTTTGAGACCGATGATGGTTCGGAGCCTTTCCGCTTCAATGCCAGCGTGGCGAGGGTATTTCCGGACATGCTGCAGCGGTCGATCCCGGGGTACGCCGCGTCCCTGGAAGCAATCGGTTCACTGGCGGCGCGCTACGTCAGGGCCGGAACCACATGCTACGACCTCGGCTGCTCCCTCGGGGGAGCTACGCTCGCCATGCGCCAGGGTATTCAGCAGCCCTGTTGCCGCATTGTCGCCGTCGACGCGGCGCCAGCCATGATCGAGCGTTGCCGCGAGATGCTAGCCGAAGATGACCGACAACATGGCCCGGAAACGCAAGTCGATCTGGTCGAGCGTGATATTCGGGATATCCAGTACTCCAATGCATCGATGGTGGTGCTTAATTACACGCTGCAGTTCGTCGACCGCGCTGACCGCGACGAGCTGGTACAGAATATTTATGCCGGACTGAATGAAGGTGGCTTGCTGGTCCTGTCGGAAAAGGTCGTCGACGAGGATCCACACATGGAAAGCCTGCTCATTGATCTGCATCACGAACACAAGCGGCGCAACCACTACAGCACCCTGGAAATCGCGCGCAAACGCGCAGCACTTGAAGACGTCCTGGTGCCCGAGACCGTCGCCGAACATCGGGACCGCCTGAAGCGAGCCGGGTTCTCCCAGTCCGCCGTCTGGCTTCGTTATTTTAATTTCGTGTCGATCATCGCGATTCGGTGAGCCCGACGCTGACTATGTTCGACTTCGATGCACTACACGCCTGCCTGGAATCACTGGGGCTCGGGAACTGGAATGAGGAACTCGGCCAGATCTTGCATGATCGCCTTACGGGCAAGACACACGGTGACTGGGTTCGCTGGAACCAGGTCATTGAGGCGCTACCTGACGCGCGTGGCAATGAAGCCAAACTTCGCGAACTGCTCATCGGCCTGCATCCCTGGCGCAAAGGTCCGCTCGAACTCGACGGGGTATTTATTGACACCGAGTGGCGCAGCGACTGGAAATGGGCCCGGTTAAAAGATGCTATCGCGCCACTCGATGGACGCAATGTCCTCGACGTCGGCTCCGGCAATGGCTACTACGCTCTGGAAATGCGCAGGGCGGGCGCTGCAACAGTAATCGGCGTCGACCCGACGCTGTTGTTCGCCATGCAGTTCCTGGCGATCAACATATTCGAGCAGGACAAATCGGTTTTCATCCTGCCTTTGCGGCTGGAGGAAACGCCGGCGGCGAACGGAGTATTCGACACGACGTTCTCCATGGGAGTCCTTTATCACCAACGCTCCCCAATCAACCATCTCGATCGCCTGCGGTCCACATTACGGTCGGGCGGCCAGCTGGTCCTTGAAACGATTTACGTGCCGGGCGAAGAAAGTTACGCGTGCACACCGGTCGACCGATACGCCCGAATGCGCAATGTGTGGCTATTGCCAACCCTGGCTGAGCTTACAACCTGGCTGCGCCGCAGCGGCTTTGTGGGTGTCGACATCGCCGACACGACGATAACGACGACCGACGAACAGCGCAGCACCGAATGGATGACATTCGAATCATTGCGCGAGGCACTGGATCCCGAAGATCCAACGAGGACCGTCGAGGGTTGGCCTGCGCCGCGCCGCGTGGTTGTGACCGCACTCGTGCCGTAGTAATTTCAGCAATAACAGAAATTACGGAAAGATCGCCATGCAGATGACGCCGGCCGTCGAGAAGTACGTCCTCCACTGGGGTGAGATGGGAACTCGCTGGGGAACCAACCGAACGGTTGCCCAGATCCAGGCGTTGCTTTACCTGTCCCCCAAACCCTTGCGTGCCGACGAAATTGTCGATCTTCTCTCCGTAGCACGCTCCAACGTAAGCACGAGCATTCGTGAGCTGCAGAGCTACGGACTGGTCCGCATGACCCATGTTCTGGGCGATCGCCGCGACTATTTCGAGTCGCTGCACGATGTGTGGGAGTTGTTTCGCGTCATCATCGAGCAGCGCAAGCAGCGAGAACTGAACCCGACACTTACGATGCTGCGCGGTTGCGCGAACGAAATTGATAGCGAAAAGGAAACGGACCCGGTCACTAAAGAGCGCGTCCGCAATATGCTCACGTTTGTCGAAACGACGAGCAGCTGGTACGAGGAAATCAGCGATATTCCGACAAGCACGCTGACCAAGCTCATGGGGCTCGGCAAGAAAATCACCAAGCTCGTCAGGAAATAGGCTCGCACCCGGGTTCGGTTGTCTTGGTCCCGCCTTCGGTCTCGCGCAGGAACCAAACCGCATCGGCAGCGCCGCCGGAATCTGGTCCACCGTGGATCGCGTCGGCCGGCCGATAAAAATACCCGCCTTCGGTGTAGGACCAGGTTAGCGCCTCGCCATTGACGCACTCGCTGTCCTCGAATTGCCCGGCCACCAGGTAGCCCTCTCGCAAGACCGTCGATGATTGCCACGGCATCGATACACCGGCCTCGATTCGCTGTAGCCAGGTCGCCGCGCCATTACCCGGGTCTGTGCGCATTTCCTTGATCGTTACGCCCGGGGTCTCCGTCGGTTCCCACGGAAGCAAATTTGTATCGATGATGATCGGCGAGCGAATTATCGACTCGGGATCCGTGTCGTTTACGAAATACAAAATTTGCGCGCCTTGCTCGGAGACAATGTTGAAACCCAGCGACCCGGCAGGCAGAAAAATATAGCCGCCCCGCGGGAGCTCAATATCGGCAATCGTCAACGAACCCTTGAGCACGAATATTTCCGTTGACCGACCCGGTGCTCCGCCGCTCGTACCCTGCCAATCCGGCGGAAGATCGATGCGATTGCTCGAGCGCCTAGTCTGCGGATTGCCGGCCAGCTGCTTTGCGCGAATTCCGGGCATGCTGGCCATGAACACGTCGCTGAGTTCGTCGACCTGCAGAAACGCAGGATACGGCACTTTGGGAGCGCCACTGGTACAGGCTGCGAGAAGTGCGATGACACTTAATAGTGGTAGCGTTCTTAACATCGTAGTTTCCGTGCGACGCCCCTCTCGCACATCCATGTTCTCCGCGGCATAAACACATCCATGGTAACGCCGCTCTCACACATCCATGTGTTCCGCGGCATAAACACATCCATGTGTAAAAAAGCCGCCCAATAAATGGGCGGCACAGTAAGCAGAAGATGTATCCGGCTGGGATAGGATCTCGTCCGAATGAAAGAGACATCACTGTCGCGCGCATTCGGTGTCTTCCGTCTCCCGGTTGGCAATCCGCTTCACTAGTGGCACTGACTGAATTGCAGGATTCAAGTCATTCGGGTGGCGTGTTGAGAGGTAGCACGCAAGACCCGCCGCTAGTTCACGCATCCGGCATGGCGGTTCGCCCGCATTGCCTTCTTACAT
>JAACFG010000065.1 GCA_009937605.1 Gammaproteobacteria bacterium | reverse complement strand
AGTCCCTCTAATTGTAATGAGTGCGTAAGTCACTTGCCTGTTTACCTCCCTAAGCAGGCACGCAACACGGTTTCCCCAAGCCTGTTGCTTCTTCTGGCCCCGGGGCACGCATGTGCTTCGGGGCTTTTTATTGCTCATCCGAAAGTGTCAGGAACTCCTCGAGCCTCGCGCGTGCTTCATCTTCACCCTGGCGATTGAGTGCCGAGAATTGCTGAACCGTACCGAGTTCGCCAAGTTCTCGGCGCACTTTGAGCAAGGCGTTGGCAGCTTGTCCGCGTTTGAGCTTGTCGCTTTTTGTCAGCAGTACGTGCACGGGTAATCCTACCGCTTCGGCGAAGGCCAGCATCGCCCGATCGAAGTCGGTCAACTGACGCCGGATATCGACGATCAGGAACATACCCTTGAGGCTTGCCCGGATCTCAAAGTACTCGGCCATCAGGTCGGCCCAGTGGTCGCGCATGCGGCTCGCGACCTTCGCGAAGCCGTATCCCGGCAGGTCCACGAGGCGCGCATCGTCTCGCAGGGAAAAGAAGTTCACGAGCTGCGTTCGGCCCGGCGTCTTGCTCGTGCGCGCAAATTGCCGGCGGTTTACTATCACATTGATAGCACTGGATTTTCCGGCGTTGGAGCGACCCGCGAACGCGACTTCCGCGCCCTCGTCGGCGACGAACTGGTCGGGCTTGTTGGCGCTCTTGATGAAGCTGGCTTCTGGGTACTGCGACATGGGTATGCCCCGTGGATTCTGTGTATAATTCGCGCTTGCTGAGTACAGGTCAACCTAACACCTTTCCGGTGTCACTCAGCCAACGGATTTGTATCAAAAGCGATGACTTCTGTCAGCGCAGGGAAGTAACGGTTAGGAAATATGAAAATCAAGCTCGCACCGCACTTCGCCATGGCCGCAATGACCGGTATGGCGCTTATTGCATCCCCGGTTCAGGCCGAAAGCCTGGTTGATGGTTCGGCAGACGCCGGCAAAGCGAAAGCCCTTACCTGCACGGCTTGCCATGGCCCTGAAGGCAACAGCAGCAGCGCCCTGTGGCCGAATATCGCCGGTCAGAGCGCACCGTACCTGCTGGCGCAGCTCGAGGCGTTCAAGGACGGCTCGCGCGTCGATCCGCTGATGACGAGCCAGGCCATGCTCGTGTCCGAACAGGACATGGCTGACCTCGCCGTCTATTTCGAGAGTCTTCCGGCCGCGGCCCAATCCGTGAAGGACGCCGCGACGGTTGATCGTGGCGAGTCCCTGTATCGCGGTGGCAACGCCGACGCCGGCGTTCCGGCGTGCCTCGGATGTCATGGCCCCTCGGGTCGCGGTAATCCGGCCGCCAAGTACCCGGCACTGCGGGGACAGCACGCCGACTACACCGCCAAGCAGCTCAATGACTATGCGAGCGGCACACGCGAGACCGATGGCAAGACACGCATAATGCGTGACATCGCCGGTCGCCTCAGCAAGGAAGATATCGAGGCACTTTCTTCCTATGTTCAGGGTCTGAGATAGGCATCTCCACCCGTTTAGTTCAGGAAGACACAATGAGAAAACATTTGATCTGGTTCGTCGCTGTGCTGTTCGCACTGTCGGCGTGCAGCAAGGAAGAACAGCCGGAGGCCGTCGCCGAGGAAGCGGCGACAGTCGAGACGCCCGCCCCGGACGCCACGGCTCAGGAAGCAGCCGAAGCTACTGAAGAAGCGGCGGAAGAGACGCTCGAGGTTGTCGAGGAGTCCGCCTCGGTAGAAGAGCCCGCGGACGAGGCGATTGTCCTTGCCCTGGCCGATACCGACGAAGCCCCGGCGCGAGAATGGAAATTCAAGGAAGGCGAGCACTATTTCCGCCTGGTGCCAACTCAGCCAACGGTGGGCGGCGCGGACAAGATCGAGGTTGCTGAGTCTTTTATGTACAGCTGCCCGCACTGTTTCACGTTGGAGCCGTACATCAATGCGTGGGCCGCCAACAAGGATCCAGGCGTCCGTTTTGTGCGAATTCCAGCGATGTGGAACCAGGCTGCCCAGATGCACGCCCAGATCTACTTCACGCAGGATATCCTCGGCCGCAATGGCCACCTCCAGGACCCGGCTGCGTTTCATAATGCCGTATTCGAGGAGTATCACCGCCGCGGCAATCGGCTGACATCGATGGCCTCGATTCGCGCATTGTTCAACCGCTACGGCGTCTCGGATGAAGAATTTGACAAGACCTGGAAGTCGTTCGAGGTTAACCAGATGATGCGGGTTGCCGGGGATCTCTTTCGCCGCTACAACATCACGTCAGTGCCGGCGATTGTCGTCAACGGCAAGTACCGCACCAGTGCCGCCGACGCCGGCGGCTACAATGAACTCATCGAGCTCATCGACGAGTTGATTGCTCGGGAAGGCCTGCGCTAACCGCTGTCTTCTGCAACGATCTTCAAGGCGCCGCTCTCTGAGCGGCGCCAGTATATTCGGCGCATGGAAATCACGTTGTTCGATGCGGTTTCGCTAATCTCCAGTCGAAATCGACTCAGGTAGAGTCCTTCCTCTACCGGGTCTGCGAGCAACAGCAGATCGCTGACCGTGACCGCCTCTATAGGCCGCTGGCCGACAGTCCCGAGGCTGAAGGCCGACCACTCTGCCTTGTTCATGCCCCAGTGTTCGAAGCTGTCATCGTACAGGCTGAGCCACGCGTACATGTCGCCTTGTTCGAGGCTGGAAGCCCAATACAGCACCGACTGCTCCAGTGCGATCCGTACGGCGGCGACGGCCCCGGCTTCGTCCCAGGACAACTCCGTTGCAATCAACACAGGCGTAACGTTCGCGGTGAAACTCGGCTCCAGGGCGAGCAGACGGTCATTAGGCAAGGCAATACATCCGTCAGTATCAAGCGGTGGACGAGCGCCCCCTTTTGGATCGACGCCGTGCACCCAGATGCCATCGCCCGTGCGGCCATGTCGACGGTCCAGCGCATTCGGATAATCAAGCGGAAACGCAGTAACTCCGTACTTGTCGTGCAGGCGTGTCGTATCGAGTTGCTCGATCACGAAGTAGATACCCAGGGGCGTGCGCTGGTCGCCCGCGCGCTCCTTCCCGATGCCGCCCTGCCCGATGGACATATAATCCTGCCGGATCTTCACGACACTGTCGCCCGCTCGGTCGAAGCGGTGAAATGCCGACGTTGAAGTCTCCGCGATAAATACCGTCGGCGTCGACTCGGGCAATCGCAACAGCCAGGCCGGCACCAATTCAGCGTGCACGAACATGGGTGCCAGGAGCAGCCCGACAAGTAAGAGGGTTCTCGACATACCCGGATATTACAGGCCGTCCGCGACCATGCTAAGGTCCATCGCATGTTCAACCAGGCCGGGGCCGCACCGTGACTCGAAAAACCCTTGTTTTGCTCATTAGTATTCTGTCTGCCAGCGCGCACGCCGACACGGCCACAGATAATGCGTTCCAGAACCTGGCAGATGAGTACATCAGCGATCTCACCAATTTTTCGCCTGTTTCCGCGACCATGATCGGAGACCACCGTGCAGATGGGGAGCTCGACCAGGTCGATGCCGCGGCCCGCGAAGAAACGCTGACATTACTGCGCGAATATCGCGACGCCCTGAGCGCGCTGGATCGGGACGAAATGTCACGCGCCAACCAGGTCGACGCCGAGCTGCTGCTTCACAGTCTTGAGTCCAGCATCTGGTCTTCCGAGCAACTGCAGGAATGGGCATGGAACCCGCTTTATTACGTCAGTCGTTCGGGCGGGTCGATCTATGGCCTGTTGTCCCGCGACTACGCGCCAATCGAGCAGCGCCTGATGGCGGCTGCATCCCGACTGGAGCAGATTCCGCGTTTCCTCGAGCAGGCACGCGGGGAACTGCAGCCCGAGCGCGTTCCGAAAATTCACGCCGAGAAAGCCATACAGCAGAACCCGGGGCTCGGATCGATGGTCGACCACATGATCATTCCGGAAATGGACGTCCTGAACGAAGCTGACCAGGCGAGGCTCAATGCGGCAATCGAAACGGCCAAGAATGCAGTCGCAGATCACCAGACGTGGCTCGAGGAAGAACTCCTGCCAAGGGCAAACGGTGACTTTCGCATCGGCGCCGAACTGTATGACGTCAAACTCGCCTTCGCATTGAATTCGCCCATGTCACGCAAAGATGTGACAGCGCGCGCGGAGCAGGAATACGAGAATGTACGCAACAGGATGTACGAGGTTGCCAAAGTCGTGTACCTGGCGAAAAACCCCATGACCGCATTTCCGGACAACCCGGACGAGTCGTACAAGCAAGTCATTATCCGCGCGGCGCTCGAAGAAGCTTATCGCCAGCTGCCGCCACCGGACGGCATTGTCGCCGTGGCCAGGGAACAGCTGCAGGAAGCAACCGACTTCGTTGTTGAACACAATCTTGTGACAATGCCGGACGAGCCGGTTGAGATCATCGTCATGCCCGAGTTCCGCCGCGGTGTGACGCTGGCGTATCTCGACGCACCGGGTGCGCTCGACAAGGACCAGCCCGCATTTTACGCCGTAGCGCCGCTTCCGGAGGACTGGACCGAAGAGCAGGTGGAATCATTCCTTCGCGAATACAATCTCTTCTCAATCCAGGACCTCACGATCCACGAGGGCGTGCCTGGGCACTACCTGCAGATTGCCCTTAGCAATCGATACCCCTCGGTCCTGAGAAGCGTGCTGCAGTCCGGACCCTTCATCGAGGGCTGGGCCGTGTACGCCGAGCAGATGATGATCGACGCGGGCTACCAGGATCATGATCCATTGCAGGAACTGATCACGCTCAAGTGGTACCTGCGCGCCATCACCAACGCCATTATCGATTCCGCCATTCACGTCGACGGTATGACGCGCGACGCGGCGATGAAACTGATGGTCGAGGGAGGCTTCCAGGAGGAGCGCGAGGCGGCTGGAAAATGGGTCCGCGCGCAGCTCACATCGGCGCAGCTTTCGACGTATTTCGTGGGCTACCAGGAGCACATCGAAATGCGTGCCGCCCTTCAGGAGGTTTGGGGGGACGAGTTCACGCTACGGCGTTACCATGACCAGGCGCTGTCCTACGGGTCGCCGCCGGTCCGTTTCGTGCGCGCCCTGATGCTTGGAGAGGATATCCCGCGCCGCAGGGAGTAAAACCTCCTTATATTCCAAACGGGCATAACATTACGGGCGTTTTGGCCGGTTTGAGGTGCAACGAAACCGCGCCGAATCGCATCTAATGGTGCATGAATCTCACGGACCTGAGCACCCGACAGTGGCCCTCCGTGGCCGCTGCCGTCGCCCTCGTAGCGCTGTTCGGCCTGACGTCGATAGCATCGCTGCCGATTCAGCTGCTGCCCACGATCGAGGAACCACAGATATCGGTGGCCAACTTCTGGCGTGCTGCGGCACCGGAGGAGATGGAAGCCAATATTGTCGAGCCGCAGGAAAATGTCCTGCGTAACACGCCCGGCGTGACTAACATCAACTCATTCATTGGACGCGGTTCCGGCTTTGTGAACCTGAGCTTTGCTGTCGGCACTAACATCCAGACTGCGAAACTCGACGTCATCAACAACCTGACCCAGGCGCCACCGCGCCCGGGTGACGCACTCGAGCCCCAGGTCAACGTGGGTGGCGGCGGACAGACACCTGGGGCTGCATCCCTGCTGATCCGCGTCCTTCCGGACAATCCGAATCGCGAACTGTCGGACTACCAGAAACTCATCGAGGATCATGTTCAGCCGCGGCTGGCTCGCATCCCGGGGGTTTCGCAGGTCAATCTGCAGGGCGAGCAGCCACGAGAACTGCACATCACGTTTGACTCCTATCGGGCCGCGGCCCTCGGCGTCCAGGTGAATGACATTATCGCCACGGTCTCGCGAGCGACGGACAGTTCCGGTGGATTTGCCGACGTGGGGCGACGACAGTACACCGTGCGCTTTGTCGGCCAGTTCGAGCCGGAGCAGCTGAACCAGCTTATCGTCGGCTGGAGTAACGAGCGGCCTATCTACCTCAACGAGGTAGCCGACGTTGAGATCGTCCCGCGCAAGCAGGACGGTTTTACCCTGCGTAACGGCTACCCGGCCTATTACATCACCGTGCAGCGCGACTACGACGCGAACACCGTTACGATTCTCGACGAGGTCAATAAAGCGATCGTCGAGCTTAATGACAATGTCCTGCACGCTGCGGGCCTTGAGATGGACCTGAGCTTCGACGCCTCGATCCACATTCGACGCGCAATTTCGCTTGTGCGCAGTAACTTGGGGATTGGTCTGCTACTCGCCATCGGGATCCTGTATTTCCTGATGCGCAGCCGTCGAGCAACATTTCTTGTCACAGCGACGGTGCCATTATCCGTGCTCGTCGCATTCGTGGCGCTGCGTTTGTTCGACAAATCGCTGAACGTAATCTCGCTGGCCGGTCTCGCGTTTTCCGTCGGGCTCGTAATGGATGCCGCGATCGTGACACTCGAAAACATTGTGCGTTGCCGACAGAGTGGCCTCAGCCAGGACGAAGCAGTCGCTAAAGGAACGCGCCAGATTACCGGCGCGCTGTTCGCATCAACAGTGACGAGTGTCGCGATCTTTGTGCCCGTACTGTTTATGAGCGGCATGGAAGGGCAACTGTTCCAGGACCTGGCGCTCACGATCGCCGTCGCCGTATCGGCGTCGTTCTTCATCGCGATTACCGTACTGCCCGTCGCTGCGAAGTTCTTCCTCAAACAGGAAAACGATGACCCACTGGTCCATTGGTGGGATCGTATTGCCGGTCTGGTCATGCGACTGACACGTACACCGGCCATGTGTTGGGGCTGGATTGGCGGCATTCTCGGTGCCTCGGCGCTCGTCATCGTGTTGCTGGTGCCAAAGGCGAACCTGCTGCCACAGGCGCCATCCGACTCCCTGAATGCGTTCTTCGCCATGCCGCCGGGCGGCACTGTCGAAATGGTGGAGACGGAGATCGCCGGCAAGATTGTCGAGAGGCTGCGTCCCTACATGGATCACGAACAGCAGCCTTACATACGCGGCTACAACCTTTCGTCGTTCGGAACGTTCAACGCATTGTTCATCTACCCGCAGGATCCAAACCGCATCGAGGAGATGATCGGTATCGTCCGGGACGAGGTTCTCATTGACCTGCCGGACACCCAGGCATTCGTGCAACGTTCGTCGCTGCTCAACTTCGGCTTCGATGGCGGCCGCAGCATCAACCTGGACATCCAGGGATCGAATATTAACGCGCTGTCAGACACGGCCATGCAGACAATGCCGATGATTAATGAGGCCATTCCGGGTGCCCAGGTACGGCCGTTCCCGGGTTTGCAGATCGCAGAACCCGAGTTACAACTCGTTCCCAATGATCGACGCATTACGGCGGCAGGCCTGGACCGCGCCGCGGTTGCCAATATCGTACGAGCAATGACGAGCGGCACTTTCGTCGGCGAGTACTTCGACGGCAACGACCGTATGGACATGATCCTGAAAGGACCGGTCTGGACGTCCCCCGAAGAACTGGCCGCTGTACCGATCGCAACACCGCTCGCCGGCATCCAGAGTATCGGCGAGTTGACCGAAATACGGCGGACCGTCGGACCGACGCGATTGATTCGCGTCAATGGGCAGCGGACGCTGACGCTGCAGGTGACGCCGCCACCCGAAATGACGGTGCAGGAAGCGCTGGATACACTGCGCGACGTTGTAAGTCCGCAGCTCCGTGAGATCGTGCCGGACGACGTCAGTTTTGCCTATCGCGGCACCGCGGACCGGCTTGAAGGCGCATTCAGCACGATGAAGGTTAATCTCGCGATCGCCGCCATTGTCCTGTTCCTGGTGCTCGCCGCCATGTTCCGGTCACTGCGCGATGGGGCGCTGGTTATGCTGTCGATGCCGCTGGCCGTCGCAGGCGGTGTGGTCGCATTGCGCGTGCTCAACCTGTTTACAACGCAGGCAATGGACCTGCTGACGACTATCGGTTTCCTGATCTTGCTCGGCCTCGTCGTGAACAACGCCATCCTGCTGGTCATGCAGACGCGTACCGCACAGAAAGATGGCATGGATCGAGCTGCCGCGGTGGCCAACGCGGTTCGAGTCCGGGCCCGGCCAATTTACATGAGTACACTGACGAGCATCTTCGGCATGCTGCCACTGATGGTCGTACCGGGCGTGGGTTCACAGATTTATCGCGGACTGGCCACCGTCATTATCGGCGGCATGTTCTTCAGCGCCATATTTACACTTATCCTGATGCCCAGCATCCTGCGTTTGCCGCCACTCGTTGGCCGGGTACGCGGGACTGCCGGAGCACCGGCTACGCAGGGGGCTATTGCCGATGCTTAGAAAAACAACAACGATTCTTACATGCTGCCTTCTGGCCAGCGCGGCACTCGCTCAGCAGGAAATGCCTGCCAAGGTCGTGCAGGTCGCCAGTGTCGAACGTAAGGAAATAGCGCCGACTGTCGCGGTTCCCGGAACGATATACAGCCGCAACGAGGTACAGGTTACGGCTGGTGTTACCGGCCAGCTGTTGATGGTGGCCGAGCCGGGCACGCTCGTGCAGAAAGGTCAGCCCGTCGCGCTCATCGACAAACGCTCGCTCGAATTGCAACGGGCAGAGCAGGAGGCATTGTTGCGGCGCGCAGAAATCAACGTACGGCAACTCGAGAGCCAGCTGCGTCGCCAACGCGAACTCCAGAGCTCGGACCTCGTATCCGAATTCGAACTCGAGCAGACCGAGGCAAATCGGGACCTGGCAATGAGCGACGCCGAAATCACACGGGTGCGAATCCGGCAGATCGATGATCAGATTCAACGCGCTGACGTCCGTGCCCCTTTTACGGGTGTTGTTATCAGTCGTGCATACCGTGGTGGAGAGGACGTCGCGAGAGGTGAAGTTCTCGCGCAACTGACTGACATTCAGAACATGGAGGTTCGGGCATTTGTACCTTTGAAGCACCTGCCGCGCACAGTTGTCGGGGATTCGATCGACGTGTTCGCCACGGACGCCATCTACTCAGGGCGTATCCGGTCTCTCGTGCCTACAGGTGATGTCCGCTCCCAGACCTTTGAGGCGCGGATCGACCTCCCCGTTGCAGCCCTGTCGAGTTGGACAGTTGGCCAGCTCGTCAGCGTCTCGGTCCCCGTACGCGCTCGAGAATCCGCAATTGCCGTGCCACGCGACGCACTTGTACTGCGCCACAATGGCTCGTTTGTGTTCCGCATCAACAGCGACAACGTCGCGGAACAGGTCGCTGTGCGGATCGGCGATTCAGCAGGCGAACTCACCGCTGTGACCGGGCCACTGAAGGCCGGGGATCGAGTTGCTATTCGGGGCGCTGAGAATCTCTCAGAGGGGGCCAGCGTCAAGATAATGACGTCCCAGGGCACCACCGCCTCGGTAAGTGCTGAGGGCTGATGTCGCGGAGTAACGACAGGCTTTACCAGAACTTTCGCCACGAGATATAGTCGAACTCCCTCACAAGAACGGGGAGAGGAATGGCGGAGACCAGGACAGCACCACCACTACTGTGGCTGGCGGTTGCCAGCTTGATGATTACGGCACCAGGATGGGCTGCCAGCAGTGGTGCCGATGGCGGTGCGTCAGAGTTTGATCTGGTGCAGCGTGACTATGATCAGCTGATCGCCGACGGCGAATACGTCGAGGCCGCCAATTCCATAAAACTGGTCCTCATGCAGTTTCTGCAGGACCCGGACTACAACCGCATGGCCTACGGCAAGCTTCTTACGCAGCTTGCCTCCGCCCAGCATCTGAGCGGCGAGTACTACGCAGCGATCGAGAACTACGAGCTCGCGATCGAGGCCATCGAGTTCGCAAGCGATCGCCTCAATGGCGAGCTTATCGCACCGGTGCTCGGCATGAGCCGTAGCCTGATGGCCGCGAATCGTTATGAAGAAGCCGAGAGAAACTATCACCGTACACTGCACATACAGCAGGTGAACAACGGTTTCTGGGGTCTCGATAAAGCCGAAGTCGTAAACGAACTAAGCGAAGCCTATTTCACGATGGGCGACTTCGAAGCTGCGAACAATATGCAGAAGTCCTACATATCCGTGGTAGAGCATCACTATCCGGGTGACAGTATCGAGCGCGTGCCGTCCCTTCACAGCCAGGCCGACATGCTGTATCGGACCGACAGCGTTTTTCGCTCGTTGAATGCCTATCGCCGCCTTATTGCCCTGATTGAGGATGCCGACGGAATGGACTCCATGTTGTTGGTGCCCGCGTTCACCGCTATCTCTGACATTCTCATCAACAATGTCATCATCGACGGCGAAGATGGCACCGAAAAAGCAAAACGATACCTGCGGCGCGCGGCAATAATCACCGAGAATAGCGAAGAGACGAGCGACCTTGAGAAGGCCAACGTCTTTATTAATATGGGTGACTTTCTTAGCACGCAAACGTCCAATCGTACGATCGTCATCGGCAACTACAAACGGGGCTGGGAATACCTCGACAGGAATCCGGAACTTCATGGCTATCGCGACCAGACGTTTGACAACCCCGTATTGCTAAACCCGGCACCAAAAAGTTCTTCTCCCGCTATGCAGAATCTCCTCCAGGAGGCGGCCAATCCGACGGACGAACAAAACGGCTATGTCGTCGTCAGCTACGACGTCGATGAGGGTGGTCGATCCGACAATATCCGGGTTGTTGAATCCGTGCCTCCGGGACTCTATGACTACATCGTGAAGAATCACGTTCGCGGTTTTGCGTTCCGTCCGCGTTTTGCGGAAGGGCAGCCGGTCCGCACGCGCAACGAGACGTTTGAGGTTCGCTATTCCTTTGACGAAGAGGAAATGGAAGGGGAACTGCGGCAGAATACGACTGAGGTCGCGAAAATCGACGCAACTCAGTAGTCGTTCCAGACGTGCAGCAAATCAATCAGCCATTGCAGGCCGGCTACGCCGCGTTTCAACGGGGCGCGTTCGACGAAGCTCGGCGTCACCTGCGGCCGGTCGATCATGTAAAGGCTGTTCATCTCCTGGCGCTGGTCGAAAAGGGTGCCGGAGAGCTGCAAGAGGCAGCCCTGCTCTTTGAACGTGCGGCCAAAATGGACCCACAAGATCCCGAGATTGCGAATAACCGGGCAACCCTTGCTCGCAACACCGGCCAGCATGTACTCGCGGAAACCGAGTATCGCCGTGCTTTGCAGCTAAGACCCACATTCCAGCAGGCGAAGACCGGCCTTGGCAGGCTGTTCATCGATACCGAACGCTGGCCGGACGCACTCGAGCTCTACAGGGAGCTCCTCGAGACGAATCCGGGTGATGTTGGCGCGCGTTATGGACTCGGGACGGCATTGCTTGGCGACGGCCAGGTTGACGCGGCCGAATCGCTGTTCAATGCGCTTCTTGCCGAGGGCAGGAACGACGCCAATATCTATTTTATGCGTGGACGAACACGGCTGGAACTCGGTCAGATTGAGAGCGGAATCGAAGACCTCAAGATCGCACACGCTGCACAGCCGACGAACTTCACGCTGCGAGCGCTCGCCCAGACTTACTGGATGAGCGGAGACAACACCGCATTTGACACACTGCTGACCGAGTCGGCGCTCCTGCCCGAACTGGTCATTACGAGCGCCGACATTCTGCGCCAGAGCGGCAAGCCGCGTGTCGCCCTCGAAGCCTTGGCAAATATCCGGCAGACCGTCGCATTGCCTGCGGAGGCGTGGGTGGTTTCGGCCGGCGCACACATCGATTTGAACGAGGCGGAGGCGGCAGAGACCCAAGCCAAAGAATGCCTGGAGAATTACCCGGATGACCGCCTGATTCGTGGCAACCTGCTGACGGCGCTGCTGATGCAGGGCAAAGCCGATGAGGCAATGCCCTACATCCAGGCCATGCGTG
Source organism: Gammaproteobacteria bacterium (assembly GCA_009937605.1). Classification (GTDB taxonomy): domain Bacteria; phylum Pseudomonadota; class Gammaproteobacteria; order Steroidobacterales; family Woeseiaceae; genus UBA1847. The sequence continues at coordinate 3,652 of JAACFG010000065.1, read as the reverse complement.
AGGCGGAGCCCAATGGCCAGCACTGGATTGCTTACGAGGCAACGGCCCTGCGACTGATGGGATCGGAGCGCTACGGCCAGATTGTCGATCTGGAACGCTTCGTTCGCCCATACGCGCTGCCGGTACCGGAGGGTTTCGAGAGTATTGACGAATTTAATGCAGCGCTCCTGAAGGCACTGGAGCCGTGGCATCAATACGAGACACATCCGCTCGATCAATCGCTCAGGGACGGCAGCCAGACGCCACGTGACCTGACAACCATCGACGACCCGGTCATCCAGGCATTCTACAAGGCCCTGGATATTCCGATTCGCCAGTACATGACGGACGTCGGAAGCGGGGATGACCATCCCCTGACCGCCCGCAACACGGGCGACTACCGCATTACGGGTGCGTGGTCAGTAAAACTCAAAGGCGGCGGCTGGCACGTTAATCACGTACACCCCGAGGGCTGGATCAGCTCCGCGTATTACGTCTCGGTTCCCGCGGAGACGGCGAGCGCCAAGGACCGGGCTGGCTGGATCAAGTTTGCTGAGCCGCCGTTCGAAACGACACCAGCAACTCCCCCTGAAAAGTGGATCGCACCGTCGGCCGGCACACTCGTGCTGTTTCCGTCCTTCCTCTGGCACGGCACCGAAGCCATCCATGACGGCTCCATACGCGTCACGGCGCCCTTCGACGCCGTCCCGGTCTAGTCTGCCTTACCCATTGACACACGGCGCGCCATCAGGTGGCGCCAGTTCTCGAGTGAATACAGGTGCAGGTATGAGGCAGACAGGAATCCTGCCTTGTGAAGCTCGTAGATCGTTTCGGCCGGCAAACCGTCGAGTTTCGCCGCATCGATGGCAACGTAATCTGCCAGCGTCTCCTCGGTTCCCTCAGGCTTGTGCGTGGCTTGCATCACGGCAAGCAATTCGAGATCAACGAGTTTCTTGCAGAATTCAGCCGTTCGCTGGCGTTCGATTTCGTACTCAGAACAGAGCTGCATCAGAGACCGGGTTTGCTCTGACGGCTCATCGTTCGTGAAGAACGGATACACCGGCTCCTCGGTAACGGATGCCGCATCACGATCCACAACGATGGCCAGTTGTCCGCCGGCCTCCTTCGCCAACGTGAATGGATGACAGCGCAGGTAGGTAGGAACATAGCTCATCGGGTCCCAATGGCCTTCCTCATTCACAAACATATTGTCGTCATCGAGCAAGCTAACGACTGCCAGCGGTGTCGGCGTTTCCAGGTTCGAAAAGATGATCGGGTACGATCGTATCGCCGAGCCAAACTCGATCATCGTCAGTGGAACCACGCGAGCGCCCCTGGCAAACTCGAACGGCCTGGTCGACGGCGTGAACCCCATGCTGCCATGCGTTTCGGTCGTCAGAAGCTCCGGGCTCTCGTAAAGAAACATCTTGCCGGCCAGGCTCGTATTCGTAGTGTTCGTGTCGGTCATTCTATTTACTCCCTTTCTGCGCCGTCAGGTTCCAGGCGACTGGCAGTGTATTGCCAGCCGTCTCGAACGGCGTGCAATGTACCTCTTTGAGGCCATGTTCTTCAAATATTCGGCGGATTTCGTCGATATCGCTTTCCGTCAGGGCGGCCGCACACATGCGACTCAGACGATCCAGGTTGATGTCCAGCTCACCGCGCATCGCGTCGAGCCATCCTGTTATGTCGGCGAGGTCGTACTGATGCCGCCGCTCGTAGAGTTGGCGGAAGCCCTGATACAAATAGGTATGGATTCCCTTTTTGCAACGGCTCATACCTTCGACAACCGGCCCCGCAGCCGTCACAAATGCGTCCTGTGAGTTCTTGAGCGCGTCAGCGTCGCCCGAAAAGGCCGCTGTGATCATGCGCGTCGCATGATCGATAAATGCCTGTTCGAGGAGAATCTTCGCCTCGGCCATTTGCCCCCTGTTGCTGCTATCGATGTAGCCATCCCGAATATGACAGAGTCCGATAAACTTCCCGCCCGGCGCAATCAGTCTTGCCGCCTCGGCGAAAGCGCCAATGCCGGCATATTCAGCACCGAATTGCGTGACTACGGCGTCGAAAGAGCCGTCATCGAGCGGAATGGCATCGGCTGAACATTCAATGGTCGATACCTGTGGGTAGCGGTCCTGCAGCGCATTGAGCGCTACGTCGGAAATATCGGTCGCCGACAGCTGGAACGTATGTTCCTCCGGCAGATGCGCATAGATTGATCCGGCACCACTGGCCAGGTCAATGACTCGCGCCCCGTCGGGGAGACTCTCAAAATGCACCCGCCAGAAATCGCCGAGCGCCGGGTGCCGCTCACCTTCGGCATCAACAAAGACCTCGCCCTCGGCGCTGTCTTTTTCCCAGTAGTCGGACCAGCCCTTTTTGGCGTCATTCATCGTCAAAATCTGCAAAAGACATTGTAAAAAAAACGGCGGGCCGAAGCCCGCCGTTCCCCTGACAAAAGTCAGACTTACTTAGAACTGTGCCGACGCCCTTAGGAAGTACGTGCGACCAAATACGTCATAAGTTGCGGGCCAGGTGTTAGCCTGTTCCTGATTGTCGCCCATGATAGGCGGTGTCTCATCCGCGAGGTTGTCGATACCCAGCGTCAGGGCCCAGTTATCCGTGAAGCGATAGGTACCCGAGAGATCGAAGTAGTGGAACCCATCGATTACCTCAGCGTTATACAAAGCACCTGGATCATCATCTTCTACTTCACCAACGTAACGCCATGACAGCATAGTGCTCCAGTTATCGTTCGACCAGGTACCTGTTGCACGATGCTTGTACTCAGGCAGCGGCTCGCCGCAGATCGCCTGGCCAAATGCACCGGAACAGTCGTCTGTGTCCGCACCTGGGAAAGCCGTGAAGTTTGACTCTGTCGTGACGGTAGCAACGTAGGCAATACGCATGTCACCGTTGAACATGTCAAAGTCGTAGCTCGCCAGGATGTCGTAGCCCTTGAGCGTCTGCTCAGCAACGTTTGATGACGTCAGAGACACAAAGTTGATTGTGCCGTCCGGACGGCGATTGACGACGTTACAGAACGGCGAACCTACACCACCAACCTCTGCGTCGTTGTAGCAAACATCCAGTACGTTAGCCGCACCACCACCGAACTCGGCGATGTAACCGTCGATTACGATGTCGAAGTAATCAACAGAGAGGCTAAGGCCGTCGATGAAGCCCGGCTGCCATACGAAACCAACCGTGTAGGTATCAGCTTCTTCCGGCAACAGATCCGGGTTACCACCCGTAATGGCGCGTACCTGGCTCGAAGCAAGGTTAATAGCCGGTGTGCCTACAACGTTAGCTGGAACGCCATCGGCGATACAAACTGCCGTCGTAGCCGCATCCGGAGCACCGTTAGCGGAGCAAGGATCCGTAGCGCCCGGGAAGTTTTCACCCTGTGGCGAGAACAGCTCACCGATTGACGGAGCGCGAACAGCGCGGTTGTAGCCACCGCGGATGCGGAAAGACTCAACCGGCGCCCAGGAGCCGCTGACCTTGTAGGACTCAACTTCACCTGACGTCGAGTAATCCGACGTACGGTAGGCAAGTTCGAGGTCCAGAAGATCGGCACCCGTTACGCCCGACAGAATCGGCAGGTACACCTCACCGTAGAACGCACCTACGGTGTATCCACCCGATACCGGCGGCGCACCGTTAAAGCCTG
>JAACFG010000064.1 GCA_009937605.1 Gammaproteobacteria bacterium | reverse complement strand
GTGAAGCGGGCCTCGACTTTGTCGACACGATCGTCGGCGCGCTTCAGGGATCGGGTCAGTTGTGCCAGGCGAAAATTTGAATGTGCCGCCTGTCCTGGCAGTTCGAGCATGGGGGGCGATGACCTTGTTCGAGGTTGGGTGGAAAATGAGTCGGGATCATACCGTACTCAAACTACGCCGTCTTGACCGCCTACTTGTTGCTATCCCCGGGCGTATAGACGGGCATCGGGAATTGCGCGACATTGCCACCTTCCAGCTTGGATATCTTGCTGGTGCCCTGCTTGTCCACCTCATCGATACGAATAATCGAATGCATGGGCAGGTACGTCCGGCGCACATCCTGGAACTCCGCTTTGATCTTCTCTTCGGACGGATCCACGACGACGGTGGTTCGCTCACCGAAAACGAGTTCCTCAACCTCAACGAAGCCAAACATCTCTCCGTGGCCGACCGAGCGGGCATAGATTTCGTAGATCTGCCCCTGGCTCATGAAAATCACTTTGTACAACGGGTCTTTGCTCATAAACGCTGCCAGTCTAACCAAAACCCTTGTCTATGGCCCGAAATACATGAAATCAAGGCCTTACGGCCGCAAGGTGGCATTGATTATGTGAACTGGGCCGCAGTCTAAGGTCTTGATTTAGCGCACAATTGGTCGATATTCGAGAGAGATGCCATGCCGCTAATCATCAAACTAGTCTCCGAACACCGCGATCTCGTTGGCGACGACTGCGTACGTGAGTACCACGAATCGGGCGGGACGATCGGCCGTTCGTTGCGAAACGACTGGATTCTGCCGGATCCGGACCGCTACATATCGAGCCGCCACGCTACGATTGACCACAAGGGCGGGATGTACTACCTCGCCGATATGAGCAGCAACGGCGTCTACATGAACGACGAAGTCGAACCGATCGGCAAGGGCAATCCGCGGCGGCTGTTCGACGGTGATCGCATGCGCATGGGCGATTTCGAATTCGAAATCAGCATCGATAAGGGCGAGAGCCTCGTCATGCCACTCGACGAAGAGCCGTCCGTAGCACCTGACAATATCGAGCAGTTCGTTGACGAGGACGTGCTCGAAACGGGCATGCAACTGCTCAGCGAAGACGAAATCACTGGAGACGACGAGTTCCAATCCGTGTTGTTCGGCAACAAATCCAAAGAACCGGAGCCCGAACCCGAACCTGAAACTGTGGATGAACCCGCCAACGACGACTCAGCCGCAAATAAGAGCGTCGGCGTCTCAGCGGAAGACCTCTTCGACTCATTCCTCGACGGCCTGGGCATCAGTCGAGTCGAACTGCACCCATCGCTGAATCGTCCGGAGATGATGCTGACCGCCGGACTCGTGCTGCGCGAGTTCGTCGAAGGTACGATCAAACTACTGGGAAGCCGCGCCAATCTGAAGAACGCGTTCAGACTGGATCAGACAACGGTGCTACCGCGTCACAATAACCCGATGAAGTTCTCGGACAACACCAACGACCTGATCAAGCAATTGCTGATAGGCGGTGAAGGTGAGTATCTCGGAGCGCGTGACGCCGTGCGCGAAGCGAATCGAGATCTGCTGAATCATCAGAGCGCCTTCCTCGACGCCATGAATAGCGCGTTCATTGAATTCGCCGATCGCTTCGATCCTGACGAACTCCAGGACGGCTTTGATCGTACGATCAACAGCAAACTCTTCTCATTCAGGAACAAGTCCAAGTACTGGGGCCTGTATCGCGAACTGTACCCGATCATGACCGAGAAAGGCGGTGGTCGTTTCCCACAGATGTTTGGCGAGGAATTCGTCAAAGCCTACGAGCGCCAGGTCGCGGAGTACCAGCGCCACGATCGCGAGGGCACGGCCGAGCCCGCGAAGGCATCGGCCGCGGACCAGGCGATCGATCCCGGTCTCATGGAAACGCAAAAGATCGACGGACCGGTAATAACCGAGTCCATAGGCAGTGATCAGCCGTTTGACGAGGACAGCATCGTAGAAGCGGTCTCCTTAACCGATGCCGACGACGCCGACCAGAGCTTCATTGACGAGCTCGAAAACAGCCTCGAGGAAGAGATCAACCGCGATCAGCTCAAAGCCTGACCGCGGTTGTCCGTTTCTTAGCTCCGGTTCTGCCGGTTCTCGATCAGATCATCAACTACGGACGGATCGGCGAGCGTCGATGTGTCTCCCAGCTCTCCGAAATCATCGGCAGCAACCTTGCGCAATATGCGTCGCATGATCTTGCCAGAGCGTGTCTTCGGCAATCCGGGCGCCCATTGCAGCAGGTCGGGCGTTGCGATCGGACCGATTTCCTTGCGTACCCATTTCCGCAGCTCTGCCCGTAATTCGTCACTGGTTTCCACACCTTCCATCAAGGTGACGTAAGCGTAGATCCCCTGTCCCTTAATTTCGTGCGGATACCCGACGACAGCAGCTTCGGCTACGTCGTCGTGCGCAACCAGTGCGCTTTCAACTTCCGCCGTTCCCATCCGATGCCCGGAAACATTGATAACATCGTCCGTACGGCCCGTAATCCAGTAGTAGCCATCCTCATCGCGGCGAGCGCCGTCACCCGTCGTGTAATAGCCCGGGTAGGTTGTGAAATACGTCTCAACGAAACGCTCGTGATCGCCGTACAGAGTACGCATCTGGCCCGGCCAGCTATCGCTGATGACAAGATTTCCGGACACGGCGCCTTCGAGCACATTGCTCTCGGAATCCAACAGGTCGGGCTTCACGCCGAAGAACGGCAAGGTCGCAGAGCCCGGCTTCAGGTCTGTTGCACCGGGCAACGGCGTAATCAGGATGCCGCCCGTTTCTGTCTGCCACCAGGTGTCGACGATCGGGCAGCGCCCGTCACCAACAATATTGTAATACCACGCCCAGGCCTCGGGATTAATCGGTTCGCCGACCGAACCCAGCAGGCGCAGATCCTTGCGAGAGGTCTTCTTCACGGGCTCGTCGCCCTCGCGCATGAGCGCGCGGATCGCGGTCGGCGCCGTGTAGCAGATGTTGACGTTGTGCTTGTCGCAGACTTCCCAGAAACGTGATGACGTCGGGTAGTTCGGCACACCTTCGAACATCAGAGAGATTGCGCCGTTGGCCAGCGGGCCGTAGACGATGTAACTATGACCGGTTACCCAGCCGACATCCGCCGTGCACCAGTAGACATCGCCAGGATGGTAGTCGAACACATACTCGTGCGTCATCGCCGCGTAGACGAGATAACCGCCCGTTGTGTGAAGCACACCCTTCGGCTTGCCAGTTGATCCCGACGTGTAAAGAATGAACAGTGGATCTTCGGCGTTCATCTCTTCGCACGGGCAGTCGGCGTCAACGGTCTCATCGACTTCGTGAAGCCAGGCATCGCGGCCTTCGACCCAGCCGACGTCGTTGCCAGTGTTGCGAACGACAAGAACTTTTTCCAGGGTCGTCACGCCGGCATTTTCAGCCGCTGCATCTACGTTGGCTTTGAGCGGGACAATCTTGCCACCACGCAAGCCTTCATCCGCCGTCACCACGACAGTCGATTCGCAATCGATGATGCGGCCGGCCAGTGCGTCGGGTGAGAAGCCACCGAAAACGACGGAATGTATGGCGCCAATACGCGCACATGCCAGCATCGAAATTGCAGCCTCCGGAATCATCGGCATATAGAGCGTCACGCGATCGCCCCGCTTCACGCCCAGAGCTTTAAGCGCATTGGCAAACCTGGAGACACGCACATGCAGATCGCGGTAGGTAATCTTGAGGTCGCGATTGGGATCATCGCCTTCCCAGATCAGGGCAACATCGTCGGCCTTGGTCTCGAGATGTCGATCGACACAGTTGTAACAGACGTTGAGCGTGCCATCGTGGAACCAGCGAATGTGCAAATCGTCCTTGGCAAAGGATACATCCTTCACCTGCGTGAACGGTTTGATCCAGTCCACACGTTTTGCCTGCTCCGCCCAAAATGCCTCGTTGTCGTCGACAGATTGTGCGTACATCTCTTCGTAACGCGTCTTATCAATTAGTGCGCGTTCCCTGACTGCTTCCGGTACCGGATAAACTGGGTTGTCCATACTAATCGCCTTTTTTTGTTACTTGGATTCCTTGTGTTGCAGTAGTCGCCGTGCCTGAACCAAGTGCGGCTGGTCGATCATTTTACCATCCAGGCCAACCGTACCGGCGCCCGGGTTCTCATCAAATAGTCTAATGATCAGAGCCGCACGTTCGAGTTCTTCAGCCGTTGGCTCGAAGGCCGAGTTGATCGTCTCAACCTGGTCCGGGTGTATCGCGAGCATCCCGCTGAATCCGTCTCGGCGTGCGTTTGCCGCATAGCGTAGCAATCCATCACGGTTGCGGAAGTCCGTATAGACCGTATCTATTGCCGCAACTTCCGCAGCTGCGGCGGCGAACAGGCACAGTGAGCGTGCCATCTCGAATTGTGGCAACCAATTACCGTCTTCGTCGCGATTGGCGCTCGCGCCCACGGCGGCGGCCAGGTCTTCGGCACCCCAGGAAAGGCCGTAGAGGCGGTCGCTGGCATCCTTGTAGCTGTAGAGGGTGAAAAGCGCCTCCGGGTGCTCCGTGCACAGCGCCATGATCCTGGTGCTGCCCTGCTCGATGCCCTGCGCGGCCTCGAGCCTGTCCAGGCGACCGGATAAAGTCAGCGCGTCTGCAGCGCTACGCGGCTTCGGCAGGACGATCCCGGCCGGGGCCGCGGTCATGACCGCCTCGAGGTCCTTTTCTGAAGCATCTGTGTCGATCGGGTTGATCCGCACCCAGGCGTCGTCCCTGCCCTGCAGGTACTCGGCGGCCAGCTTGCGCGCTTTCGGGCGGGCCTCAGCGGCGACAGCGTCCTCGAGATCGAGAATCAGCGCGTCCGCACCCGCCCCGCCCGCTTTCTCCAGCTTGCGTTCGGAGTCCGCGGGTACAAACAGGAAACTGCGGCTCATGCAGGCTTCCTCTGCATCAATGCCGAGCGTTTGCACTCACCAACGAGCACGTCGTCCTGGTTGAATGCACGGTGCGCGAACACGACGATGCCATTGTCCGGGCGCGACCGGCTGTCGCGAAGCTCCAGAACCTCTGACTCGATACGTAGCGTGTCGCCGCAGAACAGAGGCTTTGGAAAGCGAACCTCATCCATGCCGAGATTCGCCACGGCCGTCCCGTGTGTTGTCTCATTCACCGAGATGCCGACCATGAGGCTCAAAGTCAGGCAGCTGTTGACCAGCGGCTTACCGAATTCCGTCGACTTCATGTAATCGGCATCGAGGTGCAAAGCGGCCGGATTGTGCGTCATCGTCGTCAGGAGCACGTTATCGGTCTCGGTGATCGTCCGACGGATCGGGTGGTCAAAGGTCTGGCCCACCTCGAATTCTTCGAAATACAGTCCCGGCATGGAAGGCTCACGATAGTCGTTGCAGGACCCACAATTGTGCCAGCGTAGTGCACATCATTACAGTGCCGGGCATAATCGATCGGTCAATAATAATAAGCAGGTCACTATGTCGAGCGCCGAATCCAACTCCGAGCACACCCTCTATATCGTCATCATCAGCTGTATCGCAACGATCGGCGGGTTTCTGTTCGGGTTCGACAGCGGCGTAATCAATGGCACCGTAGACGGGCTCCAGACTGCCTTCAATTCCGACAGTGTTGGCACGGGATTCAATGTCGCCGCCATGCTACTGGGGTGTGCCATCGGTGCGTTTTTCGCTGGCCGGCTCGCGGACCGATTTGGCCGTCGCGCGATCATGCGAGTCGGAGCCGTGTTTTTCATTATCAGCGCGTGGGGCTCGGGGATAGCCGGTGATTCGCTGGAGTTCGTCATTTACCGTGTCCTCGGTGGTCTGGCCGTTGGTGCCGCAAGTATTCTCGCTCCGGCGTATATCAGCGAAGTTACCCCCGCCCACTACCGCGGCACACTCGCGACAGTCCAGCAAATCGCGATCATTTTCGGCCTGTTCATGGCGTTCTTCAGCAACTACCTGATCGCGAACGCGGCAGGTTCGTCGATGCATGAACTGTGGCTGGGATTTGAGGCCTGGCGCTGGATGTTCTGGATCGAACTCTTGCCGGCCACGGGATTCCTGCTCGCCTTGTTATTCATCCCGGAGAGCCCGCGTTTCCTTGTCCTGCACCGACAACGCGACAAGGCAATCGAGGTTCTGACGCGCCTGGGCGGCAGGGATGCGGCGATTCTCAAAGCAGACGAAATCGATGCGTCATTGGCGGAAGATCATCACAACCCGAAATTCGCTGACCTGATCGACGCAGGAACAGGCCGCGTACGGCGGCTCGTCTGGGTTGGCATTGGCCTCGCTACGTTTCAGCAACTGGTTGGCATCAATGTGGTCTTTTACTACGGCGCCGTGCTTTGGCAGTCCGTCGGCTTTACTGAAAGCGACGCACTGCTCATTAATATCGTCAGTGGCGGCTTGAGCATCGCCGCTGTCATTGCCGCATTGCTGCTCGTTGATCGAATTGGCCGGAAGCCTATCCTGCTAATTGGCTCGGTTGGCATGTCCATGGCGCTCTGTGTCGTAGCATTTGCCTTTGCGAACGCAACAACCGGGGCTGACGGCAGTCTTAATCTCGAAGGAAGCTATGGCCCGACAGCACTTATCGCCGCCAATTTGTATGTAATGTTCTTCAATTTCTCGTGGGGCCCGGTCATGTGGGTCATGCTGGGCGAGATGTTCCCCAACCAGATTCGGGGAACCGGGCTCGCCGTTTCCGGTCTTGCTCAATGGGGGGCGAATTTTGGCATCACGATGACTTTCCCCATCATGCTTGGGAGCATTGGCCTCGCAGGTGCTTACGGCTTCTACACACTATGTGCCATTATCTCGATAGTGTTCGTAATCAAAATGGTCCATGAGACGCGCGGTATCGAGCTCGAGGACATGCAAGGGTAGAGAATTTTACAGGGATCACCATGATATTGAACAAGGTACGAAGTACTTGCCTGATAGGCCTGGCGACCGCCGGGCTCCTGCTTGCCGCCTGCTCCTCGACAACAACAACGCAGAGCTTCAGGAAAGTCCAGAATCCGAGAGTCGCTGCGAGCCAGATCGCCGTGGGTGCGGATTTCGGAAAATACGACCGGCTAAACGCGGTCGACATGGGAATCTTCTTTCCGTCGCATGTCGAAACATCACCGGAAGACCAGGCGCGCATACGGCAAATCTTCCGGGATGCATTCCTTTCCAGGCTGACTGGCTACGACATCGTCCGGAACCAACCAGGGCCTTCGACACTCACCGTGCAGGCCACACTGATCGATTTTCGCAACGCGACGGTTGACGACGTAATGTCCGTCCGCCCCGAGCTTCGGGACATGGCCAGACCCGGGTCGCTCGTGTTCCTGATGGAACTAAAAGACTCGCGCTCCGAAGCGGTGCTTGCCCGCGCTGCAGACAGTGCGGCGGCCCCGGCATTTGCGACGTCCGCCGGAACAAAAACAGACTGGCCCGAGGTTGAAGCCGCGGCAGCCCACTGGGCTGATCTGTTTCGCCAGTTCCTGGACCAGAACCTGAACCAGTAGGCCTGGAACCGGCAGGTTCAGGTCGAATCGATCAGAGGTATGGCAATCGCCAGCTGCGAATCGATTTCCGCCCTGATCTTGTTCTCAATCTGGAAGAACTGGGCAACTTTAAGGGCCGGTAATACAGCCTTGAACTTCGGCACGTAGTGCTTCTGCACAGTGAGCAGTTCCTGCTTGATGCCGAAATACTTATCGAGCAGATCGGCCGCGTATTCATTGCTCATATCGCTACGCTCCCAGCGGTCGACGAAGTCGGTCAGCAATGCTGTGTACCGATCCATGATCGACGAAGATATTGCCTGGTATTCCATGAAGATCGGCCAGAATGCGGCCTCCTCCTCAGCGGTCAGCTGAAGTTCTGATCGAACCAGTTCTTCGCGACCAGCCTTGACCATCGCCCGACCTTCGGCGACGCCATCGCTGACCTGTTGTCCGAGACTTGTGGTCGGCAGGGCGAGCACCAACATCGCAAGCCCGGTAGAAATAATCCTGATCATTTGCATCACTCCGTAGTTTCGTCGCCTAGCCTTTGGCTCGCTCAATCGACTCCGCGATCAGCCGCTTCGCGTCCTCAACACCGTGCCAGTCGCCTATTTTGACCCATTTACCGGGCTCAAGGTCCTTGTAGTGTTCAAAAAAATGCTCGATCTGCTGTGTCGTGATGTCGGGCAGATCCGAGATCGTCAGCACATGATCGTAACGCTTGGTCAGCGAATGTGAAGGCACGGCGATGACTTTCTCATCCTGCCCGGCATTGTCTTCCATGATAAGAACGCCAACAGGCCGGACATTAATGACACAACCCGGGACCAGTTCGCGCGTGTTGATAACCAATACGTCAATTGGATCGCCGTCTTCAGAAAGGGTGTGTGGCACGAAACCGTAGTTGCCCGGATAAGACATGGGTGTGTACAGAAAGCGATCGACGACAAGCGTGCCGGCTTCCTTGTCGAGTTCGTACTTGATCGGCTGGCCGCCCAGCGGCACCTCGATAATGACATTGACGTCTTCGGGTGGGTGCTCGCCGATAGCAATAGCGTCGATACGCATGGTGTATAGCTCCTTGGGCCAGTCTTTGGCCAGCAGCTATTCTAGCGCGCCCGCGCGATAATTCCTTCCCCGCCTGATTCCCTAGTTATTCAGCAGGAAGTAGGCAGCCAGCAACAGGGCGACGACGAGCAGTTGCAGGGCCACGCGCTCCCACATGAACCTCTCGGCATGTTCTTTATCGTAGTTTCCGCCGCGTGCCATGGAGCGCAGACCCAATCCGAGAACCACGACTGTTGCGATCAGCGCGCCTATGATGAGTACGTTGATAATCGACATCAGACCCTCCTTTGCACCTTCGACGATACCCGCTCGACGGCGCAGGACAATCGAGGCTTATACGGACCTCTGCAAATCGCATATGATGGAGGTACGGGCCGAATCCAGGATGAGGAGGGCTAACGCAATGACGAGGACAAAGACACTACAGAACATGCCGGACCACGTCGCCGCTATCGTGGCTGCCGGCTATGCAACCTGGGCCGGCGATGACGGCGACACGACGTTTCGCGAACGCTTCGACGCGAAGCGGATACCGGTCACCGGCGTCAGGAACGTCCGCGTCTGGGGCCTGCAGGTCGATGATGAGCGGGAGTTGCCGGGGCTCGAAAGAACCAATATACCGGACGATGAGATCTGGGAAATCAACCTCGAGGCAATCGATGGCTCACATTACGAAGTCGACTCGAGAATGCTGATACCCGTCGAATGAAGCTTGCCGACGCCAAATGACGCATAATAATGGGCTCGCGCGACGCTCGGGTAGTCAGGCCATGCAACAACTCAGATTGCTAACGATACTTTCCTTCGTGGCTGCGGCGCCGGCGCTCGCCCAGGACGGGTCCTGGGGCAACAGCGAGGTGGCTGTCGAGACGACGGAGGTGACTGCCTCGCAGCTTGAGTCATCAGTACGGGCTATCGGCACGCTGATAGCTGAGGCATCCGCCACACTGCGCGCCGAAGTGCCCGGGCAAATTATCGGGGTGCATTTCCGTGAAGGCCAGCAGCTGAAAAAAGGCGCCGAGCTTTACTCGGTTGAGGCGACCGTGCTCGAAGCCGAGGTCAACGAAGCCCGTGCCAACGTCAATCGCAGCGAATCGGCCCTGAGTCGTGCGCAAGACCTCTACGAGAAGCAGCTGATTTCCGGGACTGATTACGATGCTGCTCGTGCCAACTACGATGTTGACGTCGCGCGCCTGAGGTCGTCGAGGGCGAGATTATCCAAGACCGTCATACGCGCACCGTTCGACGGTTTCGTGGGTCTGCGCCGGATCAACATTGGCGACTATGCAACCGTCGGCCAGGAGCTTGTCGACGTGGTTCAGCTCGATCCCCTGCGAGTGGATTTCAGCGTTCCTGAGACACTGTTGCCGAAAGTGCGACAGGGTCTTACGGTCGAGATCACAGTCGATGCCTATCCGGACGACGTATTCCCTGGCGAGATCACGGCTGTGGCACCGAAATCGGATATTGAAGGACACAGCCTCGAAGTTCGCGCGATCTTACCGAACGAGGCTCTCAAGCTTCGCCCGGGACTTTTCGTTCGCGTCGGTATCTCCCTCGGCATCAACCCAAATGCGATTGTGATACCCGAGCAGGCAATCTGGCCGATCGGCCAGGACAAGACTGTCTACGTGGTCGTTGACGGAAAAGCGCAGCAACGTGTGGTTAAGATCGGCGAACGCAAACCCGGTGCTGTCGAGATTACCGAAGGACTTGCGGTCGGCGAAGTCATAGTCACTGCAGGACAGATGAAACTCTTTGACGGGGCAGCGGTGCGCACGATCGGCGCGGCTTCCAACCAGGGCTAGTCCCCGCCACCATGCAGTTACCGGCTCTATCGATACGCCGCCCGGTCCTGGCAACCGTCATGAGCGTCATTATCCTGCTCATCGGGCTGATCTGCTACGACCGACTTTCCGTCCGCCTGATACCGAATGTCGATGAACCCATCGTCACGGTGGCCACGACCTACCCTGGCGCCAACGCTAGCGTTATCGAATCCCAGATAACCAAGCCGATCGAAGATGCCCTGTCAGGCATCGAAGGCATCGACTACATCAGTTCGGTCAGCCGGGCGGAACTTAGCCAGGTGACCGTGCGCTTCAAGCTCGATCGAAATCCGGACGCGGCTGCCGGCGACGTCAGGGATCGCGTGGCGCAGTCTCGCCAGAACCTTCCCGAGGAAGCCAATGAACCGATTGTGCAAAAGCAGGAAGGTGATGCGCAGCCGATCATCTACCTGGCCTTCTCGTCCGACCGTCATGACCTCATCGAGATCGCGGATGTTGCAACGCGCCTGGTCAAGGACCGCATCCAGACGATTCCAGGCGTGGCCGAGGCGCAGGTCTACGGCAATCGCTATGCAATGCGTATCTGGCTGCAACCGGACAGGCTCGCGGGCTACGAACTGACGCCGCTGGACGTCGAGGCCGCACTCAGAGCGCAGAATATTGAGGTACCGGCCGGACGCGTGGAAAGCCTCGAGCGCGAATTCACGGTTCTCGCCGAAACCGATCTGCGCGAGCCGCAACAGTTTGCGGATATCGTTGTTAAGGAAACGGACAAATTCCTGGTGCGCCTCGGGGATGTTGCGCGAGTCGAGCTCGGCGCCGACTTTTCCCGCTTCCGGGCGCGCTTCAACAATCGAAACGCGGTACCCCTTGGCATCGTCAAACAGGCTGTCGCCAACCCGCTCGAAATTTCGCTCGCTCTGCGTGAACTCTTACCGAAAATCTCACAGTCGTTACCGGATGGGATGAAGGTCGAGATTGCATACGACAGCACGGTCTTCATCGAGAGGTCGATCAAGGAAGTCTATGTCACTGTTGCCGAAGCGGCTTTGCTCGTCGTCCTCGTCATCTTCCTGTTTCTGCGCAACTGGCGCGCCGTGCTGATACCGCTGGTCACAATACCCGTCTCGCTCATCGGCGCTTTCGCGCTGATGTATATGCTGAACTTCTCGATAAACACCCTCTCGTTGCTGGCGATGGTGCTTGCGATCGGCCTGGTCGTGGATGATGCGATTGTCATGCTGGAGAATATCTACCGCCATATCGAGGATGGCATGGCTCCGTTGCAGGCGGCCTTTACCGGCAGCAAGGAAATTGCGTTCGCGATCGTTGCCATGACGATCACATTATCGGCCGTATACCTGCCGTTCGCGTTCTCGACCGGACGCAGCGGCAAGCTGTTCATAGAATTTGCACTAACCCTCGCCGGCGCGGTCCTGGTATCGGGCTTCGTTGCCTTGACCTTATCGCCGATGATGTGCTCGAAATTACTGCGCCACGAAGAAAAGCATGGCAGGCTATTCAATCTCGGGGAAAACCTGTTGCGCCGGCTGGATTCGGGGTATCACGCGACGCTCAGGAACGTTTTGCTGCGTCGCAAGATCGTCGTCGGAGCCGCGGCCCTCGTCGTGGCAGCGATGACCGCACTTTTCCTCGCGTTGCCGGAGGAACTTGCTCCCGCCGAAGACAGGGGACTCATCATAGGCGTCGGCAACGCGCCCGAGGGCGCGACGATCGACTTCACTGATCGCTATACACTGCAAATTGTCGAGCTGTTTGCCGAGGTGCCGGAGCAGGACAGGTATTTCGGGTTTACCGGTTTCAACGGCGTGACCAATTCAATTGTCTTTGTTGGCCTCAGAGACTGGCGTGAGCGCGAGCGCAGCGCGCAGCAGATCGCCGGTTCCTTGTTTCCCCAATTCAGTGAGATAGCAGGCATCATGGCATTCCCGGTCACTCCGCCGCCGCTCGGCGTGCGTGACTTTGGCCAGCCGGTTCGGTTCGTAGTCCAGACCACGCAATCCTGGGGCGAACTCGATACCGTTGTACAGCGGCTGATCGCCAAGATCAGTGAGAACCCCAACCTCACGAATCCCGATTCCGATCTCAAACTCAACAAGCCCGAGCTCAAGATCGATGTGAATCGCGAGAAAATTGCGGCCGTCGGCACGAGCGTCGACAGCGTCGGGCGTACGCTGGAAACCATGCTGGGCGGCCGCAACGTGACGCGCTTCAAGATTGGCTCGGAGCAGTACGACGTCATCGTACAGCTCGAGGACGATGCCAGGCGTACACCGAACGACCTGAGCAACATCTTTGTCAGAGGTAGTGACGGTGCAATGATCCAGTTGCAAAACCTGGCAACGGTTACAGAAACCGTGGCCGCCAAGGAGCTGAACCACTTCAACAAGCTGCGCGCCGCGACCATATCGACGGGGCTCGGGGCTGGCTATTCGATGGGCGAAGCCATCGACTGGCTGGAAGCGGCGCTTGAAGAAGTCGCACCCGATGCGCTGTTCGACCTGCGTGGCCAGTCGCGTGAATTCCGGGAATCGGCTTCCGGCGCGTTCCTGATGATGGTTCTGGCACTCATATTCATCTATCTCGTACTCTCCGCACAGTTCGAGAGTTTCATCGATCCGTTGATCATTCTCGTGTCTGTGCCACTCGCGATGTTCGGTGCTTTCCTGTGCCTCGTCGCCATCAATGCCGGCAACAATGCCGGTTGGTGGGATGTTGCGACATCCTGGAATATTTATACGCAGATCGGCGCTGTCACGCTTGTCGGGCTCATCTCCAAACACGGCATCCTGATCGTTGAGTTCGCCAACCAACTGCGCGAGAAGGGAATGGACAAGTTCGACGCGGTGTTGCAGTCCGCCAGCCTGCGCTTGCGACCGATCCTGATGACCACAGGCGCCATGGTACTCGGCGCCGTTCCGCTCGCATTCGCGAGTGGCGCTGGCGCGGAGGCGCGCCATCAGATTGGCTGGGTAATCGTCGGTGGCATGAGCTTTGGCACCGTGTTCACGCTGTTCGTCGTCCCGGTGGTTTACCTGCTACTCGCAGGCCGGCACGAGCAAACAGAGGCTGCTAGTTAGTCGCCACAGCAAGCCATTCGCGTGTTGTGCTCTCGATGTATGGCATAGGTGACGACGCCACGTCGAGAATCTGCTGATTAAAGTCCCGAATATCGAACGAATCGCCGAGTGCCTTCATGGCCTCCTCGCGCAGAGCTACAATTTTCAGCTGACCCAGTTTGTAACCGAGCGCCTGTCCGGGCCATACAACGTAACGTTCGATTTCGGAAGTAGACGTCGCTTCGTCCAGGCCTTCGGTCTCGACCATATACGCAATCGCCTCCTCACGGCTCCACTTCTTCGCGTGCATTCCCGTGTCCACGACCAGCCGCACGGCGCGATGCAACTCGGCCTGCAAACGCCCGAGATCACTGTAGGGATCATCGGCGTACATACCCATCTCGGCCGCGAGCTGTTCGGCATACAGTGCCCATCCCTCGCCACTCGTATTGGACCACAAGGCCTTTACGAGCAATGGGGCATCCCGGTCTACTGATGTTGCGCCGTCCAGGTGATGGCCGGGAACTGCCTCGTGGTAGCTCAACGTTCGCAGAGTCCAGCTCGGGTGCAGTGACGTGTCCCGGAGATTGATGAAATAGTAGCCGGGCCGGGAGCCGTCCGGTGCAGGATTGTTGTAATAGCCCATTGGGGCCGACGCCTGGCTGAACTCCGGCACCATCCGAACCTCGACTTCATGCTCTGGCACATTTCGGAACCAGTTGGGCAATTCAGCGTACATGCCGTCGACCATCGCGCGGACATCATCAAGCAGCTGCTCCTTGCCCTCCGCATCGTTTGCGTAGAGAAATCTCGACTCGACGTTGAGTAGTTGCATGCGCTCGCCGACGGTTCCTTCATCGTAGCCCTCAGCTCGCAGAAGCTTATCCATTTCGCTGCTGATGCGATTGACTTCATCCAGGCCGGTCCGATGAATATCGTCGGCCGACAGATCAAGATCGGTCATGTGCCTGATCATTGCCGCATAGAGCGCCTCGCCGTTTGGCAGACGCCACAAGCCCGCATCGTGCGGCGCGGCGCCTTTGATCTCGCCCATGTAATCGGCAATCTTCTGATATGCCGGAATAATTTCCGCGTCGATTATCTGCAAAGCCCTATCGGCGTAATCTCCGGCATTCTCGAGTCCGGCCTGCTCCAACTTGTCAGTGAATGACAGGTACATGGCGTTCTGCCCGGCGCCCGGCGCCATGAATGACTCGACGACCGCGAGCGATTTCTCGACGATGAAATCCGGTGGAATCGCGCCTGCCTGTACGCCATGCCGATAACTTTCGAGGGCGCCATCAAGGGCGCTCCTGACCGCTGCGAGCCGTGCCAGGTAAGCCTCAGCCTCCTCCGCATTCGTCACTGGCTGCTGCGAATTCAGGAAGTTGGGAATATCAACGGTCGGACCGGAATTCTGCGCGATCGGATACGGCATGTACCATGCCGTCCACGCGGCTGCCGTCGTGCCGTAGTCGACAGCCCTCGACGGTGACAGCATGCCTTCGAACAGGGTCGTCACCACCGCATGCGTGCGCTGCCTGTCGGGACTCAACAACTCGACATCAATAGAACTCAATTCGGCGAGCGCGCCTTCAAGCGCCTGGTTGCGAGCCGCGTTTCCATCGAGTGAACGATCCATCATTCGCTCGCTGGTCCCCGGAACAGTTTCTTCGGGCATACCTATCTGCGTCGCGGCTTCGGGTACATGTGAGAAATACGCCATCGACATTTCCTGAATGGCGGCGTCGAACTGCTCATTTAGATTTTGGGCGGTGTGGGCAGGCGGAGCCGACTCGTCGGAGGGTCCGCAGGCCGTGGCGAAAAGAAGCGCGCCCGCAAGCGCGGCGATTCGAAGTTTCATGTCAGCTCCCCCGCTGGCGGTTATTCTGGTGGAAAGCCTTCCAGGATGGCATCAACCGCCGCCTGAATCGTTCCGTCCAGATCCTTGATATCCGATTCCTTGATCGATTTCGTGGCTACGCCATGCCAGACCGGTCTGCGTTCCTCGACGTCGAACACATCCATGGCGAGCATGCCCTTGTCGTA
>JAACFG010000063.1 GCA_009937605.1 Gammaproteobacteria bacterium | reverse complement strand
ACCTGCGTCGAAGCGGGTTGCTGTGTAGGTCCATGTAACGGGTATCATAACGAGGATTGCGGTAAGCATCGTGCCGCTCAGAAACAGGATTGCCACGGCGACGGCCTCCGGGGTCAACGTCTCCGAGCGCCCGCCAACGTCCAGCAGTTCCCGAGGCATCTTGATTGAGGTTTCTGTCACCTCGAAATCGGCCGCCAGCTCGAGTGCGTCATTGCCGCCAAAAGGCATGTACTTGAGGAATTCTGAATTAGCAAGCAAAAGCGCGCTGACAATTCCGATAAACAAGACGTAGTACACGATCAGTCTTGCTATCAATCGGCGCGGCGTAACGTTTACCATCGATGCGATCTCCCTTCTATTTTCGGCATCCAAATCGTCAGCGCACCGTTGCTTACGACCATCGGAAATGCGTCACAAGCGGAAATTATAGCCCAAGAACCGTGAACGGAGGACTCAGGATTGTGTAGCTGTCTGGACAAGTTCAAGCGGCGTTAACTGTTGATTAACCAGATCGACTGCCTCCCTCTGAACAAACCTGAGTCGGATGAGATACTGCGACATCCGACTCTCGAAATCGGGGCCTTTAGAGTTCGATTTTGAGGTCTGGCAGTACTTCGTCAGTGCAGATACCGGGGTGATGGCGGCTCCGAAATCGTCTTCTCAGCGACGCTCGACAATCCTCCCGCGGGAGGATATTCATCCACACTGGAAACATAACCGACCTCGGGCACGGCAATACCATCGGGGCGGAAGAAAGCCCAGTTATCGAGAAAGTCTTTGCTGATGCTGAAACCACCTTCGTGCACGAGTGTGTGGTGCTTCGTGCAGAGCAGCATCAGATTGTCGAGCGACGTTTCACCACCATTCGACCAGTGCTCGACATGATGCGAGTGCAGGAAGCGACGGTTACCACAGCCAGGGAAGGAACAGACGTTGTTATCTCGAGCACGAAGTGCTCGCTGGATCGCGGTCGGGATGATTCGTGTCTTCCGACCAACACTCAGCGGCTGCCCTTCTCCGTTCTCGTTGATGACAACAGCGTGGCTGTCACAGCACAGCCGCTTAACTGACTCGATCGGCAAAGCTGAACGACCGCCTTCACCCGCAAGCGCCGTCTGGTCAACATGAATGGTCACCAGGTAGTTATCGTTGCCGTGTCCTTCATCCGTGCTGTCGAGCAGGTATGAGTTGATGAGATTCAGAAACGCATCGGCTTGTCTTACTGACCAGGATGTATCTACGAGGTCCGGGATATTCAGATGCTCATCGTCCCGTGCCTTATCGAGCGCTTTCTCCAAGAGCTCTCCCGTGTCGATTGGCAGGTCAACGGTGACCGTCATCATATTGCGTGCATGATCGCGTCGGACACGCAGTGAGCGGTTCGCCCACGCTCGCTCCGCTGAGCTGATTGACGCCTCATTGCCGTACCGCAATTCGCGGCAGCGTTCCGCGACAGTAACGGCCGTGTGCCGCAACGCGAACTCGAGCAGCTGCTGTTCGTTGTCTCGGTTGGCAACCCGCGTCATTTCCTTGACCTTGGAATACGAAAGTTCACCCATTGAAAAATTTGATGAGATTAGCGGCAGGTGTTTCAAGGCATGCGCAACACGCACTTTTTCTCGCGCTGTTGTAATGGTGAGATCGCAACGCCATGCGAGCCACTCGGCACAGTTTTGGAGGCCCCACTTCACAAACCCGGCGCGTTCGTCGAACTCGCGGACCATAACGAGCAGCTCGTAGGTTGCTGCGTTTATGCGAGTGCACAGGTTCAGGATGTTCTGATCGAGCTCTTCGATCGGGGGCAGGTCAGCAGGCATTGCAGGTCCTTTTCGGTATGAGGAAGCATACCTGTTATTATATACAGTATATTGAGAAAAGTCACTTAAAAACAGTTAGTTAAGATGATCGTTGTCAGCAAGTGCGCGGCATATACGGATATGAAATACTGAACGCTGCGCCGATCCTATGGCCAAACCCAATATGAAAAATCGACTCCTGTTTCCATTGCTTCTTCTCGTATTGCCGGCGTTCGCGGCCGACGAAGAGCGCGATGCAACGCAAATCGTTCGCGATGCAATTGATCATTGGAGAGGCCTGACTTCCTACACCGTCATGACGATGGTCATCCACCGGCCCGACTGGGAACGCTCAATGACCATGGAGGCCTGGACCAAGGGCGACAAGCGATCGCTGGTACGTGTCATGGAGCCGAAGAAGGATCGGGGTAACGGCACGCTCACCGACGAAAACAGTATGTGGACGTTTTCGCCGAAGATTAATCGGGTCATCAAGGTGCCGTCGTCGATGATGGGGCAGAGCTGGATGGGTTCCGATTTCTCCAATAAGGACATCGCGCGTGTCGACGACATCATCGATCAGTACGATCACACCGTGTTGTCTACCCGCGTCGAAGACGACATCACGATTTACGAAATCGAATCCATTCCGCATGAAGATGCTGCGGTAGTCTGGGGTCGAGAGGTTCTCTCTATCCGGAGCGACCATGTTGTCCTGGAGCACGCGTTCTATGACCAGGACGGCGAACTCGTCAAAACGCTGAAGTCGCTTGAGATTGGTGAAATGGGCGGTCGCACGATCGCGCAGCGCCAGCGCATGATCAAGATGGAAGAACCGGATGAGTGGACCGAAATTTCGGTCGACGAAGTCGAGTACGAACTGGAGCTGAAGGACAGCGTGTTTACGTTGTCCAACTTGCGGAACCCTCGAGACTAGGGTGTCCTGCTGGACAATAGAATAGATGAATATCGTCCTGCGACTTGCATGGCGCAACTTGTGGCGGCACGCGCGACGAACGTGGCTCACGATCGGGGCCATGGTCTTCTCAAATACACTGCTCGTCTTCATGATCTCGTTCCAGTTCAGCATGTACGGACTCATGATCGACAATACCTTGCAGGTGTTCAGCGGCCACATGCAGGTGCAGGCACCCGGATACAAGGACGACCAGAAGATGCGCCAGGTCGTGCTCGATGTTCAGCCACTGGCCGAGAGATTACGCGGCGAACTCGATAGCGAAACAATAGCCGCACGTGGCTGGGCGTTCGGGCTCGCGTCGAGCGAAGAACGTAGCTATGGCATCGGTATCTACGGTGTCGAGCCGGAGTTTGAAGGCAACGTCTCAAACATTCCGGGTCTCATCAAAGACGGACAGTACCTCGGCAAAAGCGATGCGATGGACATCGTTATAGGCGGAATGCTCGCTCGCAATCTGCGGGTCGGCGTCGGTGACGAGTTGACCCTGCTCGGTAGCGGTCTCGATGGTTCATTTGCGGCCGCAGTCGTGACTATCGTCGGTGTCTTTGAAAGCGGTGTGAAGGAGATCGACCGCAACATCGCCGAAATGCCCCTGGGCGCGTTTCAGGAAGTGTTCTACATGGAAGGGGCCGGACACCAGGTCGTTGTGCTTGCACCGACGCTGAATGATGCCCCCCTGGTCGAGCGAAGAATTGCGGCGACCTTGCCGGACAATCTCGTGGTACACGACTGGGTCGCATTGCAGCCGGGCCTCAAGCAGGCGATTCAGGCCGACATGAGCAGCGCATTCTTTATGTACGGCATCCTGGTCATTCTCGTTGCATTCAGCGTGCTCAATACGCAGCTGATGTCGGTGCTGGAACGAACGCACGAGTTCGGCGTGGTGATGGCGTTGGGTATGAGGCCGGGTCGACTGGGTCGCCTTGTCATGCTGGAGACGACGCTTATGGGGCTAATTGGGTTCCTGCTTGGCGCGGCCGTTGGCGCATTGCTGACTTATTGGTTCTCGGTTAATGGCCTGTCCTATCCCGGCATGGAAGAAATGGCCGCGAACTTCAACCTGCCCGGACGCGTGTACCCGCAGGTCTCACTGTTGAAGACGCTGTTCGGGCCTGCCGTCGTCTTCCTGTTCACGTTGCTGGCTGCCGTATACCCGGCGCTGCGCCTGCGGCGCCTGCACCCGGTTGAAGCGATGAGGACGATCTGATGCGTATGCTGCCCGTGCTTATCCGGCTGGCCTGGCGCTACTTGTGGCGCAATCATCGCCGCACGATCGTCATGCTGAGTGCGATCTCCATCGGTGCGTGGGCGATGATTTTCATGACCGCCCTTACGCGCGGCATGGTCGACCAGATGATCACTGACGGGATCAGCGTTCTTCCAGGGCATGTTCAGCTGCACAATCCGGAATACCTCGACGACCCAAGTATCACGAACCGGGTCAGTCTGACCGAGGCAGAGCTCGAGACTCGCTACGCTGATGCAGGATTTGAGGCGTGGGCAAGTCGTGTCAGGGTGCCGGCCGTAATCACGAGCGAAAGAGAGTCTCGCGGCGTCACGTTGCTCGGTATCGATCCAATTGCCGAACGGGACTTTTCGTTCGTCGACTACGACAAGGTGGACGGGCGGTTTCTTGAGAGCCCGGACGACAGCGGCGTTGTTATCGGGGCAAAACTCGCTGACACCCTGGACACGGAGGTCGGCAAGCGCATCGTCCTGATGAGCCAGGACCCGGACAACGAAATCGCGGATCGCGGCTTCAGGGTGGTTGGTCTCTTTCACGCGAACATGGAGACCTACGAGGACACCTACGCGTTTATTGGCAAAAAGACGGCACAGAAGATGTTGCGGATCGGGGATACGACGACGGAAGTCGTCTTCTTCGGTAACGACTATCGCAACGTCGAGCCGACGTACGAAAAAGTTGCGGCTGCGGTCGATGACTCGATGCGGGTCAGTCGCTGGACGGAAGTCGATACTTACCTGGGGACCATGCTCAGCGTGATGGATGGCTTTATGCTGATCTGGGTCGTTGTGATCTTCCTCGCACTCTCCTTCGGCCTCGTGAATACGCTCGTCATGGCCGTATTCGAGCGCGTGCGGGAGATTGGCCTGATGCTCGCGCTTGGCATGAAGCCGGCGAGTATCCTTGGGCAGATCATCATCGAATCGATGATGTTGCTGGCGGTCGGATTGTTGATAGGCGATGCGCTGGCATGGCTTACCGTGAAACCGCTCGAGAGCGGAATCGACATCTCGGTGGTTGCCAAGGGAATGGAAATGTTCGGTGCTTCGAGTGTGTTGTACCCGAAGCTACATATGGACGACGTCATCCTGTCCAACGTCGTCGTACTGATACTGGGCTTTCTCGCAAGCCTGTCGCCGGCATGGCGTGCTTCGCGCTACGAGCCGGTCGAAGCGATAACAAAGGTGTAATGATGACAGCTGTTCGTTGTGTGGATATCTGCAAGACCTATCGCCAAGGCGACCAGGACATCAAGGCGCTCGATCATTTGAGCATTGATATCGAGAAAGGCGACTTCGTCTGTTTGATGTCACCGTCGGGTGGCGGCAAAACGACGTTGCTGAACGCTATTGGCGGCCTCGATATTCCGGATAGCGGCGAGGTCTGGGTCGCGGAGCAGCGTATCGACCAGATGAGCAAGGGCCAGCTGGCCGACTTGCGCCTCGCGAATGTAGGTTTCGTCTTCCAGGCTTACAACCTGATCCCGGTCCTGACAGCACAGGAGAACGTCGAGTTCGTCATGCAGGTACAAGGTGTGCCGGCGAAAGAGCGGCGCAGCAAGTCGCTGGCGATACTGGAGGAGGTCGGACTCAGGGACCTTGAAGATCGAAGGCCGGCGGAGATGTCGGGTGGACAACAACAGCGGGTCGCCGTTGCGAGAGCGATCGTGTCACGGCCCGAGTTGGTGCTCGCCGATGAGCCAACGGCGAACCTCGATTCAAGAACCTCGGACGAGCTCATGGAGTTGTTTACGGAGCTCAATAAGAATCACAGCACGACGTTTGTAATTGCGACCCATGACCAGCGTGTACAGCGGTACGCCAAACGTCTGGTCCGCATGCGCGACGGCCGGATTGTGGACGACATCGAGCAAGATGCAGCGTAGCGGCCTGTTACTGCTGCTATTGCCAGCGCTGGTATGCGCGGAGGTGACCACGGATTTTGGCGGTCACACGAAACTCCGCGCGGTCGGCCAGACCTATCCGGACAATAGCTTATTCCAGGAGGTCGTCGGGTCCGAGTCCCTGGACCTGGCTGGAAACCTCCGGCTCAATCTGAAGTTCCGGTCCGGCGGCTGGACCTTTGACTCGGCCTACCAGCTACTGGCCCTGCAGGGCGACGGTCTCAAGCTGTCGCGGCCACTCAACGACGATCGCCGCCTGTTTGACCTGACCCATGTCATATCCGAGAGTAGCGATAGCGTGATTCTGCAGCGACTTGATCGCCTCTGGCTGGGCTACACGAGTGAAAAGGCGGTTGTCCGCGTCGGCCGCCAGGCCCTGTCCTGGGGCAACGGTCTCGCTTACGCACCGATGGATCTCGTCAATCCTTTCGATCCCGCGGCGATTGATACCGAGTACAAGTCCGGCGACGATATGGTGTACCTGCAGTACCTGCAGGATAACGGCAACGATGTGCAGGCTGCCTATGTCGTGCGGCGCAATCTGCAGACCGGTGATGTCGACGCCGACGTAGCGACGGCCGCGGTCAAGTACCACGGGTTTGTCGGGGCAAGCGAGTACGACGTCCTGGTCGCCCGCAGCTACGGCGACCCGGTTTTCGGACTCGGCATGGGCCGAGCTATCGGTGGTGCTGTCTGGAATGCCGACCTGGTCGTCACGGACACGGACCGGGATACCTACGTTCAGTTCGTGACGAACCTGTTGTACTCCTGGACCTGGGCCGACAAGAACATGAGCGGTGCCATTGAGTACTACTTCAATGGCTTTGGCCAGGAAGACGGGCGGTACGATCCACTTAGCCTCGCTCAGAATCCCGACTTGCTGCAGCGGCTATTACGCGGTGAGCTGTTCACGCTGGGGCGGCACTACCTGTCCGGAAACGTGATGATTGAAGTGAACCCACTCTGGACCGTGACGCCAACCGTGTTAGTCAACATTGCGGACCCCAGTGCGCTGTTGCAGATCATCACGTCCTACAGCCTGTCCGACAACATGACATTGCTGGGCAGCATCAACGTTCCAGTGGGGCCCGACGGTAGTGAATTCGGTGGGATCGAATCAGACATGACGGATCGCTACTGGTCGAGAGGCGTGGGTTTGTTCGCGCAGTTTGCCTGGTATTTCTAGACCGTGGGGTTCAGGAAGTAGACCGGAGGCTCGCCAACAGGCGCCGGAAGCCCGCTTCGATCTCAAGTTCAAAAACCGGGTCCTTTATATGCCCCAGGTCCTCGATATCAACGGCGTGTGGTTCGTCGTCGAGCATCTTATCGATGCGTTTGAAGAGATCTTCTTCTTCCCAGCGCATGTGATTTCGCAGACGCAGAATGTAGGCGCTCGTGTCTTCGATCATCTTTTCGCGTCGCACGGCAGCGCCCGCATTGATCGCCTCAATCTCGTCCCGCAATAATGAGCCCAGGTGCGCGATGTCGTTGTGGTCATCAGGTACATGATCGAGATCTTCGGCAAGGTCGGCTCGCCGGCTGCGCAGTTGCCCGTACACAATGTCTTCTTTCGGGTGATGCACGGCGTCCGGGTAGACGGTCATGTAACGCATCATCTCGTCGAACAACTCGAAGTCCGGGTCTTTGCCGGCCTCCATCTGCACGACAATGCGATCCATCAGGTCCAGTACAGTTGCCATGTTGCGGTGATCTTCCCGCAGCTCCGTCATTAATTCGCGCGCGTCCGTATCCATGGGCCTAGTGTGGTTGCAGCCGCGACGTAGCGCCATTGGGAAAATCCCTTACGTCCCGCCCTCCGGCCTGCCAGGGGGGATGGGTTTGTGCCAGGGTTTCAGGCGGTATACTGGGACACGTATTTTCAGAGGAAACGAGATGCGCAAGTTTGGTCTATTTCTGCTGTTCAGCTTCATGGTGCTGGCTGGTTGCTCCGTCAATCCCGTGACGGGTAAGCGCGAGATGGTCTTCATGAGTACGGCCGAGGAGATTCAGCAGGGTGAGCAAAATTACGCGCCCATGCAGCAATCGCAGGGCGGCGAATACGATATTGACCCGGAGCTGACCGCCTACGTGCAACGGGTTGGCAACAAGGTTGCGGCCCAGAGCAATGTCGATCTGCCGTATGAATTCGTGGTGCTAAATAACTCCGTCCCCAACGCATGGGCACTGCCCGGCGGCAAGATCGCTATCAATCGCGGTTTACTTACCGAGCTGGAATCTGAAGCCGAGCTGGCCGCCGTGCTCGGTCACGAAGCGGTGCATGCCGCAGCCCGGCATTCCGCCAAGCAGCAGTCCATGGCGACCCTCATGCAGGTGGGTGTCATGGGCACAATGGTCGTCGCGAGCGACAGCGACTACGGCAACATGATCGCCGGCGGTGCGAGCGTGCTCGCGCAGGCGAGCCTCGCCAAGTACGGTCGTAGTGCGGAACTCGAATCCGACAAGTACGGCATGCAGTACATGTCCGCTGCCGGCTACGATCCGCAGGGCGCGGTCGATCTGCAGGAGACGTTTGTGCGCCTGAGCGAGGGGCGTGAATCTGACTGGCTCAGCGGGCTGTTCGCGAGCCACCCGCCGTCCCGCGAGCGAGTTCAGGCAAATATCGACACGGCTAAATCGCTCCCGCAGGGCGGTATGCGCGGAGAGCGCGAGTACCAGGCGGCGCTAAAGAGGACCCGTGACCTGAAACCGGCCTACGACGCCTACGACGAAGGCCGCAAGGCGCTTTCCGAGGAGAATATTGACGAAGCCCTTGCGAAAGCCAGCCAGGCGCTGGATCTGTTTGACGGCGAAGCCAACTTTCACGCGCTGCGCGGCGACATACGATACCTGGAGGACAACTACGACTGGGCCGCGACGAATTACAGCCGAGCGATCGAGCGACGTGACGAGTTCTTTTACTACTACCTGCAGCGTGGGATTGCCCGCAAGAAGATGGGGCGACCGAGTGACGCTGTCAGCGATCTCGAACGCAGTCTCGATTTGCTGCCAACGGCACCGGCGCATTATGCGCTGGGCGAAATTGCCGCCGATAGCGGCGATAACTCGTCGGCTGTGGAGCACTTCAGGATCGTCGCCAAATCGGGTGGCGAAATCGGCCAGGCGGCCACAGCCAGGCTCGTGAAGCTTGATTTGCCAACGAACCCTGGCGCGTACATTCCGAGTGGTTGCTCGGCGGATGGAAATGGCAATCTGATCGTGTCGATCAGGAACGACACAACGGTACCCATAACCGGCGTTGCGGTTGCGGTCGAATATACGGATGCCTCCGGTCGCCAGCAGCAGCCGCGCTTCAATATTAATGGCCAGGTCGCACCCGGACAGCTCGCAAGCGTCAATACCGGCCTGGGCCCGTATACAGAGGGCTCCAATTGCCCCGCAAAGGTGGTTGCGGCCGAGGCCGTGGAGTAAATGAGAGGCATTGTCATGAACAGGATCGCTATTGCCGTGGTTATCAGCTTGCTGGCCGGGTTTGCAGTGGGTGCGTGGGTCAGTGGCGACAATGCCGTCGGGACGGCAAGCGCACCAGCGGCTGAGAATGGCCTTGTCGGTAACGAAGCCAGTATGGAAGAGCGCCTGTTGCGAATTGAACGGATCATTACAGAGGAGAGAGACGCGCGGATTGCGCTTGAAGATACGATTGCGATGCTCTTTGAGGGCATCGAACGCCTGGAAGGTGCCGGCGACCGGAACGTTGCGGCGCTGAAAGCGCGCGCGGAGCGGGAGAACACCACGCGCTCGAGCGCACGCCCGCGTCGCGATGAGGCGGAGTGGATGCGCGACTACCAGGAGCGACGTGTCGCTCGCCTGGTTGAAGGGGGGTTCTCGGAGAACGAGGCACGCCGAATGCTTGAGCAGGAGTCCGAAGCGGCATTCAAGGCCCTGCAAGCGGTGTGGGACGCACAGCACAGTGGAGAGGCGCTCGATCGTTACAGCGACGAGTTCGACCCCTCGGCAATCCTGCGGTCAGAGATGGGTGATGAGGCCTATGTGCGCTATCTCGAGGCGCAGGGCCAGCCAACGGCGGTCCGCGTGACCCAGGTGTACGGCGGGTCCCCGGCAAGCCAGATCGGGCTCCAGCCCGGCGATCAACTGGTCAGCTATGGCGGTGATCGTGTGTTTAGCGTCAATGAATTACGCAAACAGTCGATGCAGGGCAATCCCGGTGAGGACGTTGTCATCGAGATCGAGCGCGATGGCACGCTCATCCAGCTCACGGTGCCGCGCGGTCCAATCGGAATTACCGGAACTGGCGCAAATGTTCGTGGTGCCGTCGGGTGGGGCGGCTGAGGGCATATCTTCACGGCGGTGGATAATCGCCGCCGCCGGATGCAAAATGGACCAACCAACAAGAAGAGGTTTGCAGAGCCCTTGATCCGTTTACGTTATACCGTACCCAATGCGTTCACAGCGCTGAGTCTCTTGCTTGGCGTTGCATCGATCGTCACGACACAACTCGGCGATCTCGAGCTCGCCGCCTGGATCATCGTGTGGTGTGGCCTGCTCGACGTCCTGGATGGCGTCTCGGCGCGACTTCTGAATGCGACATCGGACTTCGGCGCCGAGTTCGATTCAATGGCAGACCTCGTATCGTTTGGCGTCGCCCCCGCTGTGCTCATGCTCAATGCCGGAATGCAGGTCGGTGGGGTTGAGTACGAGTCCGGCCAGTTCTGGGTTTTGCTGGTCGCGGTTGGTGTTTTCGCACTGGCAGGCGCGATGCGATTGGCCCGGTTCAACGTGTACAGTGAACAGCCCAGCGCAGGCTGGTTCACAGGCATCCCGATCACTGCCGCGGGCGGCGGGATGATATCGGCCGTGGTGCTCGTGCTGATTCACTATCCCGAGGTGGCAATGTCACTGCCGTTGCACCTGTACATGCCCGTACTCATGTTTGTGTTGGCCCTGCTCATGATTTCGCGCCTGCGCTTTCCCAAGGCTGTCGTGCGCGACAATCTCTTCATGAATATTTTTCAGGGCGTCATTATCGCCGGCATCTACTACTGTGGCATTACACGTTCCTATCCCGAGTACCTGCTTGGCGCCGGCACTGTCATTCTGATTTCGGGAATCATTGCTGGCCGCATCACGCGCCAAAACTGAGTCGATGGCCGGGAAGCTCGAAGGCGTGGACCGCAGGCGCTGAACTCATTTGCAGTCGGCGCCTTGTCCGCCGGACCCTAAGGAGAAGTAATGCCCAAGCAGTATTCGATTTTGTTGGTGGTGCTGTGCCTGCTGTTGGCAACCGGAGGCCGGGCCGCGGAGACAGGTTCTCTCGATCTCGACAGTTACGAGTCGTTTGAGGGCTTTCTGGATACCTGGTGGGACGAGTCGACCGGCCGAATGCTGGTTCGCGTTGACGAACTGGATACACCCTTGCTTTACCAGTCCTCGTTGCCGCGAGGCATCGGGTCAAATGATATTGGGCTGGATCGCGGCCAACTTGGCGATACCAAGGTCGTTCGATTCCTGCGGAGCGGGCCGAAGATCTTGCTGGTCGAGGATAACCTGAGGTATCGCGCCAACAGTGATAACGCTGATGAGCGTCGCGCTATTGCCGAATCGTTTGCGCGGTCGGTCATCTGGGGCTTCACCGACATCGACGACGACAGTGAGTCCACGATCATTGATGCCACGGCGTTCTTTGTGCGCGATTCGCACGGTATCGCCTCGCGGTTGGCTGCGATGGGTGAGGGCAATTTCCATGTCGACGATTCGCGCTCGGCAATCGACCTGCGACACACAAAAGCATTTCCGGATAACACGGAAGTGGAAGCCGTAGTGACATTCGTGGGCGAGGCGACCGGCGAGCATTTGCCAACGGTTGTCCCGGACCAGACCTCGTTGACAGTGCATGTACATCACTCGTTTATCCGACTGCCGGACGATGATTACGAGCCACTGCCTTATGACCCCCGCGCCGGTGTCATCGGACTCGGGTGGAACTCGGCGGGTTTCGCGGATTATGCGACGCCCATTGGTACACCCATTGAGGGTGACTTCGGCCGTCGGCACCGCCTGGAGAAAGTCGATCCTTCCGCCGACGTGAGCGAGGCGGTCGAGCCGATAATCTACTACCTGGATCGAGGCGCGCCTGAGCCAGTTCGGTCCGCATTACTGGATGGCGCACGTTGGTGGGCACAGGCGTTTGAGGCTGCGGGCTTCAAAGATGCGTACCGCGTGGAAATGCTGCCGGAAGGCGTCGATCCGATGGACGTCCGCTATAACGTCATTCAATGGGTGCACCGCTCAACGCGAGGCTGGTCCTATGGCTCTTCAATTCTCGACCCGCGGACCGGGGAGATCCTGAAGGGACACGTGTCACTTGGGTCTCTGCGAGTGCGCCAGGATTACCTGATTGCCGAAGGGCTGCTCGCGCCTTACGAAGATGAGACCGTGCCACCTGAGATGCTCGAGATGTCGCTGGCGCGAATCCGGCAATTGTCGGCGCACGAAGTCGGGCACACGCTGGGCTTTGAGCATAATTTTGCCGCAAGCACGCAGGATCGTGCATCGGTTATGGATTACCCGTCGCCGTTGGTCCGTATTACCAGTGATGGCGAACTCGATTTGTCCGACGCTTACGATGTGGGCATTGGCGCATGGGATAAGCGGACCGTGCTCTACGCCTACCAGGACTTTCCGGAAGGCGTGGACCGTGCCCAGGCACGCGCAGAAATCATGCAGGATACCTTTGCGCTGGGGCTCAAATACGTAGGGGACTCCGACTCACGTTCGTTGTCCACGTCCCATCCTGACGGCAATCTCTGGGACAACGGCGCAGACCCCATCGCCGAACTCGAACACCTGATGCGCGTTCGCGAAATCGCGTTGCAGCGCTTCTCGGAACGAAACATCCGTATCGGGCGCCCGCTTCCGACAATTGAAGAGGCATTGGTGCCGATCTACCTGTTTCACCGGTTCCAGATCCAGGCTGTCGGCAAGCTCGTGGGCGGCCAGTACTTCAATTACCAAGTGCGCGGCGATGACCAGGATGGAGCGCGCCCGGTTGCGGTCGCTCGCCAGCAGCAGGCGATAGACGCACTCCTGGCGACGATGGATCCGGCCGTACTGAAACTGCCGCAAGGACTTGCAGACCTGATTACGCCACGAGTCCCGAATAACCCCAAGTCACGCGAGACGTTTACAGGCGCGACGGGTATTAATTTCGACATCCTCGCTCCGGCGCGCACCGCTGCCGCACTGACGTTGCAGGTGCTTCTTAACCCGGAACGAGCCGCGCGGCTTGAGCGCTCGGCCGCGCCAGGATTTACCGCGATTACCAGTGGGCTGCTTGATGCCAGCTGGTATGCGGATGCCAGCGGCGGAATCGAGGCGAAAATTCAGCGACAGACCAACATGCAGGTGCTGTATGGCTTGCTCGGCCTGGCATTCAATGCGAGTGCGGATAGCCAGGTTAGCGCCACTTCCCTTGCCGCCGTGCAGGAACTTGATGCCTGGCTCGCCAAGCGTTCAACGAGCGCCGCCGCGATGCGTGCGCATTACGCATTTGCACGGTACGAGATCGCGCGTTTGCTGGATGATCCTGCGGCGATCGAATCCCTGGTCCCGGCACCCATACCGCCCGGTTCACCAATTGGCTCATTTACGACGCAGGCAGGTCTTTAGATGAACACCACCGTCACCGTTCTCGTCGTCTATCTCGGCATCCTTGCCGCGCTTGCAGTCTGGAGTCGTCGTGAGACCCATACGTTGTCGGGCTTCTACCTGGCCGGCAAGAAGCTGCCTTTCTGGGTGGTCGCGTTTAGCACCAATGCCACGGGCGAGAGCGGCTGGCTGCTGCTCGGGTTATCGGGAATGGGCTATCTCGTCGGTGTCCAGGCGTACTGGATCGTCGTTGGTGAGATTATTGGAATTGCCGCATCCTGGTGGCTGGTTTCGAGGCGATTGAAGGCGCTAAGTGATGAGACGGACGCCATTACGGTGCCGGATGTGCTGGTGGCGAAATTTGTCGACAAGTGGCACCTGATTCGCCTTGTAGCCGTACTGATCATCGTGGTCATGGTGACTACCTACGTAACAGCTCAGATGGTTGCGACCGGTAAGGCCTTCTCGAGTTTTCTCGGCATGAACTACGAGACCGGTGTCATCGTCGGCTCGATCTTCATCATTGCGTATACTTTTGTGGGCGGTTACAAGGCGGTTTCATACACCGATGTTGTGCAAGGTGTACTGATGTTATTGGGTCTGATTGCGGTGCCCACCGCAGCGATCATTGCATCAGGCGGCTGGGGTGACGTGGTGTTCTCGCTCGAGCAGCAAGATCCGGCTCTGCTCGATATGTTTGCTATTTCGAATGGACCTGTGCTCATCGGAATTGCGAGCCTCATGGCTATCGGGCTACCGTTTCTGGGTGTGCCTCAACTGCTGATTCGTTATATGTCGGCACGCGATGATGGTGAGTTGAAGAAGGCTCGGGTCATGTCCGTCGCCGTATTGCTAATTTTCCTTGTCGGCGCAGTGACCGTTGGCGTTGCCGGTCGTGCCTTGTACCCGGGTCTCGACGATCCCGAGACGATCTTTCCAGTCATCTCGAGCAACCTTTTCCCGCCAATCATATCGGGCCTGCTCCTCGTCGTTGTGCTGTCAGCGATCATGTCGACAGTCGACTCCCTCTTATTGCTGGCTTCCTCGGCAGTTGTCAGGGACACCTACCAGAAGATCATGGGCAGCAAGGAATCCGATGAGCGCCTGGCCAACTATGGCAAGGTCCTCACAGTGGTCATCGGCATCATTGCGGTTGTTCTCGGTGTGCAGGAGCCGCGTGTCATCTTCCACTTCGTGCTCGCATCGTGGTCCGGCCTGGGGTCGGCCTTTGGTCCTGCAGTAATAGGCATTCTCTACTACAAGCGGATAACCTGGCTTGGTGTCCTTTGCGGCATGCTCGGCGGGTTTTCCGCGAGTGTCATCTGGCTCATGTTCTTCAAGGATCAATACTACGGGCTGTATGAGGCCATCCCCGGCTTTATCGTCGGATTAGTGCTTACGTTTGGCGTGAGCTGGCTGACCAGCAGGAAATAATTTCGGACAGATGTAACCCTTTTTGCCGTCGGCCCCTATAACAGGGTAAGAACTTAAGTGAGGGTATGTCGATGCGTTATTTGAAAATTCTGATTATTGGGCTGCTGCTGGTGGCGCCGGGCCTCGCCGCGGCCAAAACGGCAGATATTCCGGGCTCAGCCGTCTGGTATTTCCATATTGATCTCGCGCAAATGCGAGATGATGGCCCGGGGCAAGGCGTTTATCTCTGGCTGGAGGACGAAGCCTTTGCTGACGTCAAGGAAGAAGCGGGCGTCGATCTGAGCAAAGAGCTGGATAGCCTGACCGCCTTCTCACTCGACGGCGAAGGGCCGGTCATTTTGTTCGAAGGCAACATTAGCCAGGATACGAAAGACAAGATCATGACTTTTATCGCCGCTTCCGGCGACATCAATCCGTCAAAATCGTCTGGCAAGGCTTACTACCACTTCAAGGGAACGGAAGGGGATGAAAGCATCGATTATTCGGATAACAACATCGAGATTCAGATTGACTCGCTTGAAGAGGAGTCATGGATAAGCCTCGCGCTCGACAACAAGGTCCTGGTCACGGGTAGCG
>JAACFG010000062.1 GCA_009937605.1 Gammaproteobacteria bacterium | reverse complement strand
CCCGGGTTCTCTGCTTCGACGAGTTTTTCGTCAGCGACATCGGCGACGCGATGATACTTGCCGGGTTGCTGGATGGTTTGTTCAAGCGCGGTGTTACGCTCGTTGCCACATCCAATTCGCGGCCGGATGATCTTTACAAGGATGGCCTGCAGCGACAACGCTTCCTGCCGGCAATTCAATTGCTCAATCAGCACACGGACGTTGTCAATATGGATGGCGGCACCGACTACCGTCTGCGCCTGCTGCAGAAGGCCGGCACCTACCTGTTCCCCGATGACGCCGTCGCAGCGAAGAGGCTCAACTACTTCTTTGACGAATCCGCGTCCACGCAAATCGCAACCGACGCCGACCTCGAAATCAATGATCGCACCATTCGGGCCCGGCGCTGCGCCAAGGGCGTCGCATGGTTCCGCTTCGCCGATATATGTGATGGACCCCGAAGCCAGGACGACTACATCGAGATCGCTCGCTGGTATCCGTCGGTCATCATTTCCGGCGTGCCGCAGTTTGACGCTACTCGTGATGACCAGGCCCGTCGTTTCGTCTCGCTGGTGGATGAGTTCTATGACCGGCGAGTAAAGCTCATCCTGTCCGCCGACGTGGATGTGCAGGACCTGTACACAGGCAAGCGACTATCGTTCGAGTTTGACCGAACGGTCAGCCGGCTGGTCGAGATGCAGTCGACCGACTATCTCGCCCTGCCGCATCTCGCATGATAAGTTGTCACGATGACCGACGAACTCAGACTTGAAGATTTCATGCCGTACCGCCTGGCCGTGCTGTCCAATACCGTCAGCACCACGGTGGCGCGTGCCTATGACAGCCGCTTCAGCGTCTCGATTCCTGAGTGGCGCGTAATCGCCGTGCTCGGCCGGTTTCCCGGTCTGTCGGCTGTAGAGGTTGCTGAGCGCACGCTCATGGACAAGGTGGCTGTGAGCCGTGCGGTAACCAAGCTCGTCAAGAACGGCCGGATTGATCGCGAATTCGCCGATGCGGATAAGCGTCGATCGATATTGAATCTCTCCGAGGAAGGCAAGAAACTGCATGACGAAATTGCAGAGTTGGCCCTCGGCTTCGAGCGAGACCTGCTCGAGGGCTTGTCGGCCGAGGAGCTGTCTCAGCTCAACAGCATCATGGAACGCCTGCTGGCACGCGCCCGCCTGATCGGCTCTCCCTAGCCGAGTCACTCAGGTCAAATCACCCCGGTCCGATCGCTCAGGCGTCGGTGCCGATCTCGGTACGCACCCTGAGCAGTTCCGGGAAGAACGTAAATTCCAATGCCTTCTTAAGGAATGCGACGCCCGACGACCCGCCTGATCCAGGCTTGTGACCTATGATGCGTTCAACCGTCTTCATGTGGTGGAATCGCCAGAACTGGAAGTTGTTGGCGATATCCATGAGCGCTTCGCAGGTTTCGTAACGCGCCCAGTTATTGCTTCGGTCTTCATAGATCGACCGCAGTACCGCAACGACCTCATCGTCATCCTCACGTTGCTGGCTGAAATCGCGATTGATCGCGCGTTTCGGGATCGGCATACCCCGCCGTGCCAGGAGCATCAGGAATTCGTCGTAGAGGCTCGGCGAATTCAACGCGTCCTCAAGGCGAGCGAACCACTCCGGCTGGTGCTCGTAATACGGCATCATCCTGCGGCTCTTGTTGCCAAGTGCGAATTCGAGAATGCGGTACTGCGCTGACTGAAATCCAGAGGCCTTGCCGAACACGTGACGAAATTCGACATACTCGCTGGGCGTCAGCGTATCCAGGACCTGCCACTGGTTGTACAGCTGGCTTTGGATCTGTCGGACGCGCGCCAGGTTCTTTACAGCCTCGGGCAGCCGATCCTCCCGCATGAAGCGAATCGCTCCCCCGATTTCGTGGATGACGAGCTTAATCCAGAGCTCGGCCACCTGGTGCTGAATGATAAACAGCATCTCGTCATGATGCGGCGGATCGCTGAGCGGCACCTGGGCTGACAGAAGTTGGTCCAGATGTAGATAACCCGTGTAATCGTCATCGCGTGACAGGTCTGAGTGAATGGTCTTCTCCAGCTCTCTTTTTTTCATTTTGGGGGTCCAATCACTATGTCAGTGCGCGACATTGTAGGCTAAAATCGCGACTCCCGGGCCGGCTGTACCCACGAAGGCATTCACAGTGACAAAAAAATCGAATCGACGCAGCGGCGATGAGCGACAAGACATCATCGACGCCATCCTCGCGTCGCAAGTAAGTACCACCTCTCTCACTAAGAAATCAGAAATCAGGCGGTACCTCGAACAGTACTTTGTGGACGTGCCGTACGAAGATCTCGCCGGGCGCTCACCGGAAATCATGGCGCGTATAGCACTCGACCAACTTGATTTCGGTACCGTTCGGCAGCCGGGACAGGTGTGCCTGCGAATCTTCAATGCCAGTGAAAAAGAACACGGCTACTCGTCGGCGTTTACTTTTGTGGAAATGGTTAACGACGACATGCCGTTCCTCGTCGATTCGGTTGCAGCGGCGATCAATCGACGACACCTGGCGGTCCACATTACTGTCCATCCGATTATTTCGGTCAAACGAGACCAATCCGGCAAGCTCTTGTCGGTCGTTGACGCGGAAAATGATGACGCGCACTCCGAGTCGTTCATACGATTTGCAGTAACCCGCGAAACTGATGAACAGGCGCTCAAGCTGCTGGGTAAGGAAATCAACAAAGTCCTGTCGGATGTGCGTGTTGCGGTGCGGGACTGGGGCAAGATGCGCCAGCGCATGCGGGAAACCCGCGACCTGTTGGTGAACGGCCCGAAACGTGCTGATCCACTGCTGCGCACTGAGAGCCAGGCTCTGCTCGACTGGATGGAAGACGAGCACTTTACTTTTCTCGGCTATCGCGAATACAAGTTATCGAAGCGTGGCACGCGTACGTTCCTCAATCCGGTGAAGGGGACCGGCCTCGGCATCCTGAGTCGTACCAAGGATGCGAATAAGCCGACCGAACTAACGACCGAAATGCAGCGCCTGACGCGCTCGCGCGACTGGTTGATTCTCACCAAGGCCAATTCGCGTTCAACGGTGCATCGCTCAGCGTTCCTGGACTATGTCGGCGTCAAGATCTACGACAACAAGGGAAATGTTGTCGGCGAACATCGTTTCATCGGCCTGCTGACGTCGATAGCGTATAGCGAAAGCCCAATGCAGATCCCGCTCGTCCGACACAAGATCCGTAAGGTGTTCGAACGCGCTCGTGTCGATGAGTCTGGCCATCGTGGCAAGGCCCTGCTGCATATCATCGAGACGTATCCGCGCGAGGAGCTATTCCAGAGCTCGATCCAGGATCTCACGAGGACGACCGTCGGAATTCTCAATCTCCAGGACCGTCAGCGCGTCAAACTGTTCCTGCGGCACGACCCGTTCAAACGTTTTTTCTCATGCCTGGTCTTCGTGCCTCGCGAAAAATACACAACAGCGATCCGGCGCAAAATTGAGGAACGGCTGACAGAGGCGTTCGGTGGAATTTCTGTCGACTCGGCCGTGCAGATTTCTGAGTCGGCGCTGGCGCGTGTACATATCATTGTCCGGACACCCGAGGGAGAACGGCCGCGCGTCAGTATTAACAAGATTGAACAGGACCTGGCCGAGCTTATTGTGACCTGGTCTGATCGTATGCACGCCAAGTTGCTCGATTTGTTCGGCTCCGACGAAGGGGAACGACTGTATCGTGCCTACGGCAATATCTTCCCGGCTGGATACCAGGAAGACACGCTGCCGAAGGAAGCTTGCTCGGACATTCGCACAATCGACGACATGTTGCGCGACGGCATTCCTCGCAGTGTCGATTTGTATGAGTCCGTGAAGCTCGAAGCAGGCGACATGCGCTTCATCGTCTACAGCGTCGATGAGCTGATCCCGTTATCCGACGCGCTGCCTGTTCTGGAAGAGATGGGTTGCGCTGTCTACACGGAACATCCCTACGAAGCCAGGCTGGCGTCAGGCCAGTCTTTCTGGATCCAGGACTTTCACCTGCGGCACGAAAGCGGTACGGCGATCAATGTCGAAGCCGTATCGGAGCGATTTGAACAGTGCTTCATGGCCGTTCTCGCAGGCGACGCAGAAGCCGATGAGCTTAACCGCCTGGTGGTCACTGCAGAGCTGGATTGGCGACAGGTTGCCCTGATCCGCACCTATGCCAAGCACATCCTGCAACTCGGCGTGCCGTTTAGCCAGACCTACATGGCGGATGTACTGGTCGCTCATTCCGACCTTGCGAGAGCGCTGGTTCGGCAGTTCGAACTGCAGTTCGATCCCGAACTCTCCAATGCCAGGCGCAAACGCGAGACAAAAGAAATTTGTCGCAAAGTTGTGCGCGGCCTG
This sequence comes from Gammaproteobacteria bacterium, assembly GCA_009937605.1. Taxonomy (GTDB): domain Bacteria; phylum Pseudomonadota; class Gammaproteobacteria; order Steroidobacterales; family Woeseiaceae; genus UBA1847. The sequence continues at coordinate 11,233 of JAACFG010000062.1, read as the reverse complement.
CGCAAAGCCCGCAATGTCGATGAGGATCGCATTCTGACGGCCTTCGCCGGTGGCATCGAAGCAACGCTGCGCAGCAATTATTTCCAGACCGTCGACGGCCAGCCGAAAAGTTACATTTCAATCAAGCTGGACCCCGAAAAACTACCCGAAATCCCGCTGCCGAAACCCAAGTACGAGGTTTTCGTCTATTCACCCGAAGTCGAGGGCGTGCATCTTCGCGGTGGCGATATCGCGCGCGGCGGCCTGCGCTGGTCGGACCGGCGTGAGGATTTTCGCACCGAAGTGCTCGGCCTGATGAAAGCCCAGGTCGTTAAGAACACGGTCATTATTCCAACGGGCGCCAAGGGCGGTTTCTTCCCGAAGCAAGCGCCCACCGACGATCGTGATGCGATCTTCGCGAATGGCGTGCACTGCTACAAGATGTTCATTCGCGGCCTGCTCGACCTGACCGACAACGTCGTTGACGACGACGTCGTTACGCCCGAGGGAATCGTGCGACGCGACGGGGACGATCCTTACCTGGTTGTTGCGGCGGACAAGGGCACCGCTTCGTTCTCCGACATTGCGAATAGCCTGTCGGCGGAGTACGACTTCTGGCTCGACGATGCATTTGCCTCGGGTGGATCGGCGGGATACGACCACAAGAAGATGGGTATCACGGCGAAGGGCGCGTGGGAAGCTGTCAAACGGCATTTCCATGAGCAGGGTCTGAACACACAGACGGACCCGTTCACCGTTGTGGGTATTGGCGACATGAGTGGCGATGTTTTCGGCAACGGCATGCTGCTCTCAAAGACGATCAAGCTCGTTGCGGCATTCAATCATCGCCGCATCTTCCTGGACCCGACACCCGATATGGCGTCGAGCTACAAGGAACGACAGCGCCTGTTCCGCAAGAAAGGATCAACCTGGGACGATTACGACGAGTCGCTGATTTCCAAAGGTGGCGGTGTCTTCTCGCGCCAGGCCAAGACCATTCGACTCAGCAACGAAACGCGCAAGCTTCTCGATATCGAAGACACTTCGTTGCAGCCTGACGAGTTGGTAAACGCGATTCTCAAGATGCCGGTAGACCTGCTTTGGAACGGCGGCATCGGAACTTACGTCAAGGCCAGTAGCGAAGGTCATTCAGACGTCGGCGACCGCAGCAATGATGCGGTTCGCGTCAATGCCGATGAGTTGCGCTGCAAGGTCATCGGCGAAGGCGGCAATCTCGGCCTGACGCAACGCGGTCGCGTCGAGTTCAGCCAATGCGGTGGGCGCATCAATACCGATTTCATCGATAACTCGGGCGGTGTCGACAGCTCGGACCGCGAAGTCAACATCAAAATACTGCTTAGCATGGTGACCAAGCAGAAGAACATGTCACGCAAGAGTCGCAATAAGCTGTTGGCGTCGATGACCGATGACGTTGCAAACCTCGTGCTGCGCAACAACTACCTGCAAACCCAGGCAATCAGCATGAGTGAGATGCAGTCGGCCGAGCGTCTCGATGAGCTGGCTCGATTGATCGCAGACCTGGAACGCACCGGCGAACTCGACCGGGCCATTGAATTCCTGCCTGACGAGGGCGAAATCGAGGACCGGCGCAATCGAAAACAGGGTCTTACGCGTCCCGAGCTCGCCGTTGTTCTCAGTTACGCGAAGATCAATCTGTACAACGGTCTGATCGCTTCGAATGCGAATCTCGAGGATTTCCTGAAGATCGACCCGCAGCGCTACTTCCCTGACGTCCTGCGCAGACGGTACTCGGACCTGATTCCGGTGCACCGTCTGAGCCGGCAGATTCTCGCGACTCTGATAGCCAACGATATCGTCAATCGCATGGGCCCTGCGTTCATTCAACGCACCCAGGTTGACACGGGCGCCAGCATCATCACGATTGCGCGCGCGTATGAGGTCGCGCGCATCATCTGTCGCGCACGTCCGATGTTGAAGGAGATCGAGGGCCTGGATAGCGTCATCCCTGCGAAAGCGCAAATGCTCATGATGTTCGATATCAGTCGCACGCTACGCCACGTTTGTTACTGGCTCATCGAGCGAGACGGCGAAGATCTCGACATCGTCAAGGCCGTGGATCGCCTCAAGGACGGTATGCGGCGTGTGTACCAGCGATCCAGCAGCTACGTGTCCCGTGCGGCTCATGCGCGCATGCAGAAGGCGCAGGTCGAATGGATGTCCATGGGCGTGCCCGAGAAACTCGCGCACAGCGTCGCGTTGCTCACCTTGACTCGCGCCGCGGTGGATATCGTTGACGTAGCCGCCGAACGCAAACGCGACGTCATCGATTCGGCGCGGCTGTATGCGAAATTCAATGACGAGCTGGGACTCTTCTGGCTGCACGATTCCGCCGAGGACCTCGAGGTTCAGGGTCGCTGGCAGGCGCAGGCGCGCAGTAACCTCCGCGAGGAGATCTACCGGCTGCGCCGCGAACTGGCGTTGAACCAGATCAAGCCACGCAGCAAACGCGATCCGCGCGAGGTCGTCGACAAATGGTTGCAAAGCCACGCAACCGAGGTCGCGCGTTACAAGCGTACCCTTGATGAGATGAAGCTCCGCGGTGAGGTCGACTTTGCGACGCTCTCGGTCGCGGCGCAGGAACTGAAAGACCTGATTTCGAGCTAACGAACAACAAACTGGAGAAAACATGGCTGGCAAGCTCGTACTCTGCCGTCACGGCCAGAGTGACTGGAACCTCAAGAACCTGTTTACAGGCTGGCACGATGTCGATCTCACGGAGAAAGGCAACGCGGAAGCGGTCGCGGCCGGAAAGCTCCTCAGGGACCTCGGCTACGACTTCGACATCGCCTACACATCCGTACTGAAGCGCGCAATTCGTACGCTATGGCACATCCAGGACCAGATGGACCTGATGTGGATTCCGGTTATTCGCGATTGGCGCCTGAACGAACGCCACTACGGCGCTCTGCAGGGCCTCAATAAGGCTGAAACCGCAGCGAAATACGGCGACGACCAGGTTCATATCTGGCGGCGCAGCTATGACATTCCACCACCGGATATGGATCTCGACGACGAGAATCACCCGGTTCACGATCCTCGCTACGCGGGTATCGAGGGATTACCGGGCGCCGAGTCACTTAAGCTCACACTCGAGCGCGTACTACCGTGCTGGAACGACGTTATCGCACCCGACCTCCTGGCCGGCAAGAACGTCCTGATAGCCGCCCACGGAAATAGTCTGCGAGCGCTTGTCAAAATGCTGGACGAGGTGTCCGATGAAGAAATCACGGGCTTCAACATCCCGACCGGTGTGCCGCTGGCCTATGAACTCGATGACAACCTGAAACCGACCTCACGGGAATTTCTGGGTGATCCGGAGGAAATTGCCAAAGCTGCGGCCGCTGTCGCTGCCCAGGGCAAAGCGCAGTGATCTACACACTCGGCGACCGTGCCCCGGAATTCGAGGGCACCGGTCACTTTGTAGCGGACAACGCGACGATCATTGGCAGCGTACGACTCAAGGACAGAGCCAGTGTCTGGTTCAATTGCGTACTGCGTGGTGATAACGATTGGCTCGTTGTTGGCGAGCGCAGCAACATCCAGGACAGTTGCGTCCTGCATACCGACGACGGTATCGAACTCGTCGTCGGTAATGGTGTAACCGTCGGTCACAAAGTCATGCTGCACGGCTGCACCATTGGTGACAACTCGCTGATCGGTATCGGCAGCACAGTGCTCAACGGCGCGAAGATTGGCAATAACAGCGTCGTTGGCGCACACGCGCTCGTAACCGAGAACAAGACGTTTCCGGACGGCTCACTGATCCTGGGCGCGCCAGCCAAGGCAGTACGCCAACTAAGCGAGGAAGAAATCGCCCAGGTTCGCTGGTCTGCCGACGTATATGTGAAGAATGCTGAGCGGTTTAACTCAGACCTGCTTGCGAGGGTCTGAGCGTTTCCTGACCCTGCTCGGGTCGATCACTCGAATCAAGCCCTCCTGCGTCGTTGACGCAACGAGCGTTCCGTCCTGCCTGAAGAACTTTCCACGCGCATAACCCCGCGCACCTGAAGCGTTGGTACTCTCCATCGAATACAACAGCCACTCGTCCATGCGAAATGCCCGATGGAACCACAGGGCGTGATCGAGGCTGGCGAGAATAACCGTGCCGCGTGTAAAGGGCAGCGCATGGGGAAGTGTCGATGTTGCGAGCAATTCGAAATCGGATACGTAGGCCATCAGGTTCTGGTGCAACGCCGTATCGTCGGGCAAGGAATCGACGGCGCGGATCCAGACATTCTTGTAGGGCGGCAACTTCTTCGGTTCATTGAAGTTCAACGTCTCCACAGGCCGAAAATCAAACGGCCGCGCGTCGGTCATAAAACGCCGTAGTTTCACGGGAATTGTGTCGAGTACGTCGGCAGCGAGATGCGTCAGGTCTTTCAGCCCATCGGGCGCCGGCACGTCGGGCATTTCCGCCTGGTGCGACAGACCTTCCTCGGGCGTCTGAAACGACGCGGCCAGGTTCAGTATCGGGCGTCCGTGCTGAATGGCAACAACGCGACGATTCGAAAAACTGCCGCCGTCCCGAGCTCGGTCAACGTCATAAATAATCGGCGCATCGACGTCGCCGCGACGCAGGAAGTAAGCGTGCAGCGAGTGAGCCACCCTGCCCTCGACCGTGTGCTGCGCCGCGGACAGGGCCTGGCCAAGCACTTGCCCACCGAATACCTGCGGACTGCCGATGTCGCGGCTGGCGCCGCGGAAAATATTCTCTTCGATCCGCTCAAGCTTGAGCAGTGCAATCAGATCGTCGAGGACCGTGTCCATCAATCGCTCGTTCGACCGCCGTCGACAGCAATGCCCGTGCCACTCACGAACACGGCGTCATCGCTCGCAAGAAACAGGGCGACTTTCGCTACGTCCACAGGTTCGCCCACGCGGCGTGCGGCCGAACTCTTGATGCAGTGATCGCGCAGTGCCTTGTCCTTGCGGAAGACTTCGCGGCTGGCTGGCGTCATCACCGCGCCGGGTTGAATGTAGTTGGCCGTGATTCCGAATTCACCTGTCTCTGCCGCAAGCGCACGAGTCAGGTTGGCAAGATCCTGTTCGGCGCGGGCATTGGCCGTGCCGCCATTCGCCGCGAAACAACTCCGCAGGAATCCGATGTTGATTATTCGTCCTGCCGGACTCTTTTTCAGGTGCGGCAATGCAGCGCGGCACGCGGCCATCGTCAGAGTCGCCCGCGATTGCAGCAATTTCTCCAGGGTTTCATCGGCTTTTTCGAGCGGCGCATCCTGCCGCAGCGGAAAATCATTCACGATGATGTCGAGGCCTCCCATTGTCTCGACCGAATGCTCAACCAACTCCCTCAGGCGATCCGCGTCTGTCAGGCTTGCGACCACTCCGGTGATCCCTTTCACCGAACGGTAGTGCCGATCAACACCGCTGTTGGCTGTATCGGCTGCAATGACCGTCGCGCCGTGCTTGATCAATGTTCTCGCGATTGCCTCGCCAACACCGCTGCCGGCATTCAGCACCAGCGCATTCAGCCCGTAAAGGCGCAGGGGGTCACCCATGGAATTTCCTCAAGACAGGGTACTCAATCAGGAAACGCATAGTCGGCGAATTGCTTGCGCAATTCAATCTTCTTGACCTTCCCCGTCGCTGTGTGGGGCAGTTCGTCGACAAAAGCGACATCATTGGGTATCCACCAGGTCGCAACCTTGCCGTCGAAGTAGGCCAGCATTTCTTCCTTTTCGATGTCCTGACCTTCAGCCTTGACCACGATGAGCAACGGCCGTTCAGTCCACTTCGGATGGGACACCCCGATAACGGCGGCCTGAGCCACGGCCGGATGTCCCATTGCCGTATTCTCGAGTTCGATTGAACTGATCCACTCGCCACCTGACTTGATCACGTCCTTGGTTCGGTCGGTAATCGCCATGTAGCCTCGAGGGTCGATCGTCGCGACGTCACCAGTGTCAAACCAGCCGTCCTCGGTGTGAGTACCGGCACTGCCCTCAAGCTTGTAGTAGTCGCTGCAAATCCAGGGTCCACGGACCTGCAAGGCGCCATAGGCAACGCCATCCCACGGCAACTCGGTGCCTTCGTCATCGACGATGCGCAGTTCGCAGCCAAAGATGCCCCGCCCTGCCTTGGTCGCAAGGTCCAGCTGTTCGTCCTCGCTCATCGATTCGGAGCCGAACTTCGGTGAGTTCGCCGTACCGAGCGGGCTCATCTCCGTCATACCCCATCCCTGCACCGCCCGCACGTCGTGGACCTTCTTGAACTGCTCGATCATCGCGCGCGGCACAGCGGCCCCTCCGATGACCGTTCTATCCAGTGAATTCAGTATTTTTCCAGCCTGCTCGCAATACTGCAGAAGGCCGAGCCACACCGTGGGCACACCGAGGGCCAGGTTGACCTCTTCAGACTCGATCAACTCGTAAAGTGCCTCACCGTCACCCATTTTCGGTCCCGGGAACACGAGTTTGGCACCCGTAATCAGGGCCGAGTAGGGAATGCCCCACGCATTGACGTGGAACAAGGGCACGACCGGCAGCAGGCAATCGCTGCTCGACAGGTTCATGACATCGGGTGCGACGCTGGCGTACGCGTGCAAGACAGTGGAACGATGATCGTACAAGACACCTTTCGGGTCCCCGGTGGTTCCTGACGTATAACACAGCGCCGATGCGGTGCGCTCATCCAGATCCGGCCATGTGTAGTCCGACGATTCGTTCGCAATCAGCGTTTCGTAGCACACAGCATTGGGGAGAGCGGTCTCCGGCATGTGCGCTTCGTCGGTCATGACGACAAAACCTTCTACGTTCGGAATCTGCGGCAGCAGCTTCTCGAGCAGCGGCACGAACATCAGGTCCGTAAAGATCCACCGGTCTTCGGCGTGATTGATGATAAAAACCAGTTGCTCGGGGAACAGGCGGGGATTGATCGTGTGGCAGACGTAACCGGCGCCGCTGACACCGTAGTAAATCTCGAGGTGGCGGTAGTCATTCCACGCAATTGTGGCCACGCGATCACCCTGATCGAGGCCCAGTTTGTCGAGCGCGTTGGCAAGTTTGCGGGCCCGCGTCGTGACATCGCTCACTGTGCACCGATGTCTCGGATTGTCCATCGTGACTGACACGATTTCACGATCACCATGAAACATTTCCGCATGTTTTGCGATCGACGAGATCAGCAGCGGGGTATCCATCATGAGTCCTTGCATAGGTGCCTCCAGGGTCGTGTTATGTATAGGGATAACCACGTATTTTTCATAAGCTTATCGAACAATTCCAATGCCCGAAACCATGATATGCTTGCCGGGATACTAAGATGCATCCCAGGAGGGGGAGACATGAAACCGATTGGTACCAGCATACTCAATCTCGGTCGCGTTGTTACATTACCTTTGATCGGCCTGGCACTGGCCGCACCGGTAAGCGCGCAAGAACAGACTTCGCTTCTCGAAGAAATTGTCGTAGTCGCTCAGAAACGTGAAGAAAACATCATGGACGTCCCGGTGTCCATTACGGCGATCTCGGGCGCACAGATCGAGGCATCCGCGATCAAGGACATGTACGATTTGCAGTTAAACGTACCTGGGCTGATTGTTGGCGGCAGTCAAACGACGACAACCTCAAACTTCGCAATCCGCGGCATCGGCTCCACATCCAACAACTTTGGCGTTGAATCGTCAGTAGGCCTGTACGTCGACAATGTCTATCGGTCGCGACAAAGCTCGCTGATAAACGAACTCGTCGATGTCCAGGCCGTTGAAGTACTGCGAGGTCCGCAGGGCACGCTGTTTGGCAAGAACACGGCCGCAGGTGCCATCCAGGTCCGAACCGTTGCGCCCAGCACTGACAGTGCCGATGCGTTTCTCGAGTTGACTGGCGGAGCTTATGGCCTGCAACGTCTGTCAGGTGCCGCCAATATTCCACTGACCGACAATCTTGCATTTCGCGGCACAGTTTTCTCGTCCAAACGTGACGGATATGTTGACAATGTCATCTACGACTTTAGTGGCCCGGCACCCACGCAGACTGTCCAGGAGGACCTGTTCAACGATCGCAATCGACTTGGCCTTCGCATGCAGCTTGGCTACGACAATGGCGACAACTTCGATATGCGAATCATCGCTGACTATTCCAAGATCGATGAAGTCTGCTGTATCGGTACGTCGCGTGTTGACAGCGTGATTTCAGCCGCGGCGGTCAATCCGTCGCTGGGTGACTTCGGACCGGATTTCGCGCGCCTGCTGACCGGCGGTGTAGTTCTTACCGATCGTGACTACCCAAACCCACTGCCTACGACGACCTTGTTTACACAATTGAACGCTATATTTGGTCCATTTGGCATACCGCCTTTCCCGGAAGTTGACATACCGTTCCCGACCCTGATTGAAGGCTATAACTGGGACGACTACAGGACGGCCGTCAACTTCGCGCCTCAATCCGAGAACGAAGACCGGGGCCTGTCGGTCGAATTCAATTGGGACATCGGCAATACGACGCTGACATCGGTCACCGCCTACCGCGCGTTCGACACCTACGACTTTATCGACGTTGACTTTACGAATTCCGATATTGCGACGCGCGTGAACGACGCAACGCAAACGTCGATTTCCCAGGAGCTACGTCTCGCCGGCACGTTCGGCGATAGCAGCAACTGGGTTGTGGGCGCGTATTATTTCGCCCAGGAGATCAAGAACGATACGACCACGACGGCCGGCGAGGACCTGGAGGCATTCTATGACATCGATAACATGCTGCAGGCCTTGCCACCGTTCACGTTCTTCACGGAAGGCGTAACCGCGGTTGCTGATGCCATTAATGGCGCGGGCATGGGGCCCTTCCCACCGGGTGCCTCGGCCTTCCCCGCCGGCACATTTGCTAACGATGTTGTCACTCAGGATCATAGCGGCTACGCCGTATTCGGGCAGGTCGATTGGTCCATGACTGATGCGCTCACTCTGACACTTGGCGCACGCTACACCGAAGAAGAAAAGGACATCGACGCGATCTACACGCAAACCAATCCGGGCCTCCTGCGGCCGGACCTGCCTTTGGTTGGGGCAACACTCCTTGCCTTCAATGCCTGGGCGGAAGGTGGCATGCAGGGATTCCCGCCTGACCCCACGCCGTTACTGGCTGTCGCGCTGCCGAACGTGGGTTGGGCTGCCTACCAGGTCCCGGCATTCGCGCCACGGCCAGACGTGACGGAGACACTTACGGATGACCAGGTTACCGGCACGGCCAGGATATCCTGGTTCCCGAGTGATGAAGCGATGCTTTACGCGTCTTATTCCACTGGCTTCAAGTCGGGCGGCACGAATACTGACCGCCTCGAATACGACCCGGCGGATCCGGATAACCCCCTGTTCTCGCAGTTGTTCGACCCGGAGACGTCCACATCGATCGAGCTCGGTTACAAGGGTGACATCGGCGATCGCATGAGGCTCTCTGTTGCCCTCTACCAGACGGAATTCGAGGACTTCCAGTCGAATACCTTCGAAGGCCAGGGATTCATCCTGCGTAACGCGGGTGACCTTGAGATTAAAGGCCTGGAAGTCGAGTGGCTATGGCAAGTGATGGATAACACCAGTATCACGGGCTACTACGCACACAATGAAGGCGAATACACGTCGTTTGTCCGTGGGGTTTGCTGGAAAGCGACGCCATTCCAGACGCTGTCTCCGGATCCGGGCGCAAACGGCGACGGCAGTTGTGACAGGACTGGCGCGGCGCTGCCATACAACCCTGAGGACCGCTTCATGCTCGCCTGGGACCAGAACTTCCCGATGGGCAACAACAACATGTTCTTCCGGGCAGAGTACGCTTATGCGTCCGCGACCACGACAGACGGCGATACGGATCCGCTGACCGAGCAAGATGCATACGGCATCCTGAATCTGCGTCTCGGCGTCGACATCGACGCGTGGAACTCGACGGTTTCTGTTTGGGGCCGTAATGTTCTGGATGAGCGCTACTACAATGGTTCGTTCGATCCGCCGCTGCTCGACCGGGGAAGCATGAATTCCTACCCGTCCGAACCAGCGACCTGGGGCGTTACGTTCCGCAAGAACTGGGACTAGGACCGGCAAGTACGAAGGGCGGCAGGTTTTCCTGCCGCCCTTTTTTTGTCAGGACGATATTATGCCGCGGAGCAGAGGGATGTCCGAAACATCGATCATCATAGGTCTGGCGCAGATCGCGCCGGTGTGGCTGCAACGCGATGCAACACTCGACAAAGTCGTCGCGTGGATAAGCGACGCTGCTGCGAGAAAATGCGACCTCGTCGCCTTTGGCGAGGCGCTGGTACCGGGATATCCCTTCTGGGTCGAGCGCACAGAAGGCGCGAAATTCGAATCCGACCTGCAGAAGAAGCTGTTCGCCCACTATGTGCGCCAGGGCGTGTGCATTGAGGATGGTGACCTGGAACGCGTTTGCGAAACAGCGCGCGAGCTCGACATCGCGGTCTACCTGGGCGTCATGGAACGCGCGTCCAACAGGGGTGGCCACAGCCTCTATTGCTCGATGGTCTATGTCGACAAATCCGGCACCGTCCGGTCCGTTCACCGCAAGTTGATGCCGACGCACGAGGAACGTCTTGTCTGGGCCATTGGGGACGGCAACGGGCTGCGCACACACAAGCTGGGCCCGTTCACGGTCGGAGGCCTCAATTGCTGGGAAAACTGGCTACCGCTGCCGCGCGCATCACTCTATGCGCAGGGTGAAGACCTGCACGTCGCGATCTGGCCAGGCAGCGTTCGCAACACCGAGGACATCACGCGGTTCATCGCACGGGAGAGTCGCTCGTTCGTGGTGTCAGTTTCAGGCCTGATGCGGCGGGAAGATATCGACTCAGCGCTGCCGCACGCCGATCTGCTCCTCGAGTCGGCTGACGACCTAATGGCCGACGGCGGTTCGTGCGTAGCCGGACCCGATGGCGAGTGGGTGCTCGCACCCGTAACCGGGTCAGAGTCGCTCAGTGTCGTGGAGATCGATCACTCGCGCGTACTCGAGGAACGACACAGCCTGGACGTCGTGGGGCATTACTCGCGACCTGACGTGACACGGCTCATCGTCAACCGGGAGCGACAGGCGACCGCCGAGTTCACCGACGAGCCGTCTGACGATTAGAGGCAGTCTCTCAGCAGGTTGTTCGCACCGAGTGCGAACCAGTTGAAACTTTCGCATGTCGATCGCAGCGGACAACACACCCTCACACGCCTGCGGCTATGGATTCGGGTATGTTGTCCACTGCG
>JAACFG010000006.1 GCA_009937605.1 Gammaproteobacteria bacterium | reverse complement strand
GGGTGCTTTTCCCGCAACCACCCTTCGCATTCATAACCATTATGTGCCGCATGATCCTCTCCTGGGCAATGTTGTTAGATTGGTTATTGGTTGATCGAATTCGATTCGCTCGATTTCTGGTTTATGTAAACTACAGACGCCAACCGAAAAAGTCCATGAAAGTCGCCTACACAAAAATGCACGGCACGGGTAATGAAATTCTCGTGGTCGATCAACGAAACGGCAGTGCACCGGCACCGCCTCCCGAGACACTTCGTGAGCTCGGTGATGAGACCGCCGGACCCGGTTTCGATCAGCTGATGTGGGTCGAGTCGGCGCATGATTCCGCCTTTGCGGCGGCCTACCGCGTCTTCAACGCCGATGGCTCGGAAGTCGAACAATGCGGCAACGGCGTGCGATGCGTAGCGGCTTTTCTCGCGAATGACAGCAGTCATACGCAATCTTTTCTATTGAAAAGCCCGGCCGGCCCCGTCGAGGCTCGCGTCGACGACGACGGACTCGTCACTGTCAGCATGGGCGTGCCTGAATTCGAACCAGCTGCCATTCCATTTGTGGCAGACGAACTCGCCGAGCGTTATCAACTGGCCGTCGGCGACGAGCAGTTTTCTGTTTGCGCGCTGTCGATGGGCAACCCGCACTGCGTACTGTATGTCGATGATGTGGATACCGCTCCCGTCGCTGAACTTGGACCCCTGATCGAACGACACGAGCGTTTTCCGCAACGCGCTAACGTGGGTTTTGCCCGAATTCGTGATCGTGGCAGCATGGATTTGCGAGTGTTCGAGCGCGGTGTTGGAGAAACTGCCGCATGCGGCACAGGAGCCTGCGCCGCCGCCGTTGCGGGACAGATGCTCGGGCTGCTCGGCGAATCGGTCAACGTTCGACTGCCCGGCGGCCAACTCGTGGTAAGCTGGCGCGGTGGTTCGGAGCTGGTTTGGCTCACGGGAAACGCCGAATACATTTCTAAAGGAATCATGGATTTATGAGCACGCAAGCCGAAGCGGAATTTGTCGAAGAGGAACTCTCAGAACAGTCAATCCACGACTACCTGGCAGCGCACCCCGACTTTTTCGAGCGCCATTCAACATTGCTCAGTTCACTGAACCTCCCACACGCCAGCGGCGGTGCCGTCTCGCTGGTGGAGCGGCAGGTTGCTGTTTTGCGGCAGAAGGACCTCAAGCTTGAGCGCCAGCTCAAAGAACTCATCGAGGTCGCGCGCGCCAATGATTCGTTGGGCGCCAGGATTCACGAATTAACCATGCAATTGCTCGACGCCAGGGACCTGCACAGGACCGTCGCTGTGATCGAGGAGGCCATGCGATCGGGATTCGATGCCGACCATGCGGTGCTCGTGTTGTTTGGCGATCCCGAGTCATTCGAGGATATCAATGCGGGGCGGTTCTTCAGGGTTATCAGGAAGGACGACGCGGCGCTCAAGCCCTTCGGCACCTTCCTCGGCGGAACGACCCCTCGCTGCGGCAAGATTCGGGATTCGCAGCGCGAATTCCTGTTCCACGGCGATGCTGATGAGATTGGCTCTGCTGCACTCGTGCCGCTGGGCGAAATGGGTGACGGCGCCGAGATTGGTTTTCTCGCCGTTGGCAGCACCGATAGCGATCGCTTCCACCCGGGCATGAGCCTCGACTTCCTGGCGCGTCTGGGCGATCTCGTCACAGGATCGCTGAAGCGCTTCTAGGGACCTGATCCCATGAATGACGCCAGCTGGATCGACCGCTTTATCCGGCATCTCGAATTCGAGCGTCGCCTGTCGCCACTGACCTGCAAGAACTACCGCCGAGACCTTGAAGTTTTGGCCGACTACTGCGAGCAATCCGGCGTCGACGAGTGGCGACACCTCGACAGCGAGCATGTCAGAGCGTACGCGGCGGCATGTTTCCGCAAGGGCCTGGGCGGGAAAACCATCCAGCGCCGCCTGTCCGCGGCTCGCACATTCTTTCGCTACCTGATCCGCGAGAACGAAGTCGGCAAGAACCCCATCACCTCGGTGTCAGCACCCAAGGGCAGCAAACGCCTGCCCGACAATCTCGACGCTGACCGCATGGCCCGACTGCTGCAGATCCAGGGTGACGGGCCGATTGTCGACCGTGACCGGGCCATTCTCGAGCTCCTGTACTCATCGGGCCTGCGCCTTGCCGAGCTGACCGACCTCAACCTTGGCGATGTCGACGTGCACGATGCAACCGTGCGCGTAACAGGCAAAGGCAACAAGGATCGTATAGTTCCGGTGGGACGGATGGCATTAAAAGCGTTGCGACAATGGACGATTACGCGTGCGGATATGGCCAACGCTGATGAACGGGCCCTGTTCGTCAGCAATCGAGGGAGCCGCATCAGTACGCGGTCCGTGCAGTCCCGGGTCAAATACTGGGCCAAACAACAAGGGATCGACGCAAACGTCTACCCGCACCTGTTCAGGCATTCGTTCGCGACGCACGTACTCGAGTCGAGTCACGACCTGCGCGGCGTCCAGGAATTGCTGGGGCACGCCAATATTTCGACAACCCAGGTGTACACGCACCTTGATTTCCAGCATCTCGCCCAAATTTACGACCAAACCCATCCACGCGCCCGAAGAAAGAAGGGGTAGGAGCGGCCACGGCCGCGATGTCATCAGGGCCCAGCAGCAGGAATAAACGATGGAACAATTCAGAGGGACAACCATTGTCTCGGTCCGCCGCAATGGCAAGGTCGCCATCGCCGGCGACGGTCAGGTCAGCATGGGCAACACCGTCATGAAGGGCAATGCACGCAAAGTGCGGCAGCTGGCAGGCGGCCGGGTTATTGCGGGATTCGCTGGCGGCACGGCCGATGCATTCACGCTGTTCGAGCTGTTCGAGTCGAAACTCGAGCAGTACGGCAACCTGACGCGTGCCGCGATCGAGCTCGCCAAAGACTGGCGGACAGACCGGCGCCTGCGCCGGCTCGAGGCCCTGCTCTGTGTCGCCGACGATGAAAAATCGTTCATCGTGACGGGCAACGGCGACGTCATTGAGCCCGAAAACGATCTCATGGCGATCGGTTCCGGCGGCCCCTTTGCCCAGGCCGCGGCGCTTGCGCTCCTCGGCAACACAGAACTCGAGGCACGCGACATCGTTGAGAAGGCGCTCGGCATCGCGGGCGACATCTGCGTCTATACCAACCAACACATAACTGTAGAAGAACTGTAGGAGCGGCCACTGGCCGCGATTCATTTTATGTCCCAAATGACCCCCAGAGAAATCGTCCAGGAACTGGACAAACACATCGTCGGCCAGGATGAGGCCAAGCGGGCTGTCGCCATTGCGTTGCGTAATCGCTGGCGGCGGGTGCAGGTCGATGAGCCATTGCGCAGCGAGATTACGCCGAAGAACATCCTGATGATCGGTCCGACCGGTGTCGGCAAAACTGAAATATCACGACGTCTCGCGCGTCTCGCCAAAGCGCCTTTTATAAAGGTTGAGGCCACCAAGTTCACCGAAGTGGGTTACGTGGGGCGCGAGGTCGACAGCATCATTCGTGACCTGATGGATGTCGCAATCAAGATGACTCGCGAAGGCGCGATGTCCAAGGTGCATTTCCGCGCCGAAGACGCAGCGGAAGAGCGGGTACTAGACGCCCTCCTGCCCCCGCCGTCCCGCAGCGTGGGATTCACGCAGGAAACCGACGCCGAACCGGCCGATTCCGACACCCGCCAGAAATTTCGCAAGATGCTCCGCGAGGGCAAGCTCGACGACAAGGAAATAGAGATCGACATCCAGGCTATGCCTGTGGGTGTCGAGATCATGGCGCCTCCCGGAATGGAGGAAATGACCAGTCAACTTCAGGGCATGTTCCAGAATCTCGGCGGTAGTCAATCGAAAACCCGCAAACTCAAGGTCAAGGACGCACTCCGCCACCTGACCGACGAAGAAGCGGCCAAGATGGTGGACGAGGAAGAACTCAAGACGCAGGCGCTTGAAGCGGTCGAGCAACACGGCATCGTGTTCCTCGACGAGATCGACAAGGTAGCGCGGCGCTCTGAAACGCAGGGCGCGGACGTTTCGCGCGAGGGAGTGCAGCGTGACTTGCTGCCGCTCGTCGAAGGATCGACCGTCAACACCAAGTACGGAATGGTCAAAACCGACCACATTTTGTTCATCGCGTCCGGTGCGTTCCACGTCTCGAAGCCATCGGACCTGATCCCCGAGCTGCAGGGCCGATTACCGATTCGCGTCGAGTTGAAGTCCCTGACGACGGAGGACTTTGTGAGGATATTGACCGAGCCTGACGCCTCCCTGACATCGCAATACGCTGCGTTGCTGGTTACTGAAGAAGTTGAGCTGAGTTTTGCGGAAAGCGGCGTCCGGCGCATCGCAGAGATCGCGTATCACGTTAACGAGAATACAGAGAACATCGGCGCGCGCCGCCTGCACACGGTGATGGAGCGCCTGCTGGAGACGGTCTCCTTCGAGGCTTCGGACAAGAGCGGCCTGAAGCTCAACGTAGACGCGGGCTACGTGGACAGTCACCTCGCCGAACTATCGCGCGACGAGGACCTCAGCAGATACATCCTCTAACAAACAGGGTGTCAGTGACGCTATTTCCTGCGGGAATTACGGCTACCCAGAGTTAGAATATGGAAATAGGGTGACTGACACCTTATTTCCGGTATCCTCGCCTGCCGGACGAGAGCAAGAAGAATGGCCAAGCAGGACTCCGACAATACGACTCATTTCGGCTACCAGTCCGTCGCCTCGGACGATAAGGCGAGGATGGTGCGTGGCGTCTTCGATTCGGTCGCCAGTCGCTACGATGTGATGAATGACCTGATGTCGGCCGGCCTTCATCGCCTGTGGAAACGATTCACAATTGACCAGGCCGCGGTACGGCCCGGAGACGTCATTCTCGATCTTGCCGGCGGCACGGGCGACCTCGCACGCAAGTTCACAAAAAAGGTAGGTCCGCAGGGGCATGTCATTCTTGCGGACATCAACGCTGCCATGCTCAAGCAGGGACGCAGCCGTCTTATCGACGCCGGCGTCGCCGGGAACCTCTCGATCGCACAGGTCGACGCGCAGGCGCTGCCGTTTGCGAACGAAACTTTCGACTGCATCACCATGGCGTTTGGCCTGCGCAACGTTACCGACAAGGACGCCGCCCTCCGCTCGATGTTCGGCACTCTCAAGCCGGGCGGCAAAGCGATGATCCTGGAGTTTTCCGAACCCAATAAGGCGGTCAAGCCCGCCTACGACCTCTACTCGTTCAAGGTGCTGCCGACACTCGGCAAGCTGGTCGCAGATGACGCCGATAGCTACCAGTATCTTGCCGAGTCGATTCGCGTGCACCCTGACCAGGAAACGCTCAAGTCGATGATGGAAGAGGCGGGCTTTGAGCGCTGCCGCTATCACAACCTTGCAGCTGGCATCGTAGCGCTGCACATCGGCTACCGGATCTGAAGCGATGAACCCGCTCGAATCTGCACTCCGCCCGGTCGCCGGTTTGCTCAATCGCAACATCCGAGCAACGACACCTGCGCGCGAGCTCTGCGAAAAACTCGCCGGCGCGGTTGTCGCCGTTCGTGTGCAGAACACGGCGCTGGCCGCCTGGTTTATCGTTGGCGAGGACGAACTCGAACTCACGACCGACTGCGACGCCGAACCGGACGTTGTGATCAGTGGCTCCCTGCTGACGTTAGCCCGCATGACTGGCGAAGCGGGCACCAGTGCCCTGCGTGATGGCTCACTCGAGTTGACGGGCGACGCTCATATTGCCGAAAACTTCCACAAACTTCTGACCTACGCGAAACCGGATGTCGAAGAAGAGCTCTCGAACGTTGTCGGCGATGTCGTTGCACATCGGCTCGGCGAATTCGCACGTGGCGTAGGCGATTGGGGCCGTAATGCGCGGTCAACCATGGGTGCAAATATTCGCGAATACCTGCAGGAAGAAAGCCGTGATGTCCCGAGTCGCTACGAAGTGGATCGTTTTTCAGACAATGTAAGCACACTGCGCGACGATGTTGATCGCCTTGAGGCCCGCTTGAACCATCTGCTGAGCGAGCGCTGAGATGTCGAACCGTCGTACGCTCTTCCGCATGCTGACCATCCAGCGCGTACTCGTAAAGTACGGGCTCGATGACATCATCAAGGAAACGCACCTGTTGCGTCCCTTACGTTTCTTCTTCTACCTGGTACCGCGACGCCGCGACAGTTCTGCGCCACTTGGCGAGCGAATTCGGCTTGCGCTCGAGGAGCTGGGACCGATCTTCGTCAAGTTCGGTCAGGCGATCTCGACACGCCGAGACTTGCTACCCGCCGACATCGCCGACGAACTCGCCAAACTGCAGGATGCGGTCCCGCCGTTTCCGGCGGAACAGGCTATTGAGATTATCAATGACGCTTACGGTGAAACGGTCGAAGACGTGTTCGAGCGCTTCGATACCGAACCGCTCGCAGCGGCATCCATCGCCCAGGTTCACACGGCCAAATTAAAGGCCGGCACCGAGGTCATCGTCAAGGTTCTGCGCCCGGGCGTTCTAGAACAGATCGAGCGCGATCTTGGCGTCCTGCGCATGCTCGCGGGGCTGGCCGATCGCTACTGGGAACATGGCAAGCGTCTAAGGCCGCTCGAAATCGTTGACGAATACGAGCACACGATTCTCGATGAGCTCGACCTGATGCGTGAAGCCGCTAATACAGCTCAGCTCAAGCGCAACTTCCAGGGATCGGACATGTTGTACGTTCCCGATATCTACTGGGACTATTGCCGACCCGAGGTGCTCGTGCAGGAACGCATCTTCGGCACACCGATCAGCGACATGGATACGCTGCGCGAGGACGGCACCAACATCAAGGTGCTCGCCGAAAACGGCGTCGAGATCTTTTTTACGCAGGTGTTCCGACACAACTTCTTCCACGCCGACATGCATCCCGGCAATATTTTTGTCCTGCACAATGATCCCGAGCGGCCCAGGTACGCGGCCGTCGATTTCGGCATCGTCGGCACGCTAAGTCCTGAAGATCAACGCTACCTGGCAGAAAATTTCCTGGCGTTTTTTGACCGCGATTACTTTCGTATCGCGAAACTGCACCTCGATTCGGGGTGGGTGCCGCCAGGCACGCGCGTCGATCAGCTCGAGGCCGCAGTCCGCACTGTATGCGAGCCAATTTTCAACAAGCCGCTCGCCGAAATTTCGTTCGCCCAGGTACTAATGCGCCTGTTCCGTGTCGCACAGCGCTTCGACGTCGAAATTCAGCCGCAGATGATCCTGCTGCACAAGACCCTGTTCAACATCGAAGGCCTCGGGCGCCAGCTCTACCCGCAACTCGATCTCTGGGAGACCGCACATCCCGTGCTCAGGCAATGGATGGATGAGCAGGTGGGTGGGCGTGCAATGCTCAAGGATGTGCGCGATAACCTGCCGCAGCTGCGCGACGCGTTGCGCGAACTCCCGGCGATTCTGAACCACCTCGGTGAACAGGTCGCTGAGGGCCGTATTCGCTTCAACCTGCAGTCTCCCGAGCTCAAGATCATTCAAGTCCAACTCGAAGAACAGCGACGCCAGCGTTACTGGCTTGCGGCAGCGGCGACAAGCGTTCTCGCCGGGGCGCTGGTCATGACACTCGGCTCGCTGCCCTGGCTCGGCTGGGCATTGCTGGGTGCGGGCGTAATTTCCGCTTACATCGCGCGTCCATGAAGAAAGTGACGGCGAGGCTGAGAGTCAAGTGGTGGCTAACCGGCCTGAATGCAGCCACCGCGCCTGAGATCTGTAAATGCTCCAAAACCTTGCCAAACTGATTCTTCGCATATGCGGCTGGACCGCAGTGGGCGGCGACCTGGACGTTCCCAAAGCCGTCATCATCGCGGCACCACACACATCGAACTGGGATGGATTCTGGGCGCTTGTCTATAAAGTCGCAGTGGGTCTGGACGTTCATTTCTTCGCCAAACATTCGCTGTTTTGGTTTCCGCTCGGCACGATACTGCGCGCGCTGGGCGGTATCGACCTTGACCGACGTCATTCCGGGTCCGCAGTCAGCCAGGCTATCGAGATGTTCCGGACTGAGGAGTCGTTCTACTTCGGCCTGGCCCCGGAGGGCACGCGCAAGGAGACGCCTGGCTGGAAAACCGGTTTCTACCGCATCGCCCAGGGTGCCAACGTGCCCGTCTATCTCGGCTTCCTGGATTTCCGGACCAAACGAGTCGGCATCGGGCCGCGTTTCGACCTCACTGGTGCCCCCGAAGTCGATCTCGAGTTTTGCCGGAAGTTCTATGCGGATAAAGAGGGCCGTCGGCCCCGGCAGACGAGTCCTATCACCTTTCCCAAACGCCGCAGGTCCCGATGACCGGCAGGAACGACGAGGCTCCCGCCAGGCGAACCATCCGTAGCTTTGTGCGTCGCGCCGGGCGGATTACGCCGTCGCAAGAACGCGCGCTGGACGAGTTGTGGCCAGACTACGGGGTCGACTATGACGAATCGTTAATCGATTTCGACGAGCTGTTCAAACGAACAGCGCCCGTGGTGGTGGAAATTGGATTTGGCAATGGCGAATCCCTCGTAGAGCTGGCGGCAGCCAATCCCGACCAGGATTTTCTCGGCATTGAAGTGCACGAGCCCGGCGTGGGGCATTGCCTCCTGAAGGCAAAAGACGCCGGCATTCAGAACCTTAAGGTTGTCGCGCACGACGCGGTCGACGTGCTGACGAACCAGGTGCCGGCCGACTCATTGGCGCGTGTGAACCTCTATTTCCCGGATCCTTGGCCCAAAAAGCGCCATCATAAACGTCGCATAGTACAGTCCGATTTCGTCGACCTCATCGCGAACAAGCTCGCTGATGGCGGAACCCTCAATGTGGCGACGGATTGGGCCAACTACGCCGAACACATTGACGAGGTTCTTTCCCGGTCGGATCGTTTTACGTGCATTGAAACTCGCGAGCACGCGGGCGACCAGCCTTTTGAGCGCCCGCAAACGAAATTTGAGCGTCGCGGTCTGCGCAGAGGCCATGAAATAAGCGATCGGTGTTTTGAGAAAGTGGTCAATAGTTGCTAGCGGCTTGCAAGTGGCGCAACATGACCTATAACTAGATAGGGGGAGAGAAAAGGCAGAGAGGCGCAGAAAATGGCAATCCAATACCCAGTTATCGGCAAGTGGTTCCGCAGACCGAACGGGACGCTGTTTGAAGTAGTCGCCATCGATGAGGCTGACGCCACCGTCGAGATTCAGTTGTTTGACGGCACTATCAGTGAGGTCGAAATCGAACGCTGGCCGGAGTTACTCCTGATGGAGGTGAGCGCACCGGAAGACTGGTCGGGCTCTGTCGACATGGACCCCGAAGACTACGTCGGCAGAAAGGACTCCGAGATGCCGAGCGGCTTTCACGACCCACTGGCCTTCCTGGATAATTCGTAGGAAGGGGCTCCTACATGCTGTCTGGGCCCGTGACGTAGATCACGCCATCCCGCACGTCGATATCCACCTTTTTCAGCGTTCGGCCGTTGCCGGGCCCTGCGTAGCAGTAACCTGTTTCGATTTCGTAGGTCGCGCCATGCGATGCGCAGATCAGCGCTGATTTGTCTTTCGTCAGGAACTTGTCGGGCGACCAGTTGAGCGGGTGGCCGACATGCACGCAGAAGTTCTGGTACGCGAAGACATCCCCGCCTTTGCGAACCACGAAACCCCGATACGGCCAGTCACCATCGCCAATCGCGAACTCGCGACAACCGGGGTCATCAAGCTCGTCAAGACGGCCCACTTCAACCTCCTGCTCGCTCACACAGTGTCCTCGTTCCACGGCGCTATCTTGAAGAGCAACAGCATGCCGGGTATTGCGAGTGCGGTGCACAGGAAGAAGAAGTTGGTCCAGCCGACCTGCTCAACGATAAGGCCGGTGACTGAATTGGCCACGGTCCTTGGCACCGCAGCCAAGGCAGTGAACAACGCAAACTGAGTGGCTGCAAATGAAGGATTTGTCGTCCGTGCGATAAACGCGACAAAGGCCGCTGTACCCAGCCCGACACCGAGATACTCAAACGCGTTCGCTGCGCCAAGCATCCACAGATTATCGCCAACCACCGAGAGCAATGCGAAGCCAAGAATACTCACGATTTGTACGAATCCAAAAATCCACAGGGCACGATTGATACCCAGCTTGATCATGACGACACCGCCAAAAAGACCACCGAAAATGCTGGCCACCAATGCGGCAAACTTCGCAACGGACCCGATCTCGGTGCGGCTGAATCCCATGTCGATGAAGAACGGGGTCTGCAGGGCGGTTGCCATGCTGTCACCGAGTTTGTAGAAGAACAGGAACGCGAGAATCAATGCCGCTGCCTGAGCACCCTTGCGATCCAGGAATTCACGAAACGGCTCGATCACAGCCTCTCGCATTGTCTTGGGCGGGGATGGCTCGGCGATCGCCTCATCGACGACCAGGGTTAGGCCAATGCCAACCAGCATGAACGCGGCGACCACAACAAAAACTGTGTGCCACGGCAGGAAATCAGAGAGGATCAATGCGAGCGAGCCAGGAACCAATCCGGCCAGCCGGTAGGTTTGTACGTGAATCGCATTGCCCAGACCAAGCTCGGCATCCGGAAGCAGTTCACGCCGATAAGCGTCAAGGACAATGTCCTGGCTAGCGCTGAAAAAGGCGACCGCCGCCGCGAGGTAGGCAACTGCCCAGATTGACAGCGCTGGCTGTATGAATCCCATCGCGGCAATGGATACCATCAGGGCGACCTGTGTGAGCAGCATCCAGCCACGTCGGTGTCCGAGGAACGGCAGCGTGAATCGATCCATAACCGGCGACCAGACAAACTTCCAGGTATAGGGAAACCCGATCAGTGCGAAAAAACCGATTTCTGCGAGGCCCACACCTTCGGACCTCAGCCAGGCGGGAACCAGCTGGATTAGCAGGTACAACGGCAGGCCGGATGTAAAACCCGTGAAGACGCAGATCAACATCCGCCGGTTGAGAATCGCTTCTTTGAACGTACTACCCGTCATGCGACCAATCGTAATCCATGATTAGCGGTGCATGATCTGAGAAGCGCTGTTTCCTATAGATCTCTGTGCGCCGAACCTTGTCGCTCATGCCCGGCGTGACAACCTGGTAGTCGATACGCCACCCAACATTGTTGTCCCATGCTCGTCCACGATTCGACCACCAAGTGTATTGCTCGGGCTCCTGGTCAATCGCACGAAATGCATCTGTATAGCGATATTCACCGAACACCTTGTCGAGCCAGGCGCGCTCTTCGGGCAGACAGCCCGAATTCTTCTGGTTCTGTTTCCAGTTCTTGATGTCTTCTTCTTTGTGCACAATGTTCCAGTCGCCACAAATAATGTACTCGGAGCGGCGGCGCTGGAGTTTCCTGAGGTGCTCGCCAAACGAATCCATGCAGCGGTACTTGGCAATCTGCCGTTCCTCTTTCGACGAACCGGACGGCAGGTAAAGTGACACGACGCTGATGCCACCCAGCTGCACTTCAAGGTAGCGGCCTTCGTTGTCGAATTCTCCATCGCCGTAGCCGTGGACGACCTTTTTTGGTTCGTGCCGCGTGTAAATCGCAGTGCCGCTGTAGCCTTTCTTCTCGGCGTCTTCGTAATAGCAGTGATAGCCTGACGGCGAGAATGTATCGTCGGTCAGTTGATGCACCTGCGCCTTGGTTTCCTGAATACAGATAACGTCGGCATCCTGCTCTGCCATCCACTCGAAAAAACCCTTCCGGGCTGCTGCCCGAATGCCGTTGGCATTCAGGCTGATTACGCGAAACAAATCCAGTCTCCTGTGTCATACTCCGATCCGTCGCGGCAATCATACAGAAGAGCCATCGCATGCGTGGTTACAAGAGAGAATTCATCGAGCTCGCACTGGAACTCGGTGTCCTTCGATTCGGCGAGTTCACACTGAAGTCCGGACGGGTCAGTCCCTACTTTTTCAACGCGGGCCTCTTCAACACCGGGTATGCCGCGGCCAAACTCGGGCGGTATTACGCCGCGGCCATTGCCGAATCGCGCGTTCGTTTCGACATGATCTTCGGGCCCGCCTACAAGGGAATTCCGTTGGCTGCCCTCGCCGCGTCATCGCTGGCGGAACATCACGATATCGACGTGCCTTACTCCTTCAACAGGAAGGAAGCCAAAGCGCATGGTGAGGGCGGCAGTATTGTCGGGGCGCCGTTATCAGGTGAGGTAATGATCGTCGACGATGTCATCACAGCCGGCACAGCGGTGCGTGAGGCCTACCAGATCATCTCCGGGGCTGGCGCGGAAATTGCGGGGCTCGCGATTTCGCTCGATCGCCAGGAACGCGGCCAGGGCGCGCTTTCAGCCGTCCAGGAACTCAGGCAATCACTCGACATTCCTGTCATCAGCATCGTTCAGCTCGATGATCTGATCGATATTCTTGAAGAATCAAGCGAATACGAGCAGTACCTTGATCCGGTGCTGGCTTACCGCAAGCAATATGGCGTTATCTCGTAAGTTACTGAATTTTGAGCAATCGAGCCAATTTTACAGCGCGCCAAAACCGGATTAAGCTGCAATAACGAGAACCAGTCCCGGTCAAATCGCAGATTTACTGGCATATTCTAGCTATGCGGAAATTCATCCTCACAGTCGCGCTTGTCACCCTGAGCTCCTCGGTCCTGGCCCGGGACGAGCAGAAGGTCTACAAGTGGGTGGACGAAGACGGCAACGTCTTCTTCAGCGACAAGATTCCAGTCGACGCCTCCGATCACCCGAAAGATGTACTCAACGATCGTGGCGTTACCATCGACAACCTCGAGGGCAAAAAGACGGCCGAGCAGCTGGAACAGGAGCGTAAAGAAAACGAACTCCGCGTTGCACAAGAGCTACAGGTTCGAGCGGACCGGGCCCTGCTGGCGACTTACCTTTCCGTCGATGAAATCGAGATGCACCGTGACCGGCGAGTCGAGCTTTTCCAGGCCCAGACGCGAGTGACGGAGTTGTATCTGCGCAATCTCGAAACCCGGCTACAGAAGCTTCGCAACGACGCATCCCGCTACCAGCCGTACAACACGGACAGCAAAGCCCCGATGATCGACGAAGGTCTTGCTGAGAATCTGCGTAAGACCAAGGACACGATTTCTCGCCATCAGCGCAACCTGACGAAGTACGAGAATGACGAGAAACAGATTATCGAACGCTTCGATGGTGACATCGCGCGCTTCAAGATTCTGAAGGGAATTGAGTAAGCGTCAAGCCGTTCCAGAGTGACCGAATCCACCAGCACCTCTGTCGCTGGTATCAAACTCTTCCACTACTTCGAATTGGACCTGTTCGACAGGGACGAAAACCATTTGTGCAATGCGTTCGCCCGGCTGGACCTCGTAGGCGTCGCGGCCACGATTCCAGCATGATATGAACACCTGTCCCTGGTAATCCGAATCGATCAGGCCTGTCAGGTTCCCGAGCACGAGCCCGTGTTTGTGCCCCAGACCCGAGCGCGGCAGGAGCACAGCGGCGAGTGCAGGGTCGGCAACATGAATTGCCAGGCCCGTGGGCACGAGCACCGTATCGCCGGGGTTCACGGTCAGGGCTTCGTCGATGCACGCGCGCATGTCGAGGCCGGCCGAACCGTCCGTTGCATAGTGCGGTAACGGGATCGAATCCCCGACGCGTGGGTCGAGAATCTTCAATTCAATGGATCGCATTGCTGTCCTTTATTCGATGTTCGAAACGACCGTCAGCCGGGGCTGCGTATCAGTACCGCGGGCAGCATAGAAGCGTTGTGCGACGAGTTCAATCAGGTTTCGCGCCAGCTCCGATTTCCGAGCTGTTGGAAAGCGACGTTCACCATCCGTCCAGAAGACATTGACCGAATTGTCGTCGGTGTCAAAACCGCAGTCGTCGCCGACACGGTTGGCGATGATCATATCGAGCTTCTTCTTCTCGAGCTTTGAACGCGCGTAGTCATCAACCTTTTCAGTTTCCGCCGCGAAACCGACCGTGAATGGCCCGGTATCGAGCGCCGCTACCGACGCCAGGATATCCGGACAACGCACAAGCTCGATGCTCATCGACTCATCGTTCTTCTTGATCTTCTGCGCTTTGACGTCGGCCGGACGATAGTCGGCCACCGCGGCCGCCGATATGAAGATGTCAGCATCCTCTATGGCATCGTGTGTCGCCTCGTACATGTCCTGTGCGCTTAGTACGCTGTGTACCTCAACGCCTGCCGGCTCGGGAAGATTCACCGGACCGCTGATCAGGACAACGTCAGCTTCCTGTGCGATCGCGGCGCGCGCCATCGCATATCCCATTTTTCCTGAGCTGCGATTGCTGATGTAGCGCACCGGATCGATCGGCTCGCGCGTCGGGCCGGCCGTGATAACGACCTTCTTGCCTGCGAGCAAACCTTCGCCTTTGCTGGTACCCAGGTCGAAGACGGCTGTGGCGATAGCATCCGGCTCGATCATTCGACCAGCGCCGGTCTCACCGCAGGCCTGCGAGCCCACTCCCGGGCCCAGGATGTGGACGCCCCGCTCCTCCAGCACCCTTCGGTTTGCCTGCGTCGCCGGGTTATTCCACATGACATGATTCATCGCTGGTGCCACGGCGATCGGCGCCTCGGTTGCCAGGCAGATGGTCGTCAACAGGTCCGGCGCGCCACCGCTGACGATTCGGGCCATGACTTCAGCGGTTGCCGGTGCAATAAGGACAACATCGGCCCATCGGGCGAGCTCGATATGGCTCATCGCGGCCTCGGCCTCCTTGTCCCACAGGTTCGAACGAATCGGCCGCCCTGAAACTGCCTGCAGTGCAGTGCCAGTCACGAATTCCTCTGCCGATGTCGTCATGACGATCTGCACGTCACCGCCGCGTTCCCGCAGGCGTCGCACCAGGTCAGGTGCCTTGTAGGCGGCTATGCCGCCGGTAATGCCTAGAACAATATTCATGGATGCGAGCTTATCGCGTGGGCGCCGAAATCGGCAATTCTCATTAGATTGTTTGCTTGTTAGCAAATACCCGAAACACGCAACATCCCGCTATGGACGAGAATACGCTCAGGGACAGGAGCGACACCGAACTGCTCACGATATTTGTCAGCGCTGCCGTAGCCGCCCACTTGTTGCAGCGCTTCGGCAGTCTGCGCTCGTTGCTGCACGCGGAGGCCGCAGACATCATGGCCTGCCAGGGCGTTGGATTCAGTCGCCTCGCCACCTTGCGCGCCCTGCCGGAGCTCGCCAGGCGCTATTTCTCGGAGTCCTTGCCGTGCGGTGAGACGATCCGCAGCCCAACCGATACCGAGGCGTTCCTGAAAGCGCGTATGCAACACCTCGACCACGAGCTGTTCTGCTGCCTGTTTCTGGACAATCGCCACCGGGTGCTGCGATTCGACGAGCTGTTCCGTGGCACCATTGATGGCACCAGCGTATACCCGCGCGAGGTCGTTAAAGAGGCACTCGGCGTTAACGCAGCCGCCGTTATCCTCGCCCACAACCATCCGAGCGGGGTCGCCGAGCCCAGCCAGGCCGATGAGCGCATCACAAAACGCCTCAAGTCGGCCCTCGAACTGGTCGATATCCGGCTTCTGGATCACCTTATAATCGGTGACGGCAGAGCCACATCCCTTGCCAGTCGTGGATTGCTGTGACCAGGTGCTTGTATTGCGCGGGTTTGGCTGGTATAAAGTCTCGCTCTCCGCCCACCTGTCGTGGGCAACCATTAATAAAATCAGAGACTTAAGGTAATGTCCAAGGTTTGCCAAGTGACTGGGAAGCGCCCACAGACGGGCAATAACGTTTCTCACGCCAAAAACAGAACTCGTCGTCGCTTTCTGCCCAATTTGCAGAGCAAGCGCTTTTGGGTTGAATCCGAGCAGCGCTTCGTGCGCCTGCGTATTTCCAACAAGGGAATTCGGATCATCGACAAGCACGGTATCGACAAGGTCCTCGCAGACCTGCGTGCCGCTGGAGAGCGCGTTTAAGCGCCGGAGGATTCGACATGCGTGACAAGATCAAACTCGTATCGAGCGCCGGCACTGGCCATTACTACACGGTGACGAAGAACAAGCGCCTGCACCCCGAAAAGATGGAGACGAAGAAATACGATCCAACGATTCGCAAGCACGTGATCTACAAAGAAGCCAAGATTAAATAGGAATCGCGGCCAGTGGCCGCTCGTACGAGCGGCGATTCGCCGCGATCCAGGAAAAAGCCCGCTCATAGCGGGCTTTTTTGTGCATGGATGAAATAGGTCACAATAGCGCATGCCCGAATTACCCGAAGTCGAAACCAGCCGCCGAGGTATCGAGCCGTGGCTTGTCGACACGACGATCACAAAGGTCGTCGTGCGAGATCGCCGCCTGCGTTGGCCGGTGGAAAAAGGCGTGGAACGTCGCTTGCGAGGCGAGCCTGTCTACTCGGTCGACCGGCGCGCCAAATATTTGCTCATCAACACCGGAAACGGCACCGCGATCCTGCATCTTGGCATGACGGGCAGCGTCTTTATCGTGGATCGCGACACGCCGGCCGGCATTCACGATCACTTCGATTTTGAACTCGACTCGGGCAAGTCATTGCGCTTTCGTGACCCGAGACGCTTCGGTTCTTTTCACTGGAGCGACGAACCGCTCGCGCACCCGTTGCTTGCCGACCTGGGTCCGGAACCGTTGGGCGATGATTTCAATGGCGAGTACCTTTGGCGAATGTCACGGGGCCGCAAGGTCAGCGTCAAGCAGTTCATCATGAATGCCAAAGTCGTCGTGGGCGTCGGCAATATCTACGCAAGCGAATCCCTGTTCCTGGCCGGCATCAATCCCAAGCGTGCTGCTGGACGAATTGCACGTCATCGCTACGATGCGCTTGCAGAGGCGATCCGGGATATTTTGAGTCGGGCTATCAAAGCCGGTGGCACGACGCTGCGTGACTTCTATGGTGGTGACGGGGAGCCGGGCTATTTCAAGCAGCAGCTCGAGGTTTACGATCGGGAAGGCGAACATTGCCGTCGCTGCAACACGGTGATCAAGGCGTTTGTTCAGGGGCAGCGAAGTACATATTACTGCAGAACCTGCCAAACCTGACCCCGACGCCCGGCGAATTTTGTCGACTATTGAAACCGTTTGGCCGCCGGCAGCATCTATATCGTAGGTGAGCAGATTTTGGAGGGGCAATAACATGAATCGACTACGACTGGCATTCGCCATGGCAATCCTCGCCAGCAGCGCCGGAGCCGCACAATCGGCGCCAATAAATTCACCTCAGGCTGAAGTGATCGGCCACCTGGCTGCTGCCTTCGCCACACACGATCCGGCGAGAATCACCTACGCGTTTCGTGCAATGGGCGATTACGGTATGCCGGCCGCGGACATTGTGGAATCATCGGTTAATGCGATGGGCTACCGCCTTCTTGAGAGCGGCGAAATCGACGCGGCCATCGAGGTATTCGACCTGAATACCGGAACATTCCCTCTATCCGCCAACGCCTGGGATTCCCTCGCTGAGGCCGTCATGGCCAAAGGCGATCATGAAAGGGCTATTTGGTACTATCGCGTATCGCTCAAACTCGACCCGGAAAGCAGCAATGCCGCGCGAATGATTGAGCAGATAACCAGCGACAAGACACCCGGTTACACGAGCGGCAACAATAGCTGAGGCGCAGCAGTGCACTGCGCCCAAAGCGGATGACCGCTCCGGGCCGAAAGCAGACTAGGCGCGGCCGACCTTCTTAAGCAGTGCGTCTTTGACCAAAGGCGACACGAACTCGGTAACGTCTCCCCCGAGTTGTGCGACCTCGCGGACCAGGGTCGAGGAGATGAACGTGTACTTGTCGGTCGGCGTCAGGAACGCCGTCTCGACCTCTTGCGTGAGTACCCTGTTCATGCTCGCCAGCTGAAACTCGTACTCGAAATCAGAAACAGCGCGAAGTCCGCGGACGATTACCGCGAGATCATTCTCGACGGCAAAGTCGATTGTCAGACCAGAGTAGCCCCTCACGTCGACGTTCGTGATATCGGCCAGCGACTGCTGCGCGAGCTCAACTCGTTCTTCGAAGGAGAACATGGTCTTCTTTGACCCCGTATCGGCTGCCACAGCAACGACGACCTTGTCGTAAAGCCGCGATGCTCGCCGCACGAAATCTTCGTGTCCCAATGTGATGGGATCGAACGTTCCCGGGTACATCGCAGAAATATTCATCGCTGTTTGTCCTTTTCGGCCTTCGCCAGCATGTAGCGAACCTTACCTGCAGTCTTGTCTTTCAATACTGTCCAGGTCCGCGGCAGGTCCGGCTCTCCTCGTGAGCGTTCGTCCTCGAGATAGATGAGCGCGTCGTCGGCGAGTTGGTGCGTGTCGGCCAGTAGTCTACATGTTTCCCCGAGAAGATTGCCCGCGTAGGGTGGGTCGAGGAAGATGATATCGAATGGTGTCGGGGCCGCGCTACGGAGGAATTCGAGCGCGCCGCTCGGGATGATCTCGGCGTTCTCGGCACCGAGCAACTCGATATTCTTCCGAAGTTGCCGCTCAGCGACCGGGTCTCGCTCGACGAATACGGCGCTCGCCGCGCCCCGTGATAACGCCTCGAGTCCCAATGCGCCGGTGCCGGCGTACAGATCGAGACATCGCGCGCCATGAAGGTGTGGCGTTAGCCAGTTGAAAAGTGTCTCTCGTATGCGTTCTGACGTAGGGCGCAGGCCTTCCACGTCGGCAATATCCAAAAGGCGACTGCGCCAGTTTCCGGCTACAATACGCAGCCGTCCTGCTTTGGAATTACCACTTTGTTTTCGTTTGGCCATCGCTGCCTCGTTCCGAGTAAAGAATCGTAACCGTATGTTTGGGAAAAAGGAAAAGCCTGCAAAGAAAGAGGGCTTCATCAAGCGCCTGCGTGCCCGCATCAACAAGGGCGACAGCTGGTTAACCTATGACCTGGCCAACCTTGCGCCCGGCGGCAAGATTGACGAAACGACGCTCGAGGAACTCGAGAGTCTTCTGGTCATGGCCGATGTCGGCGTAGACACGACCGAGCGGATCATCAACGACCTCCAGAAGAGCCTCGCACGCAAGGAGCTCAAAGACGTTGAGGCTTTGCAGCGTGGCCTGCATAAGTCCTTGTGCGAAATTCTGGAGCCCGTGGAGAGACCACTGAGCGTTGAAAAGCCCGACGGCCCATTCGTCATTCTCATGGTGGGCGTAAACGGTGCAGGCAAGACGACGACCATTGGCAAGATGGCGCGGCGCTTTAAGGACCACGGCTATTCGGTCATGCTGGCGGCGGGCGACACGTTTCGGGCAGCGGCTGTCGAGCAGCTACAGGCCTGGGGTGCGCGTAACGATGTACCGGTGATTTCCCAGCAGGCGGGTGCGGATCCCGCGGCTGTAATATTCGATGCGATGGATGCGGCGAAGGCGCGTGACATCGATATTCTACTAGCTGACACGGCGGGGCGTCTGCAAAGCCAGAGCGGGCTGATGGATGAGCTCGCCAAGGTGAGACGCGTGATCAGTCGACGTGACGAGACGGCGCCACACGAGATAATGCTTGTCCTCGATGCGAGTCAGGGGCAGAACGCACTGGTCCAGGCCGAGAAGTTTCACGAGGCGCTCGGGTTGACGGGTATTACCGTCACGAAGTTGGATGGCAGCGCCAAGGGTGGCATTCTTCTGGCAATAGCCGATCGCATCGGGGTGCCGGTACGCTTCATCGGCATCGGCGAATCGGCTGAAGACATGCAGCCGTTCGTGGCCGAGGATTACGCCGCCGCACTGCTTTCGTCGGGACAACAGGACTAGCGACACGACCTGATGATTCAACTCGAGAACGTCACCAAACGATTCCCCGGTGGACAGGAAGCCCTGTCTGAACTCAGCCTGTCTGTCGATAAGGGCGAGATGGTTTTCGTGACCGGACACTCGGGCGCGGGCAAGAGCACATTGCTTCGGCTCATCGCTTTGATTGAGCGACCTACCGGTGGCCAGGTTATCGTCGATGGACAAAACACCCGGAAAGTACGCCGCCGGAAGATACCCGCATACCGCCGGCAGATCGGCATGGTGTTTCAGGATCACAAGCTGCTTTACGATCGGCCCGTTTCAGACAACGTTGCATTGCCGCTGATTATTTCGGGTGTCGGCCATCGCGAGGCCGGGCGTAAAGTACGTGCTGCGCTGGATCAGGTCGGGCTTCTGCATAAAGAGAGACAAAACCCCGAAACGCTGTCGGCCGGCGAGCAGCAACGAGTCGGTATTGCACGTGCCATCGTTTCCCGACCCAAGTTGCTTATCGCGGATGAGCCCACCGGCAACCTCGACCCTGAGCTTTCACTTGAGGTTATGCGCATCTTCCGTCGCTTCAACGAGGTTGGCGTTACGCTGCTAATTGCGAGTCACGACATTTCGCTGATCGATCGCCTGGGGTGTCGCCGCATTGCTCTCGAGGCGGGTCGCCTCCAGGTCGAGCCCGAGGAGGAGGTCGATCCATGGCTGTGACACGTAATGCAGATGCGGTCGCGCCGGTTCGGTCGTCCGGCCCGTTTTCTATCTGGCTCGCGCGACACATTGGCACAGCTATTGGTTCACTGGGGCGCTTGGTGCGGCATCCGTTTTCGAGCCTCATGATCGTGCTCGTCATTGCCGTGACGCTTGCCCTTCCCGCTGCCATCAACCTGGTGGTCAAGAATGCGCGCTCGATCAGCACCGGGTGGGACAATGCGCTCGACTTTGCCGTGTTTCTGAACCAGGGGCTGTCTGAAAGCGAGGCAGAAGGACTTGGGCGTCTTATTGAACAGCGCGCCGACGTGGATTCAGTTGAGTTCATCAGTGCCACGCAAGCCCTTGTCGAGTTCAAGGAGCAATCCGGTTTCGGCCAGGCGCTCGACCAGCTTCCCGACAATCCGTTACCTCACACGCTCGTCGTTCGCCCAAGCCCAGGGAACAACGGGCCGTCGATGGTCCTCTTGCAGGAGGAACTGACCAATCTGCCCGAGACCGATCATGTACAGGTTGATACCGAGTGGGTGCAACGCTTTCATGCCATTCTCGATATTGTCCGGCAAGCTGTCGCAATCGGAGCGGCATTGCTGGGAATCGCGATCGTCGTAATTATCGGCAACACGATTCGACTGGATATTGAAAACCGGCGTAACGAGATCGAGGTGACGAAACTCCTCGGCGCGACGAATGCCTTTGTCCGTCGGCCGTTTTTGTGGACGGGTTTCTGGTACGGGCTTCTCGGAGGCTTGATGGCTCTCGCCCTGGTCTATTACGGATTGTTCCTGCTACAAGGGCCTGTTGAAAGACTCGCCGGGCTGTACCAGAGCAATATTGCGGTCGCCGCGATGAGTCTCGTCGAGGCGGCAGCGATCGTTGGTGTTGGTGTGTTCCTGGGGCTGTTTGGATCCTGGTTCACCGCCGCCCGGCATATGCGGCGAATCGAACCTCGATAAGTTAGTGCCGCAGGGCGCAGACGACGCCCGTCACTATCGCCTCGAGGCTTGCCCGGTCGGGCCGGCTTTTGCACATGACGCGCATACCCCAGATGTTATTGATCACAAGACTTGCGAGTTCGTTCGCGTTGCGATCGGCAG
Organism: Gammaproteobacteria bacterium; assembly: GCA_009937605.1. GTDB lineage: Bacteria > Pseudomonadota > Gammaproteobacteria > Steroidobacterales > Woeseiaceae > UBA1847. The sequence goes on along the minus strand of JAACFG010000006.1, from coordinate 18,857 downwards.
GAACATCGCCTTCGGCCTGTGCATCCTTGATGATCCAGGCGAACGCCTTGCGTAGCTCCGCGTTGTAGCCATTGAGGCGATTCGCTATGTCGGCATCGTGCTGCGACACTTCGAGCAACGCATTGACGGTCAGACAGCCGCGATTCGCCTCACCGGCCGCGGCCTTATCGACGATCTGTTCAAGCAAGCCGTGAATCTTGCCGATCGAAGCACCTTCCCCGGCGCGCAGACTCCGGACAGTGGCAATGAACTCCTGGTTGTATTGCTCGAGAACTTCGAGAAACAGGCCTTTCTTGTTGCCAAAGGCGGCATACAGGCTACCTGGCTGCAAGCCGGTGGCTGCGACGAGGTCACCGACTGACGTCTTGCCATAGCCTTTGTCCCAGAAAACGGCCGTGGCGCTGGCAATAACGGTGGTGCGATCGTATTCGGCGTGGCGAGACATGGCAGCTATTGTAGCCATACTTGAATAATCATTCAAGATACATTAGTATTCTTGAATACAAATTCAACTAAGCACGATATTCGGGTAGATTTAACATAAACCGCAAGGAACTTAACCCGGCTGTTAGCACTCCAACTCACCGAGTGCTAAAATTTAGTGCCACTACTGGAGGTAGTAAATGACAACCGCTTTAGCGACACGCAATCACGAAATTGCCCTGGCGGGCCCGGTAGGCAGTCTTGATGCCTACATTTCGGCCGTCGGTGCTATTCCTGTTTTGTCCAAGGAGGACGAACAGTCGCTTGCCAGGCAGCTCCGCGACGAGGAAGACCTCGACGCTGCACGTGAGCTCGTCATGGCGCACCTGCGCTTTGTTGTTCATATCGCGAAGGGCTACACCGGCTACGGCCTGCCCCTCAATGACCTTATCCAGGAAGGAAACGTCGGCCTCATGAAAGCCGTCAAACGTTTCGACCCGGAGTACGATGTGCGACTTGTGTCCTTTGCGGTTCACTGGATTCGGGCCGAGATTCACGAGTTTGTCCTTAAGAACTGGCGCATCGTTAAGGTCGCGACAACCAAAGCACAGCGCAAGCTGTTCTTTAATCTTCGCAAAGCCAAGAAGACACTCGCGTGGCTGACCGCTGCCGAGACCAAGGCTGTTGCTGAAGACCTCGGTGTCAGCGAAAAAGAAGTTACCGAGATGGAGAAGCGCCTGCATTCGCGCGATGCCATTTTCGATCCGACACCGGATGCCGATGACGAGCGCAATTTCACGCCAGCAGCTTACCTGCCGGCACCGGATTCCGATCCGGCCAAGCAGGTCGAAGCCTCGGACTTCAACACAGACGCATCGACACGCATGCGCGCCGCATTGAATATTCTTGATGACCGAAGCCGACGTATTCTGGAAGAACGCTGGCTTAGCGAAGACAAGACGACGCTGCACGAGCTTGCTGATGAGTACGGTATTTCTGCCGAACGCATTCGCCAGCTCGAAGTCAACGCAATCAAGAAGCTGCGCAACGCGATGGCCGTATAGACCCTCGCTATTCGAACAGGAAAGGCCGCTCACAGAGCGGCCTTTTTTGTGCGCCAATCTGCTAATGTTGAGCGCTTGTACAGCCCCCCACAGGTAAGGAATTGAGCCAGCTCTTTCAGGAACTGAAACGCCGCAACGTTTTTCGTGTCGCTATCGCCTACCTGGCCGTTGCGTGGCTAATCATCCAGGTCGCCGACGTTGTCTTCGACAACATCGCCGCGCCGGCCTGGCTGATGCTGTCGTTGATGTTCTTCCTCGCAATTGGTTTCCCGATTGCGGTCCTGTTTGCCTGGGCCTTCGAAATGACGCCCGAGGGGCTCAAGCGGGAAGAGGACGTCGATCGCTCAACCTCGATAACGCATGAGACCGGGCAGAAACTGAATCGAACGATAATTGCCGTCTTGCTTGCGGCGGTCATCTTTCTGCTCGTTGACAAATTACTGCTGAAGGAGGAAGCCCTCGATACTACTGTCACAGACAGGTCGGTGGCTGTATTGCCCTTCGTTGCAATGAGCAGTGGAGAAGACGACGAGTATTTCGCGGATGGACTTACAGAGGAAATCCTCAATTCTCTAACGCGTGTTCCCGAGTTACTGGTAACCGCACGCACGTCCGCTTTCTATTTCAAAGGTAAGGACTTGCCGGTCCCCGTGATCGCGGAGTCACTGGGCGTTGCGCATGTCGTCGAAGGGTCGGTAAGGCGCGATGGTGGCGAGCTTCGCGTAACAGCGCAGTTAATTCGAGCAGCAGATGGCTTCCACCTCTGGTCAGAAACTTACGACCAAAATACGGAGGCGGAATTTCGCGTACAGACTGACATCGCGGAAAAAATTGCTGCCGCCCTCGATGTGGTCCTCGATGAGGACAAGCTGAGCCGGATGCAGGCAACGGGTATGCGCAGCCCGGAGGCGTTTATCGCATACCAGCGTGGACAGGAACTCTACGGTGACGCACACGGTCTCGCCGACGGGCTTGGCCAGTTGGAAAATGCGAACGAGTGGTTCGATCGCGCGCTTGCCATCAGCCCGGGGTCGTCGAATTTGTGGCTGCTACACGCTGATTATTTCACTCACATTCTGCGCGGAGATATAAGCACCACGATAAGTCGGGAAGAGGCGTACAACAGCCTGGTACACGATCTCGACATGGCAATCGAGACAGCAGCTGACCGCGCCGAGCAATTGTCCGCCTCGTATGACAAGGCTCTGATGACAGGTGACTGGCAAGGCATCCAGTCCTTGTTTGACGAATTTTCCCGGGTTGCGAAATGCGCCAACACCGGATGGATCAATTCAAATACGCTCGGCTACGGCAAAGCCAGGAAGGTTCTGGACGTATCCACTCGTATTACAGAGTGTGACCCTCTTAGCCATTTCGGCTGGTTGGACTCTGTCCGTGCGAATATGTGGTTGGGGGATTTCGCGGCTGCTATCGAACGGGCTGAAACTGGATACGACAAAACGCAGCACGAGTCGCTGGTCACCGCTAACGCCGTTGCCCACGTCGGCCTGGGCGATTTCGACGGTGCCGAGGACGTGGTAAACCGTCTGGCGACCGACAGCGCGTTTAAGGCCCGCTTGCGATTGCACGTACTTATGGGGCGAGGTGATCGCGAGGCCGCCCAACAAATGTTCAGTGAAATGCAGGACGACTCACTCGCGAGATCTGATCTTGCGCTGAGAGTGGCCGCAAGGCTTGGTGAGCGTGAAACCGCCAATCGTCTCGCGCGGGAACTGGACGAGACGCCGTATGGCTACCTGTCGCTGATGACAGTACCGGCGCAATGCATATGCGGCGCGCCCTGGGATCTCGACGTGACACCCAACTTCAGGAACATGCTCGAGGATGCAGAGCTCCCCTGGCCGCCGGCAAGCCCGATCAACTGGCCGTTGAAGGATTGGTAGTCGCGAGCGCATGAGCAGCCTGTTCCAGGAATTGAAACGTCGCAACGTTTTTCGCGTGGGTCTTGCCTATCTTGCGGTCGCGTGGCTGGTCTTGCAGGCGGCCGACATCGTGCTGGACAACATCAACGCGCCCGAGTGGCTGATGCAGGCATTGATGCTGTTCATGGTCATCGGATTGCCCGTTGCGTTGGTGTTTGCGTGGGCCTTCGAGGTCACGCCGGAGGGGATCAAGCCAGAGAGTGAAGTCGATCGTTCCGACTCGATCACGCAAGAGACCGGCCACAAACTCAATCGCACGATCACCGCCGTCCTGATCGCCGCGGTGGCCTTCTTGCTGGTTGACAAATTCCTGCTGGTGGACGACACGCCCGACGTTATCACAACCGAAAAATCTGTTGCGGTACTGCCGTTCGTTGCAATGAGTCGTGGGGAAGACGATGAGTATTTTGCAGACGGCCTGACCGAGGAAATTCTCAACTCGCTTACGCGTGTACCCGAGCTGTTGGTAACTGCTCGCACCTCGGCTTTCTTTTTCAAGGGCAAGGACATTCCGATTCCCGAGATCGCCGAGAAGCTGGGCGTCGCGCACATCGTCGAAGGCTCGGTACGGCGCGACGGCGACCGGCTTCGCGTCACCGCGCAGTTGATCAGGGCATCGGACGGGTTTCATCTCTGGTCCGAGAATTACGATCGCGAAACCGAGGATACGTTTGGTGTACAGGCGGACATAGCGGAGAAAATTTCGGAGGCACTGGACGTCGTACTCGACGATAAGCGAAGAGAGAGGATGCACGCCTCCGGCCTGCGCAACCCGGAAGCCTTCGTCGCGTATCAGAAAGGCGTCAAACTGTTCACAGAGGCACACAACACTCCGGATCGCCTTGATGTTCTACGAGAAGCAAACGCCTTTTTCGAACAGGCCGTCGCGCTCGCGCCGAACCTGGCGGATGCCTATACGCGGCACGCTGACTACTTTACGCATTATCTTGCGGATAACAGCACGAACCCGGACGTGACGGAGGCACAGCGTGCTGCTGCCTTTGCCCAGATCCAGGAAGACCTCGGCAATGCCCTGCAATTCGCACCTGACGATGCGCTCCGTTTTATGGCGGCCTGGGATTTGGCGGTGGTCTCGGGCAACTGGCGTGAACTGCCCGCGCTGTATGACGCACGACTCGAGCACCAGGCCTGCCATGCCCGTCCGAACTGGGGTGAGGTCGCCTCGGAGGCGTTCGGCAAGGCAACTGAAAGCTTGTCGATGGCCATGGTCAAAGTTAAGTGCGACCCACTGCTTTTCGGCGCGTGGATGCGTGTCATTTCGGCGAACATCTGGCTCGGAGATTTTGACGCGGCCATCGAGCTGGCTGAAAAGGGCATGAAACAGTTGCCGCACCGACAGATCGCACAACGCCTGGCGAGCGCCAACATCGGTGCCGGCCGATTCGATAAGGCCGATTCAATTATCGGTCGCGATCTCAGAGACGACAGACTGCGATTGAACGCGCGAATGTCGTTGGCGGCCGCGCAAGGCGATTCGGTCACCCTGGAACAACTCATTCCCGAGAGACTCGCCAGGCACGAAGTCGACAGGACCTACCCGATTAACGTACTTGCCCAGGCCGGGGAACGTGAAATCGTCAATCAAATGGCCGCAGAACTCGACGCCGCGCCGTATGGCTACCTCAGGCTGATGACCTACCCGGTTAATTGCTTCTGTGGCGCCACCTGGGACCTCGAGGTCACACCAAACTTCGCAAAGCTTCTCGAGGACGCCGATCTGGCCTGGCCACCTGAGTCACCCATCAACTGGCCACTCAAAGACTGGTAAGCAAGGGTCCGTCTAGCGCACCGGCCTCGCGTGTGCAGCACCCCTGAAAATCGCGTTCGCGAAAATCACGTTCAGACCGTCAAGATAGGCTCGAACATTCGGGTCTTGTGTAAACGCGATGACGAATCCTCTTCCGTCTGGTTGAACTACTGCAAACGGTTTGTACGCCAACTGCTTCCGGTTTTCCTCCCACATGTAACCGCTGGCAACCAGGTCGTCCGCCTGGGCGAACGCTGCGACGTTGACACCCTTGTCGAAACGAATCGGCGTGTAGATATCCTCCCCCCGAACCAGCACATTCAGGTCTGACGCGACGCCGGCACCCAGCCAGTGATCCGGGTCCACATTGGCCCTCACGAGCACACCTGCCACGGAATCCGGCGCTCCCTTCTCGGCCACGACCAGCGCCTTGTACTCCTCGTCATTCGAAATGATCGACCCGGCAACGGTTGGCTCCTGCGGCTCGTCATCACTTGAATTGCTCCCACCGCTCTTCTTCTTGCCCTCGCCATCGCCTTCGGTCTCGACAACCGCATCCTCCCGACGAATCGACAGCAGATCGACATTAGGATCGGCAACCCACCGATTGGCCGTGCCAACACTGATAAGCACGCCACCACGCGATACCCAGTCTTTTAGTTTCGCTGCGTCCTTCTCACCCAGCGCGCCGGCATAGCCTTGCCATGACTCCGGCATGATCAGGACATCGTAGCGACTGAGATCACCGCGAGCGAGTGAGCTCACTCGGACCGCCGTCACCGGGTAATCAAGCTGCCGCTCGATGACAAAGCGCGTGTTGCCGGCACTGTACGAGGAGGTCGGTGAATCCCAAAGTATCGCGACCTCTGGTGCGTTGAAGCGCACCACGTTCATGCTGCCAAAGTTCGGCCCATCGGTAACCCAACTGTTGTCTACCGCGACCACATCCGCACCGGTGCTCGCTGCAAGCTGTGCCACCGTAGTGGCGATGTCCTCTGGATTATCAGCCGCATCCAGGATCAGCGTTCCTGATGGATAGCGCGTGCCGTTGTGCGTGAATGCGAGGTCGGAGCTCTTGATGCTCAGGCCCTGTCGCAGACCATTCGCACCGAACCGTACCGCTGACGCGGTGCCCCACGGCACAAGGTAAGCCACCCTGCCTTCGCCGCCACTGACCGATCCCGGTTGTACAAGCTCTGGGCCGGCCGGTACCGAATTCGCGCTCGGAACGCGCCCACACGCATCGGTACGAATGTTCATCATCAGCGGCAGTGACCAGCCGGTAACATCATAGATCTGGTCATCAATCTTCTTCGCTCGGCGACGCTCCTGTTCAGCAAGCCAGTCCTCGGCGATCGGCACATTGGTGTCCAGAAGCGTACGGATCATTCGTTTCCTGGGCTGTGCCAGGTTGATCGTATAGCTCCCCGCCGCATAGGAATCGCCGCAGGCCCTGAATGTCTCCGTTGCGCGTTCAACTTCAATACCCTGCTGCACCAGCAGGCCCGCCATCTTGTCGGCCCCAGCCTGGTCTTCCTGCGTCGGGATGATGTAAGAACGAATGTCCTCACGCGAACCTTCTTCTATCGCTGTAACCTGGTAATCGTAGAAATCGTCGAGCAGCTTCTTGCGATTTTGCGCAACGGTCTGGGCCGTCCCGAGGGACGTCAGGAAATGATTCCGCACCGTGTCGCGGTACGTCATGATATTGCCATCGTACTGGCGGACCTTCAGGCCCCGCGCCGAGGCCTGCTCGTATGTCATCGCGATTCCGCCGTAATACGATGGCCAGCTCGCGCCGTATCCCGGGTAGAACGCGTCGAAAACCTCGCGCGTGAAATAGTCGATTCCGAAGCGATCAAACAGGCCCGCATTGGTGAGTCCGAACAACTCCAGGCTATCGGTCTGGTCTTTCGCCAGGTGCGGATTAAACGGCCGTGCTTCCGGTGAGAAGTAGTAGGTACTGTTGTGGCCCATCTCGTGTGCGTCAACGTACGCGACTGGATACCACTCCTGGATTATCCGCACCCGACCCTGCGACTCCGGCTGCGTCATGATGAACCAGTCTCGATTCATGTCGAACAGGTAATGATTGGTTCTGCCACCCGGCCATGGCTCATTGTGCTCGGCAGACATCAGGTCAGCGCTGGGCTCCAGGCCTTCGGCCATCTCGAAATGATGAATGAAGCGATCGCGACCGTCCGGGTTCTGCATCGGGTCAATCACGACGACCGTATCCCTGAGAATCGCGTCTACGGTTTCATCGCCGCGCGAGGCCAGCAGGTGATAGGCCGTCATCATCGCCGCGTCGGTCGAGGAAATCTCATTGCCATGCACGCCGTAGGACAGCCATGTCACGGCGGGCTGATTGGCGATGATGGTGTCAGCCGCTGCACGGTTCGTCTTTCGCGGATCGATAAGGCGCTGCATACCGCCCTTGATCTCGTCGATGCGCGCCAAATTTTCGGGCGACGTAATGACCACGTAGACCAGTTCGCGTCCTTCCCAGGTCCGCGCGTACTCGAACATGGCCGCTCGATCCGGCGCTGCTGCGACCAGCGCTTCGAAGTACTGGACTGCCTCGCCGTGCCATGTGATCCGCTCACCCGATTCGTGCCCGAGAACAGACTCGATCGTCGGAATCGATGGGTCGTAGCTGGCTCCTGGCCAGTACTCGTCCCACGCGTTTGCGTTATTGAGGGATGTCGACAAAAACAGGAAAGCCGTAGCGAGTGCTACGCCGGAAAAACGCCGCATGGTGGTCTCCGATTGTTTTAGTTGTTGGATCGGTACGCGGAATTATAGACCCTATTTGAAGACCTTGCGGCGGTAGCGAATCCAACCACCGTCCTCGAGACCATGGGGATCATCGTGCGTCCAATGGACTAATCCACCGAGGTCGTTCCATTCATACATCCCGCGCACCTGCACGCGGTCGCCCATGCCTAGCGGCACGCGATTCGCGAGGTCCAGATTGTGGGCGATCAGCAGTGTCCAGCCGTCACCGATATCGATAATGAAACGCTGGTGACGAGAGCCGTCATCGTCGTCAGATAAAAGCCGCCGGACGAAGCCTGTAACTTCGATCCAGCGGCCGTCATCTCGCTTGGTATACACACAAGCGATTCTAGCTTGTTAGTGGCACCATCGTGATTTCGACACGGCGGTTGGCCTGGCGCCCTTCCGACGTACTGTTATCCGCGATCGGGTAGGTTTCACCCAGGCCGATCGTAATCAGGCGCTCCGAGATCACGCCTCTGCCTTTCAGGTAGCTGGCAACCGAAGCAGAACGACGCTCGGACAGGCTCTGGTTATAAGCATCGCTGCCGGTGCTGTCGGTATGACCGGCGACTTCGACGACGGTCTGGTCGAATTCATCAATCACCGTGCCCACCGAGTTCAGGACGTCGAAGAACGCGGGACTGAGGTCGGAGCTGTCGGTGGCAAACGTGACGTTACCCGGCATATTCAACGTGATGTTATCGCCGTCGCGCGTGACGCTCACACCTGTGCCTTCGAGTTCGGCACGCAGTTCCGCTTCCTGTTTGTCCATGTAGTAGCCAACCGAGCCGCCCGCCAGGGCACCGATGCCTGCCCCTATCATGGCGTGCTGACGACGCTCGACTGCGTCGTCGCCTGACATCAGGCCTACAGCTGCGCCAATACCAGCGCCTATCAGCGCGCCCTTGGTCGTATTGCTCGTCTGCTCTTCGCGCGTGTACGCATCGAGCGTTTTGCAGCCACTGACGAACACCGTCATCACGGTCATCGCCAGGACTAATTTCATTGATCGCATGTTCATGATCTTTCCTCTCTTCTCGCAGTGCTTTGCAATTTTCAGGTGCATTGTAGGCCTCATCTACCTGAACGCATGCTTAATTGGACGCCTTATGTTCAGAGAATTCAAAGAAACCGCGTAAACTGTGACGCATGACCGAAATCGACAGCTGGCTGGAGCGCTACGCGGAGAATCACCAGGGCCTTGGAAACCCTGTTGTTTACTGGGCCGCCGTCCCGATGTTGGTGCTGGGCACTGTGGGTATCTTCTGGGCGCTGCCTGTACCGGCGCAGTTTATGGAGATCTCGCCGCTGCTCAATTGGGGAAGCGCGTTCCTCATGGCGACCGCGATCTACTATTTCATTATCTCGCTGTCGCTGGCGATCGGGATGCTGCCCTTCCTGCTTGGCCTGGCTGCGTTCCAGCTCTGGCTTGCGCAATCCCCGTATCCACCCCTTGGCGTGTCGCTTGGTCTCCTTGTGGCCGGCACGGTCGGGCTCTGGCTAGGCCGGCGGGGTTCCGGCAGCTTCCGAGCCATGCTGCAGGACTTTCAGCTAATGATGATCGGGCCGGTTTGGCTGCTGTCCATCATCTACAAGCGCTTCGGCGTGCCCTTCTAGAGTTAATGCCGCAGGCAGGGACTTGGTCTAGAATCTACGCCCACGCTGCATATCCAGGATAAAACAAGTGAGCGCAAAGCAACTCGATCCGCTCGATCTCTACGACATCCGCTCCGAACTCAGCGAAGACGAGATCATGGTCAAAGACACGGTCGGCCGATACGTCGATGATCGCGTCATTCCGCTCATGCAGGAAGCTTTCGAGAAACACGAGTTTCCGCGGCACCTCGTTCGCGAAGTCGCCGAATTGGGGCTGCTCGGCAGCTCCATTGAAGGTTACGACTGTGCCGGCATGAACAGTGTCAGCTACGGCCTCATCTGCCAGGAGCTCGAGCGCGGCGATAGTGGCCTGCGCAGCTTTGTATCCGTGCAATCGAGCCTCGTCATGTTCCCGATTCATGCCTACGGATCAGAAGAACAGAAGCAGCGCTGGCTGCCGGCTATGGCCAGCGGCGAGGTGATCGGCTGCTTCGGCCTGACCGAACCGCATGGCGGATCGGACCCCGGCAACATGAAGACTCATGCGAAACGGGACGGCGACGACTGGATCCTGAATGGCTCCAAGATGTGGATCACGAATGCCACGATCGCCGACGCGGCCGTGGTCTGGGCGATGACAGACGAGGGTGTGAAGGGTTTCATTCTCGAGAAGGACATGCCTGGTTTCGACACACAGGAAATCGAAAACAAGTTCTCGCTACGCGCATCGGTCACGGGTGCGTTGTTCTTCGACAACGTTCGCGTTCCGGAGGCCAACGTGCTTCCCGGCACCTCCACGCTCAAGGGCCCACTTAGTTGCCTTACCCAGGCACGCTACGGCATCACGTGGGGTGTCATTGGCGCCGCGCAGGCTTGCCTTAACGAGGCGCTCAACTATTCGCAGGACCGGGTTCTTTTTGGCAAGCCCGTTTCGCACACACAGTCCATGCAGATCCGCCTGGCCGACATGGCGCGCCGCATAACCACCGCGCAGCTGCTTTCGCTGCGCCTTGGGCGCATCAAGGACAAGGGTGAGCTCTCACCGTCGCAAGTATCACTCGCGAAGTGGAACAATTGTCGGGCCGCGCTCGATATCGCGCGTGACGCGCGTGACATTCTTGGTGGCGCTGGAATCAGCGCCGAGTACGTGCCGATTCGCCACATGCTCAACCTCGAGAGCGTCATCACGTACGAGGGAACAGAAACAGTCCACCAGCTCGTTATTGGCAAGGAACTGACTGGCGTAAACGCCTTCGGATGAATTGCGCTTGAGCAACAAGCGACTGCCCACGAACCGCGACATGTGGCGCATCGCTGCGCCAATGATCCTGTCCAATATCTCCGTGCCATTGCTCGGCATGGTCGATACGGGCGTCGTCGGTCACCTCGAAAGCGCTACGTACCTCGGCGCTGTCGCGATCGGCGGGACCATCTTCACGTTTCTCTATTTCGGCATGAACTTCCTGCGCATGGGTACGACCGGCATTGCCGCGCAGAGTTACGGCGCGGAAGACTGGGATGGCTTGCGCGTATCGCTTGGCCAGGCATTGATCGTGAGTTTGGCGATCGCCCTGGCCATCCTGCTCCTGCAGGTTCCTATCGGAAGTATCGCAATCGCCCTGATCGGTGGCGACGCCGAAACTCAACAGCACGCAGCGACGTACTTCTTCGTTCGCGTCTGGAGCGCGCCCGGAACGCTCGCGAACTTCGCCCTCGTAGGCTGGTTCCTCGGCACGCAGAATGCGCGGATTCCGCTGCTTATCTTCCTGACGATAAACATTACGAACATTGTGCTCGACCTTTTGTTTGTCCTCGGGCTTGGCATGAAAGTCGAAGGCGTGGCGCTCGCGTCCGTTATTGCCGAGTATTCCGGCCTGGCCGTTGGCCTGGCGTTCGCTATTTCTTCGTTGCGGAATCACCCGGGGCACTGGCCACTCGCACGGCTCACAAACCTCTCTGCGTACAGAGCATTCTTTTCGGTCAACGCAAACCTGTTCGTGCGCAGCATGGCGCTCATGTTCACGTTTGCCTGGGTCACGGCGCAAGGCGCCCGACTCGGCCCGGCGATTCTCGCGGCGAATGCGGTACTCATGAATTTCCAGAACCTCACGGCGCTGGGCCTCGACGGAATCGCGCATGCGGCCGAGGCTATGGTCGGGAAAGCGGTCGGTCAGAAGGACAAGGAAGCCCTGCGATTCACCGTCAGTCTTACGCTTAAATGGTCTGCGATCTTCGCGGTCGGTTTCACCGTCCTCTATTTGTTCGCGGGGCCGATTATCATTCGGATACTGACCGACCTGCCGGACGTTCGTGCAACCGCGATGGTGTACCTGCCATGGCTCATCGCCTCACCGCTGATCTCGGTTTGGTGCTTCCTCTATGACGGCGTGTATGTGGGCATGACCCGCGCACGCGAGATGCGCAACATCATGGTGTTCTCAACACTGGCTGTGTTCCTGCCGCTCTGGTTCGTCACACAGCCCTTCGGCAACCATGGGCTCTGGTTTGCGCTGATGGCGTTCATGGCGAGTCGAGGCATAGGCATGCACATCGGTTACTTGAGGAACCAGTGAACGACTTGAAGACTCGGGAGACGACTAAATCAATGCGTAGCAAGTACAAGAAAAAAGATGCACCAATCTGGCAACGAAAGCTGGTTCTGTTCCTGGGAGTGCTTTCCGGCGCCACGCTTCTGCTGTTTGCAGTATGGGCGGTCACGCTACTTATCGACTGGGCGCGGGTCGACGATTGCCTGGACAAGGGTGGGAGTTACGACTACGAACTCGGCGAGTGTGATTTCGAACGGAATCACGTGGTTCCGAAAGATTAGCCAGCGAGTCACCCAGAACGGCGCTCGTGATATCGTCTTTCTCACTGGAATTACTGAGGCAACCATAATGTTGAAATACGTTGCAGGTCTTGCAGGCGCGGTAGCGGCAATGGTCGCTTTTCGCCTTTTGGGGATGTTCGACTTTACTATCCGGTTCTTGATCTTCATTGCCGTATACCTGGTGGTTACGATTTTCGTAGACAAGGCGATGGCCCGCTACGGCAAGAAGAGTTCGTGACTTTTCAAGCCCGGCAAGTTTGATCGGAGATTGCGATGTTCATCGGGCACTTTGCATTAGGATTTGGGGCAAAGAAATTCGCTCCCCAGGTATCACTCGGTATCCTGTTCCTGGCTTGTCAGATGGCGGATATCATTTGGCCGAACCTTGTCTTGCTTGGCCTTGAAACGCTACGAATTCAACCAGGTATCACCGTAATGACGCCGTTGGACTTCGTGAGTTATCCGTACTCGCATAGCCTGGTGGCGCTGTTGCTCTGGAGCGTTGTCTTCGGTGCGCTCTATATGGTGCTTTCGCGCGTCGGTATAAAGGTGGCCATCGTCATTGCCGCATTGGTCTTGAGTCACTGGGTTTTGGACGTCCTCACACATCGGCCTGATTTGCCAATCACGCTTAGTGAGGGAACCAAGATAGGCGCCGGGCTTTGGAACTACCCGGTCATCGCCATACCTTTGGAGCTGCTGCTTTTTGGAACCGGTGTATTCTTGTATCAACGCCATACGCGAGCGCTCAATCGTGTCGGAAGTATCGGTCTCTGGGCGCTGGTGCTTTTTCTTCTGACTGTCTATGTCGCCAATATCTTCGGGCCGCCACCGCCCTCTGCGACAGCCGTGGCCTGGTCCGCTCAAGCGATGTGGCTCATCATTGCCTGGGGTTTTTGGATTGACCGCAATCGGACAAGCACGGGCGGTGACGAGTCATATGAGTAGAGATTCACCGCGGTGCGTCGGCAAGTTCGCAGAGTCGGTGGGCGCTTCGTTTCGCCCAGAAGAATCCAAGGGTGCCGGACAGAATATTGGCAACCGCGTAGGCGCCAAAGATCCCAACCATGCCGAACATCTGCTCGCCCAGAATTGCAAGCGGCACGTACAGCACCAGAATGCGCGTCACGCTGATGACGACACCCGGCATTGGATTGCCCAGCCCATTGAACGCCGCGTTGACGACCATAACGATGCCGTAAGCGCCATAGCTGATCGGCGCGATCCACAGGAACAAGCGCGTCACATCGGTAACTGCCGGATTGTCGCTGAACCACCCGGGTACGACACCAGATAGCAGCGCAAGCATGGCTGCGATCACCAATCCGCTGATGACACAGAAGCTTGCGCAGAGGCGCAACGATGTCTGTATCCGGTCCTCCTTGCCCGCAGACAGGTTCTGCCCGACGAATGGACCGATGGTCGAGGATAGAGCGTAGTACATCACCAGTACCATCGATTCGACACGGCTTGCGACCCCGAATCCTGCAACGGCTTCCGGTCCGTAGCGCGCGATCATCGCCGTAATAACAGCCAGCCCGATCGGCACGATTGCGTTCGTGCCGGCCGCGGGAATACCGACGTGCAGAATATCTTTCCAGGAACTCGTGAGCTCCGGCATTTTCGGTTTGTTAAAGCTCACGAGGTCGAGCCGGTAGTACAAAACGTACAGGGTGCCAACGAAAATCGCGCCTCGGGCAAGCAGCCCGGCCGTTGCAGCGCCATTTAGCCCCATTGCGGGAACAGGCCCCAGGCCGAATATGAATATCGGGTCGAGAACGACATTGAGGATGGCGCCGTAGACCATGAGCTTGCTGGGCAGAACCGTGTCGCCGGTTGCCCGCATGCTGCTCATCCCGACCATGCCGACGACGACGAACGGCACGCCACTGTACAGGATCATCATGAACGACCGAATCATCGGGATCATGTCCTCGGGCGCGCCGAGCAAGCGGAACAAGGGATCGATGGTGAGCATGCCGACGATCGAGACGGCCAGCGTAATCATGAAGGAAAGGATCAGGCTATCGGTTGCCAGTCGCCGCGCGCGCCGATGGTCGTTCGACCCAATCGCTCGAGCAACAACCGACGACGTACCGGCACCCAGACCAATCGCGACACTGGTAACGATCATGAGAATCGGGAAACCGAAACTGTACGCCGCCAGTGCGCGGTCACCCACCCTGCCGAGGAAGTAGGTATCGATGAACGACTGAGCCATTAGCGTCGTTATGCCGAATAGCATCGGCACCGTCATATCGGTCAGGTGACGGCCTACGGGTCCCTGCGTCAGCTTGGCGGCGTGAGTTTGCATCCGGGACGAATACAGGGAATGATCCCGAAACACAAGCCCCGCTATGCAGCAGGAGTATTCTCAATGTCTAACGCCGTCATCGTTTCCACCGCGCGCACCGCCATGGCCAAGTCAGTTCGCGGGACGTTTAACAACACACACGGCATCACGCTCGCGGGCCATGCGCTGCATCACGCCATCGACAGGGCCGGCGTCGACCCCGCCGAAATCGAGGACGTCGTACTCGGTTCTGCTCATCCGGAGGGTGCCACCGGTTTCAATATCGCCCGTAACGCGGCAATGGCTGCGGGCTGCCCGGCCAGCACGGCAGGCATGACTGTAAACCGGTACTGCTCATCCGGCCTGCAAGCGATCGCGATCGCAGCGGGCCGCGTCGTCAACGAGGGTGTGCCGATCATGGCCGCGGGTGGCGTCGAATCGATCTCGCTCGTGCAGCTCGGCGGCAGCATGAACATGTCGCACGCGACCGAAAAGTCGCTCTTCAAGCGCATGCCGGCGCTATGGATGACCATGATCGAGACGGCCGAAATCGTCGCGGACCGGTACGACGTGAGCCGTGAAAGCCAGGACGAATTTGCGCTTCTGAGCCAGCAGCGCACAGCCGCCGCGCAGCAGGCCGGCTTGTTTGACGATGAAATTGTTGCGCTGACAGCAAACTGGAAGAAGGTCGACAAGGAGACCGGCGAGGAGTCGTTCGAAGAACGTACGGCGGACAGGGACGAATGTAATCGCCCGGATACGACACTGGAAGGACTCTCTAGCCTGAAGCCCGTCTTCAAAGATGGTCAGCAGGTCAAAGAAGGAAAATACGTGACCGCTGGCAACGCCAGCCAGTTTTCCGACGGCGCGAGCGCATGTGTCGTGGTGGACGCCAAGCTCGCCGAGAAACGCGGGCTGGAACCATTGGGCGCCTTTCGAGGCCTGGCCGTGCACGGCTGTGACCCGGACGAGATGGGCATCGGCCCAGTGTTTGCTGTGCCGCGTTTGCTGGAGCGCCATGGCCTGACCATCGACGACATCGATATTTGGGAGCTCAACGAAGCCTTCGCCGCGCAGGCAGTCTATTGCCGTGACCGCCTTGGAATCGACCCGGCAAAACTGAACGTCAACGGCGGTGCTATTTCGGTAGGACACCCCTACGGCATGACCGGTGCGCGGTGCAGTGGTCACCTGCTCCTTGAGGGCAAACGGCGCGGCGCGAAGTACGGCATCGTGACAATGTGTATCGGCGCCGGCCAGGGTGCCGCGGGGCTCTTCGAGATCTTCTAGTCCGCTGACCTCAGAACAGCATTCGCGCAGTGACCACGTAACGTAACGGGCCACCAGCCTCGAGCGCATCAAACGGATAGCAGGTCACGAGCGAGAGCATCGCGACGTTCGTGTCGAGCACAAGACTGCCTTTGCGCGAATCAACAATATCGACGCCCACCACCTGGTAGACGTGGCGCTCACCATTGGTCGGTTCGATGCCAAACAGGTCGCCGACCTCGACAGTACGAAGAAACTGGAAGTGCGTGTCCCGATGTCCACCGATGATTGCGTTCCCGATGTCCCCGGGCATCGCACTGGCACTCAGGTGACCGGGGCCAAAGGCCAGCGTCCGGCCAGAACCACCTGCCAGGATAATCAGGTCAACGCCGCGGGCCTCGGCGGTCAGTCGCGCAACCGGCCAGGTATCGGCCCAGGGCCAGGGCGCGGCTCGGTCTTCGCCCGCGCTCGCCCGATCCCACGCGCGTTGCATTAACTCCTGCGCGAGCCAGGCCTTGGCCGGGATGTATGCACCATGGCCAAATTGCCAGAATCCCAGGCAAAGGAGCGCCGCCACGACCCAGTACCCGCCCTTACAGACGCCGCGCACGACGACGGTACCTGGTTGATCGGCTTGTTCGCATCAGCGCAAACATGAGCAACGCGGATAGCAGCCACGCGGCACCCATAATTCTCATCGCTGGTGCACTCGTCGCCGTTGCCGGGAATCCGAAAATAGCATTCGTGCTCTGGCCGTAGGGCATCAGGTTGGGTACCTGTTCGCTCGACATGGGATCACCTGCCGGCCGGACAGGCGTCTTATCGACTGCGATCAGGCTCGTGTACTTGCTGACAAGATGATGCGTTAGCGCCGTGTCGAGAATCTCAGCCCGCGTCTCATCCGGATTGGCTCCACGACGCTCGGCATCCATAAGCTCGCCAATCCTCGCTCTCGCCCACAAGGCGGCGACACCATCGCTTTGCGAGGGGTCATTCAATGCCAGCTCAGTAGCCCATCCTCCAGTCACGGAGTTGCCACTGATCCGCACCTTGTCATTTGAGCGGAACGCGCTCGAGGCGCGCGCTTTGACTGACACAGGTTCGCCAAGGTAGAGGTCGGGCACGACGGAGGGGTACATGTCCATGATGACGCCGCTCGGCCATTCCACTTCGATGTCCGTGACCTGTGGGTTCTCGAGCTTGCGGAACAGGGAGTCCATCTTCTCGCGTACTTCGTGCAATGCGCTGATAAAGGTGTAAGACCCGCGACCGGCTTCGGCTGCCTTGCGCATGAACAGGCTGTTCGGGGCAGAGCCGATGCCCACAGTGAACAGCCTCGCTGTACCGAGTTTCTGCTCGATCATCGAGAACATCTCGTCCTCGTAACCAACGCTGCCGTCGGTGATAAAGACTATCTGCCGAAGGTGCGATTCCTGCGCCGGCGACTCGAGCGCCATCTTCAGTGCCGGCCGCATTTCCGTGCCACCATCGGCCTGCAGCTTCTCGACAAAGCGAAGCGCCTCGGCGATGTTGGCACTACTCGCCATCACGCTGTATGGGCGCAGTGCCGATGTGTAGGTATCAAACTCGATGACGTTGAAAAAATCGCCGGGCTGCAATGCTTTGAGCGCAAGGTGAACGGCACGCTTTGCCTGCGACATCGATACGCCGTGCATTGAGCCGGATGTGTCGACGATGAAGATCGTCTCCCTCGGCATCGACACTGGCGGTGCCTCGTCCTGGTCTGGCGGCATCACCATGAGCAAATGGTAAGGCTTGCCTTCGATCGTTTCGGTAAATGCCATCGCTCTCGGTTTTGCCGACGGCACCGGTTGCCACACCAGTTCAAAGTCGTGATCCATGATGGTCTGCGCGTCGCTGAGTGCGACAACGTAGTGCCCGCCGGATTCCGTGACGCTCACCGGATGGTAGCGGCTCGCGATGATCTCGAGTGGCATCCCCGCGTTCACGTTCGCTGTCAGTGAAATTTTGTGATTCCTGGAGGCCGATACCTGCGGTGGAGTGATCAGCGATGCGTCGGGTACGCGGTCGGTATCCGCAGACCAACCATTGCCCTGCTTGTCCGGCAGCGCTTGTCCGGAAACGTATCTCGGTGTCAGGGTCATTGGGAATCGGATACTGAAGCGGCCATCTTCGTAGCGAAGGTCTTCCAGGTACTCGACCTCGACAACCACCAGTTCACCGGGCGCGACGTTCGCCACCGACGTTGTAAACAGGTTGGCGCGCTGCTGCTGTACGAGGCTGGTTTTCTTGCCGGCTTTCTTTGCCTGCTCATATTCCTTCCTGGCTTGTTCCTTCTCACGTATCTCTCCCTCGATCACACGATCGCCGATATGCAGGCGCATACGGTCCACGGCGGCCTTGTCGGGTAGCGGAAACACATAGACGCCTTCCACCCATTCAGAACCCTCATTGCGAAATTCCTGTCGGACCGAAACACGCGCCACGAGCCCGCTGATCTTCATGTCGACCTTGGTATTCAGCGTGGTCGCCGTCGTATAGCCCTGCTCCATCTTCCAGAGGAGGCTCCCGGCCTGGGCCTCGTTGGGCTTCATTTCGTCGGCTGTGGCTGGTTCCGGCATGGCCTGGAGAACGAGTACGAGCGCGAGCACCCACAACCAGGAGCGGATATCGGATTTGATCATTTGCATTGCGGCCTCCCTTTGGCGTGCTCATTATTAAAGCGAGGCAAAAAGCCAGACCGCGGCCCATGTCATGGCAATACACCGGCGGAATGTGGCAAATTGTGGCCGAGGTTAATGGGGACTTAAGTGGCCAAGCGAATAGCAATCGTCGAAGACGAAGCGGCAATCAGGGAAAACTACGCGGCAGCGTTCCGGCGTGAGGGTTACGTCGTGGATGACTACGA
>JAACFG010000211.1 GCA_009937605.1 Gammaproteobacteria bacterium | reverse complement strand
CAGCGAGGTCCCACGTATACATCTCCTCCATCTTTTTAACGGCGTATGCTGTCCCCAGCTCCGGGGTAGGGCCGCTCGGACCCCAGACCCGCAGCGGCCCCTGCCGGCCCATGAGGGCGCCGCCTATGAACATCTCGGCCAGCGAGCCGAAATGGTCGGCGTGCAGGTGACCGACGAATATCTTATCGAGGAAGTCGTAGGGGATCTGCAGAGACGAAATGCGTTCGGCCGAGCCGGTGCCGATGTCGAAAATGAACTTGTCACCGTTGCCGAGCTCGACCAGGAAACAGGCGGCGGCCTGGGCGGCGCGAGTGGTCGGCATGCCGGTGCCACAGGCAATCACCCGCATCTCGTCTTCGGCGAGATCCTCCGTGTTCGGATAGTAGGTGTCCCGCTCTCTCGCCTCCACGGGCGAGACCGGCGGTCTTGCCTGCTCTGTCTTCGCCGCGACGGCCGAGATCGGCAGCACGTCATGGCGGGCAAGCATCAGGCCGGCGACCAGCCCCAGGACGAACACCACTCCGATAGCAGTCTTGCGCGCTTTCATTCCCCTTCTCCTGTCTGGCACTGGCATTGAGACTCGACCCGCGTGGCAATTCGCGCCGCGGCCCGCCATTCGAGCCGGATAATATCTGGACTGTACATATCTGTACACAAAGACATCTCGGCTGGCTATCATGTCCCAAATACTGATCCTGAAGGTGACACCCGCATGCCGAGCGTGGAGAAAGCTCGCCGCGTATCCAAATCGGACTGGCTGGAGGCGGGCCTCGCCGCTCTCGCGAAGGGCGGCGAGCGCAGCGTCCGCGTCGATGTCCTGGCCAAGCAGCTCGGGGTCGCGCGCAGTGGTTTCTACTGGCATTTCAAGAATCGCGGCGAGCTGCTAACCGAAATGCTCGAGTACTGGACGCGTGAGCTGACCGAGTCGGTGACGAGCAATCCGAAGATCCACTCTGCGCCTCCCGCCGAGCGCTTGCTGGCGATCGCCACGCTGGTCATCGACGGTGACCTGGGCCGATATGACGAGGCCATACGCCAGTGGGCGCGTGAAGACCCGTCGATCGAGCGTCACGCGAAAAGAGCCTTTAGCCTCCGACTCGATCTCTTCGAGGCGACCTTTGCAGAGCTGGGCTTCGAGGGCGAAGAGAGGGAGATGCGCGTTCGTCTGTTCGCCATCTATCAGGCGGCTGAAGGGGCGGCGATACCTCCCATGTCGAAGGCCAAGCGCCGACGGCTGGCCGAGATGAGGGTCCGGATGTTGATCAGGCGATAGGACGCTAGAGCAGGCCACGCGAGCCTGTGGCGACTACACCGCTATGGCGTACTGACAAGTGACTATGCTCGCGAGTCAAGTATTTATGCCAGTTTCTCATCCCAGTAAGTGCCGTTTCTCATCATGGTATTCAGAATAACAAGCTGCTTACGCATACAGGCAACGATCGCCACTTTCTTGGGTTTGCCAGCGGCCACTAAGCGTTCGTACATGGATTTTATTTTCGGGTTGTATTGAATCGCCGACAACATCGACACATACAAAGCCGTGCGTACTTTACCGCGACCACCAGAGACACGCCGTTTGCCCCGATAGCTGCCGCTGTCCCGGTTCATTGGAGCAACGCCCGCCAGTGCGGCGATCTCCTTTCGATTGAGCTGGCCGAGTTCAGGCAACTCGCTCATCAGCGTGTACGCCACAACTTTGCCCACGCCCTTGACGCTCATGAGCAGATCCCGTTGATTCCGCCATTGGGGTATGGCCTCGACCAACTTGTCGAGTTGCCGATCAATGCGTTCAATTTCTTTCCTAACTGCATTCAGGATGCGTTGAATTGGTTTTTGCACTGATCTTGGCATCCGTAGCAAGCGGTTCTTTTGCATGGTGCTTATGTCCAGACACTGTCTACGGACCGTGATCAAATCGCTGATTTGACGCAACCTCTCTGGCTGCAGCTCTGTCAACGCCGGATGAAGGGCTTCACCAAAATGGGCGATATCCTGAGCGTCCAGTTTGTCGGTCTTGGCTAGTCGCCCGCTGGCCCTGGCAAACTGTCTTACTTGTCCGGCGTTACAAACGACCACTGGCAGCCTGGCCTTATGTGCAGCGCAGACAAAGTGCATTTCCAGACGACCAGTGGCTTCAATCAGCACTCGGGTTGGCTGGTACGACCGCAGCCGGGACGCTGCTTCTTTGGCACCTTTCGGATTGTTCTCGACAGAGAAATACTCCCCGGTCGGACGTATATAAATGTCTAGCTGGGATTGGCTGGTATCGATGCCAATATTGACTTCGGTGTGATTGTTCGGGTTCATGGGATAAGCTTCTCTAACTTGCGATACGGGCTCGAGGCCCTCATGACTATTCGAGTTATGCCTGGTGAGTCCTGCAGCGTTCCTACTTGTCAGCGGTCTTTTCAAATGGACCCGTTAACTACCGAACTACTGCAAAAGGCCTTCGGCGGCCACCGAAGGTGGGCCTCAATTTACCCGTTCTGAGAGGGATCTGAAAAGCAGAATGTTTCTCAGAAAATAACCATACAAGTTAACTAATTAGGGGACGTAACTACGTCAGTCAGATGCCTCTAAGTGATTGAAGGTTGGCAGTTGACGAGGCATGTTTCGCCCAAAAAATGACAAGATATACGTTAACTTGTAAGTCCCCTCGGCAGCCCCCATAGAACTAGTGTGATGAACAACATCAGGGTGACCCCCCGGACGTGGGGCTAGCAAGGCCGTAAACGCCTGTCGTCTTAGAAGTGGACCCCGAAAACTGGACACGGCGCTAAGTGGTTTTCTCTGCCGTCGTCGTCAAGCGGCCAGCGGTAGGCGGGCCGTGTCGAAGTACACCGCATTCGGGGTGCGTCGTGCAAGCGAGCTGTGCCGCCGGCGCTCGTTGTAGAACTTGAAGTACTCACTGAGTCCGGCCCGCAAATCGGTCGGCGTCTCGTAGGCACGAAGGTAGACATCCTCGTACTTGACGCTGCGCCACAGCCGTTCCACGAACACGTTATCCACCCAGCGGCCCTTGCCGTCCATGCTGATCGCGATCTCGTGCTCCTTCAGCACGTCGGTGAACGCTTCCGAGGTGAACTGCGAGCCCTGGTCGGTGTTGAAGATCTCCGGAGCTCCATGACGCTCGAGCGCCTCCTCAAGTGCCTCGACGCAGAAGTCGCTGTCCAGCGTGTTGGAGAATCGCCAGGACAGCACCCGGCGCGAGTACCAGTCCATGATCGCCACCAGGTACATGAACCCCTTGGCCATCGGGATGTAGCAGATGTCAGTGGCCCAGACATGGTCAGGGCGGTCAATCTCAAGGCCTCTGAGCAGGTACGGGTAGATCTTGTGACCTTTGCCGGGTTGACTCGTGCGAGGCTTTGGATACAGCGCTGACAGACCCATGAGC
Source organism: Gammaproteobacteria bacterium (assembly GCA_009937605.1). Classification (GTDB taxonomy): domain Bacteria; phylum Pseudomonadota; class Gammaproteobacteria; order Steroidobacterales; family Woeseiaceae; genus UBA1847. Next base: position 858 of record JAACFG010000211.1, on the reverse strand, counting down.
CGCATCAGGCGCTGCACTCGCTTGCGGTTGACCGGATGGCCGCGGACCTCGAGTTCGTCGCGCAGCCGGCGGCTGCCGTAGAACGGATACTGCAGGTGGATCTCGTCGATCAGGCGCATCAGTGCCAGATCTGCATCGTCCCCTGTCCGGGGTCGGTAGTACGCCGTCGAGCGGGGCACGTCCAGCAACACACAACGTCGCGTCACCGCCAGCTCATGAGTCTGCTGGATCATGGCTCTGCGCTCGGTCATCGGTCGCGACCGAGCGCTTTGGACAAAAAATCGTTCTCCATCGTCAGCTGCCCGACCTTGGCGTGCAGCTTCTGGACCTCCTGTTCGTTGTGCTGCGCCTCGACAGCGTGGCCACCAAACACATCCTGTGCTCCCGCCGCCAGCTTGCGCTTCCAGTCCTGGATCTGGTTTGGGTGGACATCATGCCGCTCGGCAATCTCGGCCACGGTACACTCGCCCTTGAGGGCCTCCAGCGCTACCTTCGCCTTGAATGCCGCCGAGTGATTGCGTCGTTTCCTGCGTGTCATTTTCTGCTCCTGGTTACGAAGGAATATCGCAGAAAATTCCACTTAGCAAAACCGATCAGCTGTCCAACCGGCGGGGTCCACCTCTCTCCCCACGTCGCGTGTCAAAGTCGGCCCACCGCCGCTGCGAAAGCGGGACACCGGCAGACACAGTGCCATTCGGCCCCGGGAACTACGTATTGGGTCGACGGTGATCTGCCCCCACATAAAGATTAGGCAGCATTCGCGATAGAGATTGCGGCCGTAAGTCCCGTTAATCATAAACTTGGAGTGGCTACAGACTGTGAACGCGCAAGGGCACGCACTAGGTCACTAGGGGTGCC
>JAACFG010000061.1 GCA_009937605.1 Gammaproteobacteria bacterium | reverse complement strand
TGGTTGATGACATTACTATCGAGCATGCGCCGCGCTTCAGCCGCACTGCTCTGCGGGCTGATGGTGGCCGGATCGGACGTCATAATCTGTTCGATAGAAATATCGCGCATCGCCCCTCCTGTTTCGGTTATCCGAAACTATGAAACGATTGCATCGTCACAATCTAGTCGTGACTATACTTACTCCCTCACTGACGAGACCGACGATGCAGGACTTACCCCACCTCTATACCGTAAGCGCAACAGCCAAACCTGACGTAAACGTCAAGCTGGCCGCGGCAGGCCTGCCCGACCTCGAAACAGCCGGTCCGCCTGAGTTTGGCGGCCCGGGGGACGTCTGGTCTCCTGAAACACTGCTCGTTGGCGCGGTCGCAGACTGTTTTATCCTGTCATTCAGGGCAATCGCGCGCACGGCCCGCCTGGAATGGACCGAGCTCGAATGTACCGCCGATGGCACACTCGACAAGCTGGGCAAGTTCAACCAGTTCACTGGATTCACAGTGAAGGCAAAGCTCACTGTGCCCGAGGGAACGAACAAGGCCAAAGCTGAAACCATTCTCGAGAAAGCCGAGAAGTACTGCCTGATCACGAACTCGATGAAGGCTGACTCACACCTGATTGCAGAGGTCGTGAGTCGCTAGCAGGTTTGCTCTACCCCGTGCACCCAGGTCGAATGAATATTGCGATCGTCCGCCAGGGTCATTAGTGCAAATAGCTTCTCTTCTATAGTGTCGGCCGCTGCGGTGCGGCGAGCCGTAAGGCTCGAGCCTTCGAAGTCGAGCACCACAAAGTCCGCTTCCTTACCCTTTTCGAAATTGCCAATCTTGTCGTCAAGGTAAAGCGCTTCTGCCGCACCCAGCGTAGCGAGATACAGAGCGCGCATCGCTTGCAGGGGCTGGTCCTGCAGGTGCAAGACTTTGTATGCCTCGCTGGCGGTGTTCAGCAAGGACAAGCTCGTGCCACCGCCGACATCAGTACCAAGTCCGCAGCGAATACCGGCGGCGCGTATGGCCGCGAGGTCGAACAGTCCGCTCCCGAGAAACAGGTTCGACGTCGGGCAAAAAGCAGCGGCCCCACCCTTGCGCGCCATCAGCCCTCTGTCTTCGTCATCCATATGCAGGCAATGCGCAAACACGGCACGTTCGCGCAGCAACCCGAACTCATCGTAGACATCCATGTAGCTGCGGTTGTCCGGAAACAGCCGGGCAATTTCCTCGACCTCTTCCATGTTCTCGGCCAGGTGCGTGTGTATCCAGACATCCGGGTACTCTCGCGCGAGCCTGCCGGCCGCCGTCAGCTGTTCCGGTGACGAGGTCAAAGCAAAGCGCGGCGTAATCGCATAGCCGAGCCTGCCTTTGCCGTGCCAGCGTTCGATGAGAGCCTTGCTTTCGGCATAGCCGGACTCCGGATCGTCGCGCAAGGCCTCAGGACAATTGCTGTCCATGAGCACCTTGCCCGCGATCAATCGCATATCCCGAGCCTCGGCAGCCTCGAATATCGCGTCGGCCGAATGCGCGTGTACGGTGCCGAAGACCATGGCCGTCGTCGTACCGTTTCTCAGCAACTCGTCGACAAACGCCCCGGCGACTTCGCGCGCATGCTCCGGATCCGCAAACTTTTCCTCAACGGGAAACGCATACTGGTTCAACCAGTCGAGCAACTGCGCGCCGAAAGACCCGATGATGTCGAGTTGCGGGAAGTGCACGTGGCAATCAATAAGGCCCGGGACGATCAATTTGCCGCGATAGTCCTCGACCTTCGTGTTCGCCGGCAACTGGTTCAGGAGTGATGCAGCATCACCTGCGGCAACGACACTGCCGTTGTCGATGATCAACACACCATCGTCGAAGTACTCGAAAGTATCCGATCGCGACTCCGCACCCGGATCGACCAGGCAATGCAGGATCGACGAGCGCAGGGCCTGCATTACACAGCCTCCAGGATGACCGCGGCATCAAGTGTGTGTTGCTCGCAATTGGGCTCCTCGCCGCCGCGGTCCACGATCAGGAACTCCTGTCCCGCATCGAAGGCGATCAGCGGCATGTGCCAGGTACCGCGATGGTAATTGATGCCTTGCCGGCCGTTGGTTACAAATGCTCGGAGCTGTGACGCTTCGACGCTCTCTCCGGGTGGTGCAACGAGGAGAACCATGAGGCACGGTGTCAGCGGCACAAATGCCTGGCTGCCGAGCGGGTGCCGCTCGACCATGTCAACCCGTAGCGGCAAAGTAGTCGGCGCGCGGCAGCGTGCGACGCTTATCGCAACATCGCCGTCACCGACATTCACATCACAGAGGTCATCAAATCGCTGGAAACGCGCCTCGTTCATCGCGTTGCTCTTGTCGAGCGAAGCCTCTATGACATCGCCATAAGGCGCAAAACGCTCACTGGTCAGTGGCTCAGGCCGCAGTGAAATTACCGAGGAGTCAGCCATGTACCTGGCCGAACAAACGAATGCGACTGATCCCGCCATCTGGATAGATGGACATGCGAACATGGCTGACCGGGCCGACATCGTTGAGTGCGTCGTCAAAATAGTGCTGTTGGTCCATCTTCAGCTTCGCCTCGGGCAGCAATGTCTGCCAATTGGATGACTCGTTGTTGGCTTCGTCATCGCTTGCAAAATTTGCGGCTTCCAGCGACACGCGGTCCGGGTAATTGCCCTTGAAGTGCGCCGTATCAATTTCGGCGCGCTCGATGACGCCCGGCTGGCCGAGCGCAATGATGACCCAGTCATTGCCGGGCCCACGGCGCCGCGCAGTCTCCCAGCCGTCACCCATGTTCACGCCGCGCCCCGGCGCTGTGAGGTTGTGCATGCTGCCGTAGTGCTCGTCGCTGCAAGCGAGCGGGCGACCGCCATGCTCGACCGCAGCCAGGTCGACGTACCCATCAATGTCTGTAAAGTCGGCTTTGACTTCGCCAAATATACGCAAGCGCGCAACGCCACCGTCCGGGTAGATGTGCAAGCGCACGTGCGTAAAAATCGTGTCATTGCGCACATCGAGATAGTGGTGTGTATCGCCGACGAGGTCAGTCTTTGGCAGCAACTCGACCCAACCATCTTCTGGCGATTCTTCATTGCTGACGCAGGCCTCGATCGATGCCTGCGGCGGGTAGTTGCCCGTAAAGAAGCTCGTATCCACATCGAAGCCATGAATGAGACCCGGCACGCCCAGCCGGATGACGCAGAAGTCGTGCCCCGGTTCGCGCTTGCGACGGCTTTCCCAGCCATCCATCCACTTGCCATGGTCGTCGTACTTGTCATCTATGAATACTGGTTCGGCAGGCTCGATCAGGCGCTCCTTTGCGGCGAAAAAGTCGTCAGTGGCATAGACGACGCGAGTGCCAAGGCGCGGCTGCTCGAGTCGGACCCATTTCTGCGCTTTGTGTGTCATGCGTCCGTCTCCAGTGCGCCGAGCCGCAGGCGTGCAATTTTGTGAATTTCCATCAGCGCAGTCTCGAATTCGAGATCGTAGCCGTTTCGCAGCCTCGCACTGAATGCATCCAGTATCTGCTTCCGGCTACTCCCCCGTACCGCCATCACGAACGGAAAGCTGAACTTGTCCTTGTACGCGTCATTCAGCGCCTGGAAACGCTCGTATTCCACCTTCGAGCACTGATCGAGCCCGGCGCTGGCCTGCTCTTCGGTCGACTCGGCTGTGAGTTCGCCGGCGATCTGAGCCTTGCCCGCCAGGTCGGGGTGCGCGCGAATCAACGCCAGTTGTTTTTCCGTGTCCGCGTTATCAACGCAATCAGCCATGAGCTCGGCGATACGGTCTGTTTCCGTGACATCCATTGCGACTGGCGCGATGCTTTCGGCTACCCACGATGAGTGTTCATAGATGCCCGCATAGCGCGCAACGAAATCCTGCTCATTCACTGACCTGTCTCCTCGGCCGGATGTTGCGCGCGCCAGTGGATTGCAATGTCGAGGCGAGTCGCCACCCACACGTCTTCCTGGCTTGAAATGTACTTGAGGAACTTGCGCACTGCGGCAGCCCGGCCGGGTCGGCCAGCCAGCCTGCAATGCAGGCCAACGGACATCATTCGCCCGCCTTCTGCATGCAGCGTTTTGAAGGTGTCCTTGAGGTATCGATAGAACTGCGCACCCGTGTTGAAACCCTGCGCGGTCGCGAAGCGCATGTCGTTGGCGTCCAGCGTGTAGGGAACCATGAGTTGCGGCTTGCCGCAGGAGCGATCCCAGTACGGCACGTCATCCGCGTAGGAATCCGCGTTGTAGACGAAGCCCCCGTCTTCGGCCACCAACCGGTGACTGTTGGGGCTGCAGCGCCCGAGATACCAGCCGCTTGGTCGCTCGCCGGTGACCTGCTCGTGAATCTCGATCGCTTTCGCCATGTGCGCGCGCTCAGTGGCTTCGTCCACATGTTGATAGTCCACCCAGCGATAACCGTGGCTGGCGATTTCCCAGCCTGCTTCCTGCATCGCCGCGACGGCGCCCGGATTCCTTGCCAACGCCATCGCAACGCCGAATACCGTTACAGGCAAGCCGAATTCCGTGAATATCCGGTGAAGCCGCCAGAACCCGGCACGCGAACCGTATTCGTACAGTGACTCCATATTCATGTGGCGCGCGCCCTCAATGGCCTGCGCGCCGACAATTTCAGAAAGGAAAGCTTCGGACGCGGAATCGCCGTGCAAAACGCAATTCTCTCCGCCTTCTTCATAATTGATAACGAATTGCACGGCAGTGCGAGCCCCGTCCGGCCAATTTGCCTCGGGAGGTCGCGGTCCATACCCGCACATGTCTCTCGGGTAATCCGTCATTGCGCCCCCTGCAGCCCCTGGTACCACCCGTCGATTATTTGCCGCTCCTCGTCCGTCATTGCCGTCAGGTTGCCAATCGGCATGACACGGGTCATCACCGTCTGCTGGTAGATCCGCTCGGCCTCGGCCACGATCTGACCGTCGGTGTCGAACATGACGCCGAGCGGCGCAGCCGGGAATGCCGGATGTACGGGCGCGGCCGAGTGACAGCTCGTGCAGCGCGCATTGATTACATTACGCACCTGGTCGAAAGATGCCGCGACGGCTGCGCCTTCGCGTGCCCGTGGCGTAATCGCCAGCGCGATAGCGGCGAGAATTACGATGGCGATCCCGGCAGGAAGGAACGATGCATTGCCTTTGTGGCGCGCAACGAAATAGATGCGGATGAGCGCCCCGGCGAGCGATATGCCGATCAGGATCAGCCAGTTGTACGCATGACCGTAGGCCATCGCGTAGTGATTGCTCGTCATCACGAATAACACGGGCAACGTGAAATACGTGTTGTGTACCGATCGCTGCTTGGCCCGGATCCCCGGACCTGGATCCGGCGCTTCACCAATTGCAGCCGCCGCTACCATTCTCTTCTGCCCCGGAATAATCACGAAGAACACATTGGCCACCATGATCGTTCCAAGTACTGCCCCGAAGTGAATGTAGGCGCCGCGTCCGCTGAACACCTGGCATAGCCCCCAGGCCAGCAAGCCGGTCAGGGCAAACAGGACCCCTGCGAACACTCGTGAGTCGCGCGCCAATGGCGACTTGCACAACAGGTCGTAGACCAGCCATCCGCCAACAATAAAGGCGATTGCGATACTAACGGCTTTCGGAGCGGAGACATCGGCGACCGCGGGATCGATCAGGTAGACCTCCGCGCCGTACCAGTAGACCAGCGCGGTCAGGAAAATACCCGACATCCACGTCGTATAAGCCTCCCACTTGAACCAGTGCAGGCGTTCGGGAATTTTCGCCGGCGAGACCTTGTACTTCTGCGCGTGATAAAAGCCGCCTCCGTGCACAGACCAGACTTCGCCGCCCACACCTTTCTCATCATCAGCCGGGTCCTGCGGCGATTCGAGATGACCGTCAAGCCAGATAAAGTAGAACGACGCACCTATCCAGGCGACGCCGGTAATCACGTGCAGCCAGCGCACGAGCAGGTTTAGCCAATCGACAATATAGCCTTCCACGCTAACGACCTATCGGGTGAACATTTTCAGGGTACTCCGTTACTCGTGCATCTGCGGCGAGTTCCCTTACTTTAAGCACTTCTGCGGCTACCGATACCGCGATTTCCGCCGGCTTCTTGCCACTAATACCGTCGACGCCAATGGGACATACGAGCCTTTCTATCACGCCCTGCGCCATGCCCTGCTGGCGATAGCGTTTCTCAAAGCGGCGCCGTTTCGACAACGAACCGATCAGCCCACAGTAGCGTTCGTCCGCACGTCTCAGAATCCTGTCGCAGATATCGAAGTCGAGGGAGTGGCTGTGCGTCATCACGAGGTAAAAACTCCCGGCCGGCATCGCGGCGACTTCGAGCGCCGGCTCCGATGTTTCGATCGCGCGCACATTCGCGGGGACATCCCGGAACATGTTGCGGCGACTGTCGATCCAGCGAATATTGCAGTCCAGTCCCGCAAGTGCACGAACCACAGCCGACCCCACATGCCCGGCGCCGAAGACGGCAATATTAAGGTCCGGCATGACAGCGGGTTCGTAAAATTCCTGGACCTGGCGGCGCGCATCCGGCTTGCTGCCCTCCAGCAGTTCCCGGGCAACCGCAACCATGCGTTCATCACTCGCCTCGTCCCCGTACACACTGTCGGCGGTGACCACGAACTTTGCCGGGGCCGTACGAGAAATACGCGTCACGAGCATCGCGGGCTGACGCTGTCCGTACAGCGCACGCAGGTCGCGCAACCAGGCAGGCATGCCGGCTGAAACGGGCTCAAAGAGGATTTCGACGACACCACCACAACACTGCCCCATCGACGAGCCCAGCGGAAAACTACGCAGCGAGTTCCGATCGTCTTCGAGCAATCCGGCGGCGATGCGAGTGCTTTGGTACTCCAGTTGGCCGCCTCCGATCGTGCCGATTGTCTCGCTCGCGGTCACGATCATCTTCGCGCCAATCTCGCGAGGGGCCGACCCACGTATCCCCGCGACAGTCACGAGCACAGCCGACTCACCCGCCGCGGCCAGATCACAGAGTTCTTCGATCCACTCATTCACCGGGCACACCTCGCAGTGCGTGCAGGATCGACTCGGGCGTCGCGGGCGCCTGGAGTGCCGGTGACGCTGTGTCACTTTCCGCAATTGCATCGCGTATCGCCAGGAACGCGGATAGCGCGAGCATCAGCGGGGGTTCACCGACGGCCTTTGAGCGGTAGATCGTCTTCTCGCGGTTGGCCATATTCTCAGTGAGCCTTGCCCGGAAATCCGGTGCCAGGTCCGAGCAGGTGGGGATCTTGTACGTCGACGGGGCATGTGTTCCGAGCGCGCCTTTGTCATCCCACCACAGTTCTTCCGACGTGAGCCAGCCAACGCCCTGGATGTAGCCGCCCTCAACCTGTCCGAGGTCGATTGCCGGGTTCAGCGAGTCACCGCAATCGTGCAGGATATCTGTGCGCAGCACCCGGTTCTCGCCAGTCAGAAGGTCCACGACAACTTCGGTCACCGCAGCTCCGTACGCGTAGTAGTAGAACGGCCTGCCCGTGAATGTCGCGCGGTCATAGTGAATTTTGGGCGTGCGATAGAAGCCCGTAGCGGACATTGAAATGCGATTGAGCCAAGCGAGATGCGTGAGCTCCGCGAATTTCAGGATGCGGTCGGCGACGTACACGCTGCCGCCACGAAAATCGACTTCGGCTTCGGAAACGCCATACTCGTGCGCTGCAAATGCAGTGAGACGCTTGCGGATCTTCGCCGCCGCTTTCTGCGCCGCCTTGCCATTCATGTCCGAGCCGCTCGACGCCGCTGTCGCCGATGCGTTCGGCACTTTGCTCGTATCGGTGGCGGTGGTCCGAATATTCTCGATGCTGATGCCCAGTTCGTCGGCAACCACCTGCTCGACCTTGATGTACAAGCCCTGCCCCATCTCGGTGCCACCGTGATTCAGTTGCACGGTGCCGTCCTTGTACACGTGCACGAGGGCACCTGCCTGGTTCAGGATTGTCGATGTAAACGAAATACCAAACTTAACCGGCGTAATTGCGATGCCACGTTTGAGTACCTTGCTGTTCGCATTGTATTTTCGAATGTCCGTACGGCGCTTCTCATAGTCGCTGCTTGCCAGCAGGGAAGCGAACAAGTCATCGATCACGTTATCTTCGATTACCTGCTGGTAGTGCGTGACATTGCGTTCGTCTTTGCCATAGAAATTGCGGCGACGAATGTCGAGTGGATCCCTGCCCAACGCACGGGCAATGTCGTCCACGACATACTCAATGGCAAACATGCCTTGTGGGCCGCCGAACCCGCGGAACGCCGTATTGGATACAGTATTTGTCTTACAGCGATGCGAAAGAACGCGAATGTTCTCGAGAAAATAGGCGTTGTCGCAATGAAACATCGCGCGATCGTTCACCGGCCCCGATAGATCCGCCGACATGCCACAACGCGATGCAAACTCGAAATCCACGGCAAGAATGCGGCCCTCATCATCGAAGCCCACGTCGTAGTCGACAATGAAATCGTGCCGCTTGCCCGTCATGATCATGTCGTCATCGCGATCCAGGCGCAGCTTGCACGGCCGACCGGATTTGTCTGCGACCAATGCAGCAACACAACCGATCAGGGCAGCCTGACTTTCCTTGCCACCGAATGCACCGCCCATACGTCGGCAGATAACAACAATGTCTTTGGATTTGCGTTGCGTCGCATGCGCGACGATCGATTGCACCTCGTCCGGGTGTTGGGTCGAGCTGTAAATCAGAATACCGCCATCTTCCTGTGGAATGGCCATCGCGATGTGGCCTTCGAGGTAGAACTGATCCTGTCCACCGAGAGCCACGCGACGTTTCAATCGATTTGGCGAATTCGCGAGCGCAGCGTCGGGATCGCCGCGAACCAGCGTCTCACTGGGCAACACGAAGGACTTCTTTGCAACCGCCGTCAGCGGGTCGAGGATGGCTTCCAGTTCGTCGTACTCGACCTCGGCCTTGCGTGCCGCCTTGCGGGCCGCGTCGACGCTGGTCGCTGCGACCGCGAACAACGGTTGCCCAATGTACTGTACGAGACCGTCAGCAAATAACGGGTCGTCCTTCACGATCGAGCCGTAGTTGTTCTCGCCGACAATGTCCGTTGCGGTGCAGGTAGCGAAGACGCCATCCGACGCGAGCACGGGTTCCAGGTCGATACTCCTGATATGCGCATGCGCGACCGAACTCATTCCGATCGCTACGTGCAGCAAACCCTGCGGTTCTGGCAGATCATCCGTATACGCGGCCCGTCCGGACACGTGCAGATGCGCGCTGTCGTGCGGCAGTGCCTTGCCAACCGAGCTAGCGACCATAGGTGTACACCGTCTCACTGACCTCGCCCGTGGTCTCCAGCCAGAAGCGCCGCAGAAGGTTCTGCACGGCTACGAGGCGAATATCGGCCGAAGCACGCATGTCGCTGATTGGCGCGAAGTCTTCCGCGAGCGCTGCGCAGGCTTTGTCGATGGTCGCCTCTGTCCACACCGAGCCTGTAATCGTCTTCTCGCAGTTTGTCGCTCGCCGGATCGTTGCAGCCATGCCGCCGCAGGCCATGCGGAAGTCGGAGACCCTGTCGCCATCGAGCTCCAGGCGATACGCCGTACACACTGCCGAGATGTCCTGATCGAATCGCTTCGACCACTTCTGGCTGCCAACGAGCACGCCATCCTGCGCGAGTGGAATTCGGATACGCGTGACAAACTCGCCGGACTGGAGATCGTCAACCTGGTAGTCGTGGTAGAAATCGCCAAGCGGCAGTTCCCGCTCGCTGTCGCCCTGGCGTAGCACCAGGCTGGCATCCAGAACCATGAGCGCGGGCATCGAGTCACCGATCGGTGAACCGTTCGCGATGTTGCCGCCAAGCGTTCCTGCATTGCGAATCGGCGGCGACGCGAATCGGCGAAAGAGCTCACTCAGGCCCGGGTACTGCCCGACAATCGCGGGAATCGCGTGTGTCAGGCTGACGGCCCCGCCGATCTCAAGGTGAGTATCCGTCTCCTCCACACTCAGCATTTCCGCCACGCGCGCGGTATAGATAATCGTCTCGAGCTCGCGATGTTGTTTCGTCACCCAGAGGCCGACATCCGTGCCACCGGCGAGTAAGGTCGCATCGGGATGCTTCACAAATAGCGCGGCCAGCGTAGCGATGTCAGATGGCGCATAAAATCGTCGACCATTGTGCTCGACCTCGAAGCTGTCCTGACGTGCGACCGACTTAAGCGCATCGAGATGTTCGCGCGGGTTCCACTCATCCGCCATTGAAGACATGGATCGGGCCGCAGCAATAATCGGCTGATACCCGGTGCACCGGCAGAGGTTTCCGGCCAGCGCATCATCGATCTCTTGCCGTGATGGCTCGCTGTTCGCCCGGTACAACGCGAAGAGCGACATGATAAAGCCGGGCGTGCAGAAACCGCATTGCGAGCCATGATTGTCGACCATCGCCTGCTGCACAGGGTGCAAGTCGCCATTCTCGCCTGGCAATCCCTCGACCGTGATCAGTTCCTTGCCGTCGATTGTGGGCAGGAACTGGATGCAGGCGTTAACTGTCTTGAGATCGATGTCGTTGCCGCTGCGATCGATCTCGACGACGACGATCGTGCAGGCGCCGCAGTCCCCTTCGGCGCATCCTTCTTTCGTGCCCTTAAGTGCGAAATCTTCCCGCAGGAACTGCAGAACAGTTCGTGTCGGATCGATAACGTCTGTCTCGACGATCTCGCCATTCAACACGAAACGGATGGTCGATGCAGACATGCTTTAGCTACCCCGGTACGTGGAGTAAGACCATGGCGATGCAAGCAGGGGAACGTGGTAATCATCATTCCCATTAACGGCGAAGCGGATCACAACGGTGTCGAGAAATGGCGGATCAGCCAACTCAGCACCACGCCCTCGGAAGTAATCGCCGATGTCGAATTCGAGTTCATAAGAACCGCCGGTCATTAAGTCGCCTTCGAGCAGCGGGTTCGGGGTTCGGCCATCGTCATTGGTCGCCGCACTCGTAACAAGCTCACGTGCTTCGCCCAAAGAAAAGAGACGAATGTCCACGTTCGGTGCCGGACCACCATGGGCGGTATCGAGAATATGAGTTGTCAGGCGTCCCATCCTGCCCCCTTTGCGCAGTGTATTTCCCAAGTCTCGATTATACGACGCGAATGACACTGCGCGGGGATTCTCGGTGTGGTAGTTTGAGCGCCGGAAAAATAATAAGGCGCTCAGAATGAAGAAGAACGACATCTCGAGGCGTCGATTCCTGAAGTCAACCGGCGCGTTGGGCAGCGCATCACTGTTCAGAATCGGCGTCCCATTGCTTGCTGCAATCACTCAGTCCGCCTGTACGGCCAGGGATGAAGAGGCCGCATTCAAGACTCTTGGTGCCGAAGAGGCCGCCGATTTCGCGGCAATCGCTGGGCGGATCATTCCGACGACCGACACGCCTGGTGCAACTGAGGCCGGCGTAATCTGGTTCTGGGACAATGCTCTTGGCGGCTATTTCGATTGGCTACTGGATGACGTTCGAGAACTGCGCGAGCAGATGATCGCAAGCCTCAACCAACCCTTTGCCGAGCTGTCCGCTGCGGAACAAGATGCCGCGCTCAAGACTCTCGAGAATGACCACCGTTTCGAGTATTGGCGACAACTGACGATCTTCGGCTTTTTCGGCATGGCCAAACACGGTGGCAACAAGGATCACATTAGCTGGGACCTGATCGGCTTTGATGGGCATCACGGCGCCTGGACGCCTCCATTCGGCTACTACGATGCGCAAGCGGAGCAAGCCGATGGCGAATAATGTGACCTTCGATCAACGCAAGCCGGTCGACTTTGCCATTATTGGCTCCGGCGCGGCAGGCGGAATCATCGCCAGGGAGCTCTCAACTGCGGGTTTCGACGTTGTGGTTTTCGAGCAGGGACCCTACCGCAAAGCCGAGGACTTCACGCACGACGAGTACGACGTCATCATTCGCGATCAACTGCTCGGCGGCGGACCGCGTCTTAGCGGCCAGACATTTCGCCATGATGAAGATGAGGTCGCGACCAGCCCGATGATCCAGCCGATTCGCTACGCGCAAACGGTCGGCGGCAGCAGCGCCCATTTCTCGGCCAATTTCTGGCGTTTCCGCGAAAGCGATTTCATCGAACGCAGCATGCTTGGCCCGATCAGCGGTACCAATTTTGCGGATTGGCCAATGACCTACGAGGAAATGGAACCGTATTACACGCGGGTCGACTGGGAAGTCGGCGTGTCTGGCGCTCCCGGGCCGTTTGACTCATTCAGGTCCCGGCCGTTTCCAATGCCACCGCTGCCGGTCAAGTCGTCGGGCGTGCTCATGGAAAAAGCGGCAAACAAACTTGGTCTGCATGCACAAAACCAACCGCACGCCATCCTGTCGCAACCTTTCAACGGTCGCAATGCTTGCATCCATTGCGGACACTGCATGATGTTCGGCTGCGAGGTCGGTGCAAAGTCGTCCTCGCTTGCCGCCATGATTCCGCTCGCGGAGGCCACCGGCCGCTGCGAGATTCGCGACCGGTCGGCCGTGTTCCGGATTGAGACCGACGCAAATGGTCGTGCCAGCGAAGTGCTTTATTACGACAAGGAAGGTAACGAGCAGGCGCAGATGGCCAAAGCTGTCATTGTGTCGGCAAACGGCGCCGAGACCTCGCGTTTGTTATTGTTATCCGCAAGCGAACGGCATCCGGATGGCCTTGCCAATTCGTCGGGGTTCGTTGGCCGTAACCTGATGTTCAATGCGCACGCGGCGGTTGACGGCGTGTTCGAACACCCGCTCAACGAATACAAGAGCGTGCAGGTCTCCCGGGTCATTCATGACTTTTATGAAACGGACGAATCTCGCGGGTTTTACGGCGGTGGCGGCATCGATGCCCGGCCGCTCTGGTCTATGACGCCGATCTTCCACGCACTGGAAGGTATGCCACACGACGTTCCAAGATGGGGCGCGGCGTGGAAAGACGAGATTGCACACAACTTTACGCGCCAGATGTCATTTGCCGTTGGCACAACATCGCTCGCGATGGACCGCAACAACATTACGCTGGACCCGAACAACACAGACCAATGGGGCCGGCCCGCCATTCGTGCGACCTATCGCGACCACGACGACGACCTCGCGATAGCAAAATTCCTCGAAGACCGCTCGATGGAATTAATGGATGCGGCAGGCGCCAGGAAGTTCTGGGGGCACGGAATCAACTTATCGAATGGCGGTGAGCATTTGCTCGGCACGGCCCGCATGGGTGATGACCCGGACGCGTCGGTTGTGGACCGCCATCACCGCAGTCATGATGTACCCAACCTGTTTGTTTGTGACGGCAGTAGCTTTGTGACATCGGGAAGAGGACAACCCACGATGACGATCATGGCGCTGGCATTCCGCGCCGCCGAGCACATCGCCGCTGCTGCGAAAGCCAACGAAATCTGACCGCGACCAATACTTAACACTTTGTGGAGACAAATCGATGAAACGCATTGCGCTGTTGCTACCGCTACTCGTTCTTCTGGGCTGTGAAGTCGCCGTCGACCAGGACGCTGATGTCGAATACTTGCTCATGCCCGGCATGGAAGACCTGGATCTCCCATTCTCATCCGCCGTGCGCGTCGATAACACGCTGTACCTGTCAGGCAATCTTGGCAATCTTCCAGGCACTGTCGATCTCGCCGAAGGAGGCATCGAGGGCGAAACACGCCAAACGATGGAGAACATCAAACGGGTGCTGGAACAATTTGGTTCGTCCATGGACGAGGTCGTGAAATGCACCGTCTTCCTGGCAGACATGGCCGAATGGGGGGCGATGAACGGCGTCTACAAGAGCTATTTCGAGAACCCGCCTGCACGTAGTGCGCTGGGTGCGAGCGGTCTTGCTCTCGATGCGCGCGTCGAGATTGAATGCATCGCGGTACTTCGTTCGCCAGACGCTACTCAGTGAGCAGTTGATCTCGTCGAGTACCGAGCGCCCTTAGCCGCCGCTTGTCGAGGATGTCTGAGAACTCGGCTTCCAGCGTGTCGTCACTCAATTCGGCCAGGGCCGCGCGCCACCCGTCCGTGACATCGACGGGGGCCTTCTCCAGGTGCTTTGGACGCCCCTTGGCGTTCTTGAAAGCGCGTTGATGTTCAACAAGGATCAGGCTCCACGACGGGTCGTAGAGCATGCGCTCCAGGCTGCGACCCTCGTTATAAATCAGCACGTCGAACACGTACATGGCTCCCCACTGCCAGGGCAAGTCGCAGCGGGCACTGGAGCCACGGCCTGACTTGGAGCGTCTGCCTTCGTCACTCGTATTCTCTGGCAAGAATTGCAGGGATCCATCGTCCTTGCCGACTTTCCGAATGGCCGTCACCGGCACCATGTCGAGTTCGAGCAATCGATCGAGTCGATAAGCTGCGACATCCGGATAAACGCCCTTACCCTGGCGTTCAATAAAAATGGCTGACACAGTGTTCGTGCCATCGCTGACCTGGACCAGCGATCGACCTGTCGCTTCGTCCTCCGATTGAGACACAATTTCGCCGGTTTCGAGCAGCAGTTGCAGCTCATTCGCCGTCAGGTTGCCGGGACGCGCACCCACTCTGCGCGAATGCGCTAGCGGCGCATAAGGCTCTCCGCCGGATTGGTTAAATACAAGCAGCTCTTCGCCTTCAATGACGAGCGCATTACCGCTGCCTTTGTAGTAGGCATTCAGCATGCCGGTGTCGACCTCGACTACAAGTCCGTCGAGACGCTGCTGGACCTGTTTCTTCGGCGTCGGCGTGTGCCCCACTACCACTCGTTCTGCACCAATAACCTTCAGCGTAGCGGCAAGGCGCTGCTCCTCGATAACCGCGCTGCAAGCCACGTTGCCGCGATACCAGAGAGGACCGTCCGAATTGAACAGTGCCGACTCACCCAGATCCCTCACAGTCTTGATCGCGTCGCGCATTTCTTTCGTCGTTGCCATGAACGGCGGGAATCGCTTCACGATGTCAGCGTGGTCGTAGTAATTATCCGTCGGCATCAGCACGTCAGCCTGCATGAGCGTTTCAACCGCTTTCATGTAGCTGGACAACTCATCTTTCAGGCCCTGGTTCACCCCATCCAGGCCAATTTCGGCCACCAGCGGTGACAAGCCACCATGCACGAATGCCGTGTCATTGATTACGGCAATGATCGCCTTGTCGAGCAACCATTTTCCGTACTTGCCGTTCGAGCCAAAAGCCTCGCGCAGCGCAAAGAAACCCGGCGGAAACTCGTCGTTGAAACGAGCAAGCGCGTCGCTATCACCGCCGCCGTTTCGTTTCTTCCACACATCGAACCAGCGGTCACGTTGTTCCTGTGTTTCGTCCGCGGCAAAAGCGGCATATTCCGCCTTACTGACATAGCGCATATCGCCGATCATGTTCATCGATTCGTGGTTGCCGTACAGAACATGAACATAGCCGCCGGCCGTGACAGCCTCGCCTTCGAGTCGCATCAGCAGATCCATCACGTCCCGCGATCGCGGTCCACGATCAACCATGTCACCCACGATGACCAGGCGAGTACTCCCAGCCGCCCAGCCAAGGCTGTCGTCGAGAATACCGGCGTTCGTCAGTGTCTCGACCATCGCCTCGTAGGCACCATGAACGTCGGAGATCGCGACAACCCGACCAGCGTCGTCGACGCGCCAATCGTTTGCCAGTACGTTCGGTGACAGGACTACAAGGATCAGGAGAAGTTTTTGAAGCACGGAGATCACTATCTTGGTATCCCTTCTGGCGAGACGGCCAGTTTAGAGGCTATGCTAGAGTTTGACCACCTGAGCAGAGGAAAGACCAATAAATATACACCCATTGCGTTCCGTTATTCTGTTGGCGCTGTTTCTGGTGTCACCAGCCCACGCCGCCGATGACGATAGGAAGACCGCAGCATTATTCGAAAGCAACGACTTGCTGGAAGTAACGATCCGCGGGCCATTTTCGACGATCATGAGCGAACGTTCG
>JAACFG010000060.1 GCA_009937605.1 Gammaproteobacteria bacterium | reverse complement strand
CACGGACTCGCAACGTAAGATCAGCTATGCAGAGTTGCTGTCAGAAGTAGAGCTGTTCGCGGGCGTGCTGGCGGCAAATGGCGCGAGCAAAGGCGATCGGGTCATTATCTACATGCCAATGATTCCTGAGGCGATCATCGCCGTTCTCGCTTGCGCCCGGCTGGGCGTGGTGCATTCGGTAGTCTTCGGCGGCTTTGCCGCGGCAGAACTCGCGACGCGGATTGACGACGCGACTCCGAAACTAATCGTGTCGGCATCCTGCGGCATCGAGCCGTCACGCCTGGTCGAGTACAAGCCCCTGCTTGATGAGGCAATCGAACTCGCAGCGCATAAGCCCGACCATTGCGTCATATTGCAACGACCGCAAATACAGGCTGCGCTAATTGACGGCAGGGATATCGACTGGCACGACGCCGTGGCTTCTGCCAAACCGCACGATTGTGTGATCGTGGACGCCAATGACCCCCTCTATTTGCTCTATACATCGGGCACTACAGGCCAACCGAAAGGCATCGTCCGCGACAACGGTGGTCATGCTGTTGCCCTGCATTGGTCAATGAAGAACATCTACGGCGTCGAACCAGGCGAGGTGTACTGGGCAGCATCGGATATCGGTTGGGTTGTCGGCCATTCCTACATCATTTATGGCCCATTGCTGCATGGCAATACCACCGTGCTTTTCGAGGGCAAGCCCATCGGCACACCGGATGCAGGCGCATTCTGGCGCGTCGCCGCGGAGCACAAGGTGGCGGCGATGTTTACCGCACCAACTGCATTCCGGGCAATCCGGCAACAGGATCCCGATGGTGACCTGATTGGAAAGTACGACCTTTCCTCGTTGCGCACGCTGTTCCTCGCGGGCGAACGCTGTGATCCCGACACCCTCCATTGGGCTGAGGAAAAACTCGGAATCCCGGTAATTGATCATTGGTGGCAAACCGAAACCGGCTGGTCGATTGCCGCCAACTGCATCGGCATTGAACCTCAACCGGTCAAAGCGGGTTCAGTCGGCCCGGCCGCTCCCGGCTGGGACGTGCGCACGCTGGATACCGACGGCAACGACGTCGCACCCGGTGATGTCGGTGCTATCGCCTGCAAGCTGCCATTGCCGCCAGGCACCCTCACCGGGCTATGGAACGCGGAGTCCCGGTTTCGCGAGTCTTACCTCACTACCTTTCCTGGCTACTACGAAACCGGCGATGCAGGCTTCGTCGACGACGACGGCTACATCCATGTCATGTCGCGAACGGATGACGTCATCAACGTCGCCGGCCATCGTTTATCCACGGGCGCGATAGAGGAAGTTCTCGCCGGGCACGCCGATGTGGCGGAATGTGCGGTTATCGGCGCGGCGGACAAGTTGAAGGGTCAGCTTCCGCTGGGGTTTCTCGTACTCAAGGCCGGTGTCGACCGGAGCAATGATGAGATCGTGACGGATACGATCCAGATGGTCAGAGAAAACATCGGCCCGGTCGCCGTTTTCAAGAATGCTGTGATCGTGGCAAGGTTGCCAAAGACTCGCTCGGGCAAAATCCTGCGCGGCACCATGCGCAAGATCGCAGACAGTGAGGAATACAAAATCCCTGCGACGATTGAGGACCCGGCTGTTCTCGATGAAATCGCCACGGCGCTGGTTACCCTTGGATACGCCAGCCAGGGCGTCGGCAGCTAGTCCGAACTAATGATGATCTTGCCGCGTGCGCGACCGGCCTCGGAATAGCGGATGGCATCCGGGACTTCGTCCAATGCAAACTCCTGGTCGATAACCGATCGCATGGCGCCGCTCTCAAGGTATTCCGCCAGTTGTTTCAGGTCGCCCTTGTTGATTCTGGCCAGCAACAGCTCGAGTTCCTGACTGACAAACGGCGACAGGATCATGGCAGCTATCGGTCGCTTGAGTGGTGCGATCCAGTTGCCCTTCGGACCGCCGACCAGGACAAGCTTACCGTTGTCGCTCAATACGCGGCTGTTCTTCAAGATCGAGTGATTGCCGACCATGTCAACGATCAGGTCGTAGGTCTCACCGCTTTCGGTGTAGTCCTCATTGCGGTAGTCCCAAACATGATCCGCTCCGAGCGACCGGACGAGCTCAAGGTTGCGTGTACTGCAGACGCCATGCACTTCCGCGCCCATGGCCTTGGCTATCTGCACCGCGTAGGTACCAACGCCACCTGACGCGCCATTGATCAGGACTTTCTGGCCTGCCTTGAGTTCACCTTTGTCACGCAGCGCCTGGAGCGCCGTGATTGCAGCGATTGGAACTGCGGCGGCCTGCTCAAAAGATACATCGGCGGGTTTATGCACGACTCCGCGTTCTTCGGACACGACTACGTATTCCGCAAATGCTCCATCTCCGCGGCCGAATACCTCATCACCTGGCTTGAATCGCATGACTCTGCTGCCAACCGCCTCGACGGTTCCGGCAAAGTCGACGCCCATGCGAGGATCGTCGGGTTTTCCAAGACCCGAGCTAAGACGCATTAAGTACGGGGAGCCGCGCATATAGTGCCAATCGAGCGGATTAACGGACGCGGCGCGTACCTTGACGAGCACCTCGTTGTCCGCGGGGACCGGCTTTTCCACCTCGGTCACTTCGAGAACATCGGGTGATCCATAGCAGCGATAGATGACGGCTGTCATCATTTCAGCATCTAAAGATGCGCCCTCTGGCGGAGGACAATCCGATGTGCGCGAGATAACAAGTGCAAGAGCCGCGACAGCAACCACGAGAAGGGCCACGAGGCCACCAACAATTCTGCGTATCCATTTGATCATTATCCGAATATAGCAGGTGCGCCGCGCGTATACGCGCGGATGCCCCCGTGTCGAGCATGCGATAACGTAAAATTCGTAAAATAACGATAAGAAACGGATCGCCCGCTTGAATCATTACGACTCGATCGTCATTGGCGCCGGCCATAATGGCCTGGTTTGCGCAACGTACCTCGCGCAGGGTGGGCAGCGCGTGCTCGTACTTGAAGCGGCTGATACGCCAGGCGGACTGGCCGCCGGTCGCGAATTCCACCCGGGATTTCATGCGTCCGTTGCTCACTCTGTCAATCACTTCTCAGCGAAAGTCGCCAGTGACCTGAATCTGGCCGCGCATGGCTTTGAGGCCGGGGCCGATGGGCACTCGATCGTTGGGCTTGGCACAGACGGCGCCCACGTCGTTGCGGGCGCGGGCGCGCTGCACAATGCGAGTGACAAAGACACAGCGGCCTACGACGAGTACTCGGCACTCCTGGGGCGATTTGCAAAAGCGCTCGAACCCTCCTGGTTCAGGACCATGCCGCGTATTGGCAGCCTGGCCGTGGGCGACCTCATGACGTTCGCTCGCATGGGCCTGAAACTGAGGCTCCTGGGCAAAAAGGACCTGCAGGAATTCATGCGCGTCGCCTCGTTACCCGCACGCGACATCATGGACGAGTACTTTGAGGACGAGACTCTCAAGGCCGCGCTGAGCTGGGACGGGCTCATTGGCTCGAGGATGGCACCGCGATCGCCGAACAGCGCTGTGCTTGCGATGCTTTATCGCATGTCCGGCCAGGCGGCCAGTGTGAAGGAACTGGTCAATTCCTTGTCCGGTGCAGCCACGGCGTCGGGAGCCGAGATTCGGACTGGTGCGCCAGTGAAACGCGTCGTGATCAATGGCGATGAGAATGGGCTTGGGGTTGGCGGCGTGGAACTCGCCAGCGGCGAGCAGATCACAGCTGATCGCGTGATATCCGGTGCTGATCCACAGACAACGTTTCTGAATCTCGTCGGCGTCGAGCACTTTGATATTGGGTTCACCAATCGCATTCGCCGTTTGCGCTGCAATGGGCTTGTCGCGAAGCTGCATCTCGCGCTGGACGGCCTGCCTGAATTCGAGGGTCTCGATCGACCCGGCGGACGCATGATCATTGCGCCGAGTATGGATGCCATCGAGTTTGCTTTCGACGATGCCAAGTATGGCCAATGCTCAAGCGACCCGGTTATGGAAGTCACTGTCCCGAGCCTTGACGACGACACTCTGGCTCCAGCGGGGCAGCACGTACTTTCCGCCCATGTCATGTACGTGCCCTACGAATTGAAAGGCGGATGGACCGATGCGGCCCGTGATGGGATTCGTGAGCGTGCCATCGATACGATCGCACGCTACGCGCCGGGCATTCGGGATCGGATTCTGCACAGCGAATTTCTGACACCTGCCGACCTCGAAAGGGACTATCGCGTTACGGGCGGCCACTGGCATCACACCGAATTTGCTATGGACCAGCTGCTGATGATGCGACCGACGTACGGCGCGGCGCAGTACAGCACGCCGATACCGGGCCTGTACCTATGTAGCGCCGGCAGTCACCCGGGCGGCGACATGGTCGGCGCAGCAGGACACAACGCCGCGCAGGAGATCCTGCGATGAGCCATTACGATGCAGTCGTCATTGGGGCCGGCCACAACGGGTTGACGAACGCAGCCTACCTGGCGCGTGCCGGTCTCAAAGTTGTCGTGCTCGAGAAGAACGACTATATCGGCGGTGCGGCTGTAACTCGCGAGCTTCACGAGGGCTGGAAGTACTCCAATTGCTCCTACGTCTGCAGCATGATGCGACAGGCGATTCACAGGGATCTCGACCTGGCCCGTCACGGCCTGATCCTCGTTCCCTACC
This sequence comes from Gammaproteobacteria bacterium, assembly GCA_009937605.1. Classification (GTDB taxonomy): domain Bacteria; phylum Pseudomonadota; class Gammaproteobacteria; order Steroidobacterales; family Woeseiaceae; genus UBA1847. The sequence continues at coordinate 11,347 of JAACFG010000060.1, read as the reverse complement.
TCGGCACCGTGAACTTTGGTGACGGCGACGAACGGCTGATCGCCTATCACGATGCGGAAGCCGCCCACCTGGAGCTCATGCGCCATTCGCGCCACGATGCCGACGCGATGCACCGTCTGGAGACCGACCTGACGCGCTACTCGCAACTCATCCGCAAAACGCTAATGCGCACGCCGCCGGATCCGACGTCGTTCAAGCCGCGTGACATCATGGAGTTGCTCTGGCTCGGCAAGAAGTTCTGGTCACTTGGCGAGAAGGAGCTTTACGAGTACGTGCGCTTCTTCACGATGAGTGCAGCTGAGTTCCTCGAGGACTACTTTGAAAACGACCTGATCAAGGCCGCGATGGCCAGCCCGGGCATCATCGGAACGGCGCTGGGTGTCGAATCACCAGGTTCCGCGTACATCCTGTTGCACCACGTGATGGGCGACGTCGATGGCAGCATTGGGGCCTGGGGTCTTGCGCGCGGCGGCATGGGTGCAATTTCACAAGCCATTGCGTCTGCGGCACAGGCTGCTGGCGGCGAAATTCGTACCGGCGCCGGTGTGCAGAAAGTCCTGGTTGAAGACCGCAAGGCCGTTGGTGTCGTTCTCGAGAATGGCGATGAAATCCGGTCAGACATCGTCGTCTCGAACCTCGATGCGAAACGAACATTTACACAGATCATGGACAAGAACGATCTGCCCGACGGTATCTACGACAAGGCGAAGAATTTCAAGATTCGCGGTTCGTCCGGCAAGGTCAATATAGCCCTGTCTGGAATACCGACATTCACCCACCTGCCGGACAACCCGTATGTCACGCGAGGTGGCCAGACGTTCTCGGGCTCGCTGGAGACCATGGAGCGCGCGTACGATTGCTGGAAGCGCGGCACCTGGTCGGACGATCCGTTTGTTGAGTCCGTTATTCCTTCTGCCTGGGATCCAACGGTCGCGCCGCCTGGACAGCACTGGATGTCGAATTTCGTTCAGTATTGCCCGCCCAAGCTTGCAGACGGTCCGTGGACACCGGAGAAACGCGACGCATTTGGCGAATCAGTAATCAACAAGATCGAACGCTACAGCCCGGGCTTCCGCGACCTGATCGTCCATATGGAAGTTCGCACACCGCATGAGATCGAGAACGAAATCGGCCTTACCGAAGGCAACATCTTCCAGGGCGAACTAACTATCGACCAACTGTTCTTCAACCGACCGTTCCCCGGCTATGGGCAATATCGAATGCCGGTGAAAAACATGTACATGAGCGGCTCGTCGACGCACCCGGGCGGAGGCGTTTCGGCCGTTTGTGGCGCCAATTCGGCACGCGAAATCCTGATCGATCTGCGCAAACCCAATACCGTGCCCGAGGACGACTTCTACGATGAGTAGTCAAGACCGATTCGCTGGCGAACGCCCACGACCGTCGCCTTTCTATCCCCGGCAGAAGGAGCTGAATATCCGTGATGCCTGGGCATCCTGGAATGGCTACAAGTTCGCCGATTACTACTACGATGCTGAGTACGAGTATTTCTGCGTGCGTAACCTGTGCGCGACGTACGACATCACGCCCATGCAGAAGTACGAGGTCAAAGGTGCCGACGCAGAGGCCATGCTGAATCGCATGGTGACCCGGGACGTCAGGAAAATCGGACTTAATCGCGTCGCCTACTGTCTCTGGTGTACGGACGAAGGCCGCATGATCGATGACGGCACAATCTTCAAGCTCGCGGACGACAAGTTTATGCTGACGTGCGGCAGTCCCTGTACTGCATGGCTCAAGATGAGCTCCTTCGGTTTCGACGATGTGTCTATTACTGATGTCACCGATGATCTTGCCGCGTTGGCACTGCAGGGTCCGACATCCTGCGCGACGCTCAAGAAGATGGGGCTCGAGGGCATCGAGAACATCAAACCGTTTGAGATTCGCATGTTCCCTTTCCACGGCGACACCCTGATGGTGTCGCGGACGGGTTTCACCGGGGACCTTGGCTATGAGCTCTGGATCCAGCCGGGCCTCGCGCTGCAGATGTGGGACGAACTCTATGCTGCCGGCGAGGACTACGGCATTCAGCCTTATGGCGAAGCGGCAACCAATATGACCCGGCTTGAAGCTGCCTTCATCATGCCGGCGATGGAATTCAACGAAGCACTCAAGACTGTCAATCTCAATCACGACCAGACACCGTTCGAACTCAATCTCGGCTGGCTCGTGGACTTCAAGAAACCGCATTTCAGCGGCCGCAGCGCGCTGCTCGAAGAGAAGAAACGTGGCCCGAAGTACACACTCACGAAACTGGATATCGAAGGTAACCGGCCAGCGGAAGGCGCCTGGATCTATAGCGATAAGCGCTGCAAGAAGCACATTGGCTATGTGACGTCGGCGATGTGGTCACCGGCGGTCAAAGCCAATATCGCCCTCGCGATGATCGAGACCGAGCACCTCGACGGCGATCTGTGGGCCGAGATCTACTACGAGAAAGAGCTGCGCCACTACGGGCGCGTGGCGAAGTGCACCAAGCAGGACAAACCGTTCTGGACACCGGCGCGTGCGCGCCAGACTCCGCCCGACGATTACTAGGTCGAGACAGGGGAATAGGCCCGGCGAATGTAGCGTATCGCGAAGCGTGCTACGCCAATCCAGATAACGCACCAGCTGATCATCAGCGCCATTTCTCCCGTCTCCCAGTTAAGCGATCCGTCCGGCATCAAGTTGCCGGTGGCGCGCTGGTAAGGAATAACGTAGTTGATCGTGAGGAACACGGGCATAAAGAGGCCGTTGACGACAATCAGCACGACCGGGGCGATCAGAGTGATCCTGGTTCGCTTCGGACCGACTTCGTCAGCCGGACGTTCGTGCAGCTTCGCCAGGTAACTGACTTCCTCGTCGCTGGGCTTCGTTCTGTAAGAAATGAGAATCGTGACAACCAGGCTCGCGATACCGCCGATGATGACGGGGTTCAGGTAGGACGGCAGATGGAGCATACCGAGGAACTGGAATAGCTTGGGCACGACATTGAATACGAGCCCGGTCAGCATGCCCCAGAACGCCGCTTTCTCGGTGATCCGCTTGCTCCAGATCGCCATGAGACCGACTGGTCCCCATGAAGATGCGAATACGGTTGCAATGAACGTCGTCAGCCAGAAAATCTGCGGTGGGAAGATCAGGCCCGCAATGAGCGCCAGCGCACCCACCACAAGCATCATGATGCGACTAAAGCGCAGTGTCTTGGCCTCGTCACCTTTCTTGTGCAGGCCAATATCATTGCTGACGCTGAATCCGACAAGGGACAGGAAGGTCGACGCCGATGAGAGCACCGCGGCCATGATACCGGCGAGCATCAGGGCGCCGAGCATTTTCGGCAACATGTGCAGCGATGCCCAGACCGTGGCGCTTTCAGGCGGGACGATATCGGGCTTGCCAATGTTGATCACGGCACCCATGCCGTAAACCATCACCTGCAACAAAACCACGAACAGTGCAGCGATCGTGGCTGATCGCAGCACGACATGTTCATTGCGCGCCATCTGGTGTCGGCTAGACTGCCACGGGCTAACCATGTAGACGAGCATCCAGCTTACGTCGATGACGATGGCCCAGATCAGGTAGTCCAACGGTGTTGGCCATTCCGTGCCAGGGCCGACCATGCCATGCCACGACATGAGGTCTTTCTTCTCATCGATCGCAACCAGGTCTTCGATGATCGTCGGAATGCCGCCAAGATTCTGCAGGAGAAACACAATCGCCGCTGCACTTGCGATCGTAAACACGAGGAACATCAAGGTGTCGGTCAGGATCACACCGCGCGATCCCGAATACATTGTGAAAAGCGTGTAACTGAGCCAGGCCACGAACAGACCCTGAACATAGTTCAGGGCGGTGAGTTCAGCGAGAAGTATTGCAGCACCTTGCGTGACCGCGAGCAGGTAGCCGCCAAGGGCAAGGATGATCGTCAGGCCAGCAAGGGTCTGGATACGCTTACTGTTGAATCGCTGGCCGAAGAACTCGGCGAGCGTATTGGTGCGGCTGCGTCGCAGGTAACGCCCGAAGAACAAGGCGCCCAGCACGTAGCCTGTTGCCGCGAACTGGGGGAACAAGACGTAGGGACCGCCCTGCGTTTCGTAGGCGAATCCCGCTTCACCCAGAAACATGGTCGAACTCATCACGCTCGCAACAAGCGTGCCGACGATCAATATCGTCGGTGCACGCCGCCCGGCGACGTAGTAGTCATCGAGATTCCGAATACCTTTGCCGGCGTAGTTGCCGATCGCGATGTAGACCAGGATGCTGATCGCGATTGTGATTGTGTAGATATCCATCAATCGTCAGTTCGAATTAACCACGTCGGTGTCGCATACAGCTCGACCTCCACTGCGTCACCGGTATTGATGACACCTGCCACTTCGACCACACCAACAATTCCGCGGCTGAGCTTGGCCGCTTTAGAGAAAGACGTTGACGACAGCGGATTTCCGGAACGTGTTGCCCGCGTTTCTGCCAGCTTCTTGCCCATGTCGTGGCATGGTGGGTTGTACTCTTCGACGAGCAACTCTGCGCCTGACGGAAACCTGAGCACTGTGCCCTTCGGCAGGCGCGACAGCTCAGAAATGCCACTGAGGCAAAGATTCGCGCCAAGCTCCGTTGGCGTTGGTGGGTCGACCAGGTCCATGGCGTCCTGGATGTCCGCAAGCTCCTCTACCGAAACCGCGGACCACTGGCGCTCATTGCGGCGCACGGTACCTTCGGCTTGCTTGTCACCCGCCCAGGTCTTGCGCGAATAAGAACGATGAGCGTCTCCGACGATGCCATCGAGTTCGACATCAATCGATGCATGTTCCTGCTTGCTCATATCGTCGTTGGAACCGGCATGCACCGATACGACAGTTGCCTTTAGCTTGGTCACTTCGTACTCCTTCGTATCACGAACAGCATATCCTGTTCCCCTCAGTCCGCAAGTCATTCATAATTGTGAAAATTCTATCAGCCATCCCGGTTCCAAATGTCCTCGAAACTGCCCCAACTCATCGCAACCTCTGTGGTACGCGGTAGCCAACAAGGCGAAAGCCATGGCGGTATCTTCATTATTGATTTCGAGAATCGGACGGGCCGGCAGGTCGTTGACTGGAATACGAGCGGCATCGATTTTGAAGGCCGCGGGGCCGATCGCGGTCTGCGCGGAATCACGTTCGACGGTGATGACATCTACGTCGCTGCCAGCGATGAACTTTTCTGCTATGACCGGAATTTCGACTGTCGGCGATCCTTCCGCAACCGCTACCTCAAGCATTGCCACGAGATTATTCGAAAAGACCGCCGAATCTTCCTGACATCGACGGGCTTCGACAGTCTCCTTAGCTTCAATCTCGAAACTGAAGAGTTCGATTGGGGGTTCCGACTGACCCGGGAATACGAGCAATGGAAGGGCTACACGTTCGACCCTCGCAGCGACACGGGCCCGCGCCCGGTCAACGATTTTCACATCAACTCCGTTCATGTCAGCGACGGTGGCATATTTTTTTGCGGGTTGCGATTCGACGCGATGTTGCATCTCGACGAGAATTGGGCCGTTTCCACCTTCTGCAATCTCCCTTCGGGCACGCACAACGGGCAACCGTGGCGCGGCGGCGTATTATTCAACGACACGGCCAGCAACTGCGTACGCTTCGTACCACGAGAGGGTCAGCCGCAGGCGTATCCGATCGTCACCTACGACGAAGATGCCATCGAGTTTGCGGGTATCGACGACTCCAAGGTTGCTCGGCAGGGATTCGGTCGCGGACTCTGTGTCGTCAATGACCGGTTGATCGCAGCCGGGTCCTCGCCATCGACGATCAGCATCTACGACGTGGAAGGCCGCCAGGTCGTCGGGTCCGTCAACCTGTCGATGGACATCCGTAACGCGATCCACGGCCTCGAGATCTGGCCTTTCCCGGAATGAGCAGTTCCCATTAAGAGAAAAGCCGGGCAATGCCCGGCTTTTCTCGAATCGCACAGAGCGAGAACCCGTTACAGCCCCCAACTCTTGGTAAAGCGAACACCAAACTCGCGAGGTCGGTTCGTGTAGAGACGCTGCACGTGAGGGCGGCCCTCCGCAACGTTCGCCATACCCCATTCGAAGAGGCTCGAGTCGATCGTGTAAACCGCCCGCTCATCCGTCAGGTTGTTCAGGAACAGAGTGACCTGCCAGGTATCCCCGCGAACACCGGCACTCAGGTCGGCGATCGTGTAAGCATCGAGCGAGAACTGCGGATTCGGCGAGTCCGCCGGATCGGCCGGATTCAGGATATTCACTCGTTCACCGGTATACGATACCTGGAGCCTTGCGAAGCGTTCCGTGCCACCAAACCAGGATGATTCCTCGGCGAAATCAAGCCAGGCCGAGCTTTTGAACTTAGGTGTCAGTGGCAGTCTCAAATTCGCTACCAGGTCGAGTTCGCCATCACCGTTCAGATCAGCCGACGTATCGGTTTCCGCTTCGGTGAATTCTGCGTTTCCTCCAAAGGTCCACTTGTCGTTAAATGCATAATCCAACTCGATGTTGGCACCCGTGATGTGAGCTTTGCCCGCGTTGGTGACGATGTTCTGCCAGGGCTGGCCACAAACACCGGGGACCGAGTCTTCCGGACGGCCGAGGTCAGCACAGGACGTCGACGACGGATCAACAATTTCGAGCTGATAGTCCGTCCACTCCATGTGGTAGCCAGTGACATTGAATCGTCCCGAACCGCCAGCAAACGTAGATCGGTAGCCGATCTCATAGTTGTCCATGAGGTCCGACTGGTAGCCGATCGGGAAGAACGGCTGACCACGACTGCGATTCACGCCGCCCGGGCGCGATCCTTGTGTGTACAGGCCATACACCGACTGGTTGTCGCTAAATGACCAGTTCAGGACGACCTTGGGAATGAAATCTGATTCCGTCTCCTCGCGGTCCTGAGGCTGGCCGTCGTTCGCCAGGCGGTACTGGCGCGAATCCGGATCGGTCGGATCCGGCTCACCATTGAGACCAATATCTCCCGGGTGGTCGACGATGTACTTGTTGTTATTCGTACGTTCGAAATAACGCCCGCCAACGGTCAGGTCGAACTCGTCGTTGATGTGCCAGGTCAGTTCACCGAATATGGCTTGTTGTTGCCAGTCCGTGCTGCTCTGGGAGTACCAGTGCGACGTTGCCTCGGGGTAGAACTCCCTGCCATTACCCGCTCCGTTGTAATAATTACCCCAATAGAACTCCCAGAAGTCCAGGGATGCCGATTGCTGGTACACGTTGACCGAGGCATCGCCACCCTGGGTTGGTTGCGCGAACGGCGCCTGCCAGGAGTCGTTACTGTCCTCGAAGTACAGGCCGACGATCCAGTCTGTCCGGTCGCTCGCACCGCTCAAACGCAGCTCCGCCGTCATCTTGTCCTGTTGTGCCGGTGAGGGGTAGGCACTGAAGAAGTCAGAATCGACACTTGGGCCGGCACAATAAACCGGCCACCAAACCGCGTAGCCCGTATCCGGGTTCGCCCAGTAGTACGGACCCAGGTCCGCGGCCTGGTAGTACGAATCGTAACAATAAAGCGCCGCCCAGTAATGCGCATAGGCGGTAATGTCGTACATCGCGTCGATGTCACGCTCGTAGTAGTTAACCGACCCGACCAGTTGCGCGAAGCCCATGTCGCCGTTGAGCACGAACGAGTACATCTCGTACTGGTCGTCGCGGTAGTCCTTATGGAACTTGATCGTCTGCAGGTCACCGACAAAGGGGTCGTAGTCATTGTCTGCGCCCGTCTTGGTCGTCTGTGTCAGCGCTGTCAGGCTGGTCGACCAGGCATCGTTGATGTCCCACTGAAGGATCATTCGAGCACCGGTGGTCTCGGAATCGTTCCAGTTCTCCTCAACGGAAGCCGAATTATCGAGCGTGCCAAACCCGGCAGGATAGTCCGTCCCACCACCTATATTCTCCCACCCAAGTAGTGATGACGAGTCGGGCGTACTACCAAGCACGTTGTCGATATAGCCGCCGTCCCGATCGTTGTATCCGACCAGGCGCAACGCCAGTTTGTCTTCGATGAGCGGCGCGTTGAATACGAGGGACCCGCGGTAGCTGGGATCGCTCTGGTCACCGCCACGCACCTCGCCGTCCAGAATAACGCCCATCCGGTCCATGACAGGTTTGTTCGTAATCACCCGCATCGTACCCGCCTGAGCGTCCGAGCCGTACAGTGTTCCCTGCGGGCCGGAAAGTGCCTCAACTCGCTCGATGTCAACCATGCGAATCATCGGCTGGCTGCCGGTCGTCGTAATCGATATTTCGTCCAGGTAGACCGACGAGGTCGATTGGGCGATGTAACCGGCGCCGGTGATAGCACCGCGGAAAACGACTGTGTTCGATCCTGCGCCGTAGGTAACAACATTCACCGACGGCACGAAGCGCGAGTAGTCTTCCATGTGCTTGGCGCCCATCTCCCGAAGCGCTTCGGAACTGATGGCCTGGATGGTCATCGGAAGGTCCTGGATGTTCGTCGTGCGCTTCGTCGCGGTAACGGTGATCTCTTCCAGAGCCCCGTCCGAATCCTGAGCAATGACCTGTTGAGCCGGTACCAACGCTGTTGCGATTGCTCCTGCAACTGGCGTCAACCGGAAGGTGGCGTTAATTTCCATTCTTGTAGTACCCCCGTCTATAAGCTTTCCGATCGTCTCACAAGGCCCGGATCCAGAACTCCTGCCCTATAGGGTCGATGGTCTGTCAGTCGGGGGCAGCCTGTCAAGCAAAGGCTGCAATACCTCGACCAGCTCTCCGAGGTTGCTTTCGTAACGTTTCCAGAGGTTTACGGAGCTGGCATAGATTGGCTGACGTACCTGCTCCGAACTCGCGGTCTTGACGGCCCGTGTCGTCTCGTGGAAGCGCAGGCATGCCTCCTCGAAAGGCAGTCCACAATAATCCAGGATCCGGCGCACCTGCACCTCGAAGTCGCCGACGACGTTCTCATACTCTACATCAAGGACAAATCCCGGTATGACCTCGTGAAAATGGTCCACAAGTCGTTGATACTGCAGATAATATTCGCCGAGTTCGACCAGGTCGTAACTGAACGGCTGTCCGCTCGCGAACAGCTGTTTGTAGGAGCCGAAGCAACTATCAAGCGGGTGGCGCCTGGCGTTAATGATCTTTGCGTTCGGCAGAATCAGGCGCAACAGGCCTATATACATGAAATTATTCGGGTTTTTGTCGATGAAGTACGGTGCCCCGGCGCGATATTTTTGCGTCGCAGCCAGGTACCCTCGCCCTGCGTCCGACCAGTCGTCCGCCGAAAGCTCAAGGAGTTTATCCGGATATCCGGGACCCTTGCCGCGCCCCGATCCGAGCTGGTTGACGATTCGAGGCAGATCGCCGAGTTCGTGTGTGCCGTCAACGAGGCTGTGGCTTGCCAGTATCTGTTCGATCAGTGTCGAACCCGACCGCGGCAGGCCTACAACAAAGATGGGTGCGGGATCCGGGTCGCCAACGCCTTCGTGATCGGCGAAGAACCCGGCGTCCATAATCTCGATAACGCGATCCATTCCCGTCTCGAACTCGACCGGGTCGTAGGACTCCGATTCTCGTCGCAGCCCGTTGCACTGCTTATAATGCCGGAACGCCTTGTCATAATCCTTGCGGGCCTCGAACTCCAGACCAAGTGCGTTGTGCAGCTGAACGCGCGATTCATCCGGCAATTGCTCATCCATCAACAGATCCTGCATCGCGACAACTTCGTCTTCCTCAAACTGAAAGGTCTTCAGATTCGCCAGGCTCCAATAGGCTTCTGCATGATCTGCCTTCGACGCAATGCACTCGCGATACGACGCGATCGCATCATCCGTGCGTCCGATGGTCTTCTGGTGATGCCCCATGCTGCACAGGGACGCAGCCTTCCCCGGTGCAATCTCCAACGATCGTTCGTAAGCTTCGATCGCCTCCTCGTGCCGCCCCATCGTGCCAAGCACGTTTGCGTGCAGCATATGCGGCTCCGCCCGATCCGATGCCAGTTCAAGTACATGCAGCGCGCAGTCCAGCGCGTCGTCCAGTTTCTCTCGCTCTCTGAGCACATTGGCAAGATCCACCCACACCCTTACATAGTCGGGTGCGTTGGTCGCCGCATGGCGCAGGAACACTTCTGCATCGCGGTACTTCTTGTTTTCGGTGGCAATGGCGGCTAGCTGCCTCGCGGCCTCGACGTGATTCGGGTCGCGCTTGAGGATGTCGCGAAATATATCCTCGGCCTTCTGCGGGTCTCCCGACTTCAGGAGCTGCTCGGCCTCGCCGATTTGCTCCGCGTAGGCCATTTGCCGGCCCGTCGAAGGCGCGGGGATCGTCGCGGCTGGCGGAGTCTCCGCTGCGAGCCCGTGCGCGAAATCGAGCTTCTTGACCAGATTGGCCCGAGTCGGGTCAAGGCGAAGTGCCTGTTCATACGCCTTGACCGCCAACTCGACATAACCCTCAGCAAGCAGCACATCGCCAAAGACGTCATGCGCTGGCGCGAAATCCGGGTGCAGCTTGATTGCCTTGTCCAGCCCTATTTTTGCCTCGGCAAAGTTCTTCTGCACGAGACTTACGCGCGCCGCGAGGCACAGCAAATTGGCGTCTCTTGGATAATGCAACAAGGCGCTGCGGCACGTTTCGGCTGCGTGGTCGATTCGGCCGGCACGCAGGCTGGCACTGGCTTCGTTAAACAGATCCCGCGGTTGATTCTCGGCTGAAATGGCGGCTTACTCATGGCACATCGGTGATGCGAAAGTTCAACACAGCATCTGACCAATTGCCAGTGGGTATTGCGACGGCCATCGTAACCTTCTAACCTCACTGACCCGCTCGAGTGACCCACATGAACACCTTCCAGAACGCCATCCGAAACAAAGACTTCGTTGTGACCAGCGAGTGCTTTCTGAAGCCGGAAACGGATGCCGAGGCAATCCGCATCCAGGCCGGCGTGTTGGGAGATGCGGTCGATGGAGTCATCGTTACGGATAACCAGTACGGTCGACTGCATATGTCGTCGCTCGCCGCCGCATCCCTGATGCTGCAGAACGGCGTGGATCCGATCATGCAGCTGAGCTGCCGTAACCGGAACCGAATCGCGTTGCTCGCCGATCTGTTCGGCGCAGCGGCCCTCGGCGTGACCAGCGTGTTGCTCATACGAGGCAATAGTGTCCCAGAGGGCATGAACCCAAGGCCAAAAGCTGTTTTCGACATGTCCGCTGCGGAGCTGATCGCCACGGCCACGTCAATGAAAGACGACGAGTATCTGCCAACTCCACCGGAGTTCCTTATCGGCGGCCTGGTCACGCCACACAGCCCGCAAGCCGATTGGACTCCTCACAAGCTCATTGCGAAAGCTGATGCGGG
>JAACFG010000210.1 GCA_009937605.1 Gammaproteobacteria bacterium | reverse complement strand
TCGAGATTTGCGGTCGAGGGCAACGCCCTTTTTGGACAATGGACCTATGGCGGCAAGGGTCTCGTTCCGGAGCAGCAGCGTAAGAGCCTGGGCGACCATCGTATCGCGGCGTTCGACTGGCCTTTCGATAGCGTCCGCGGCTATTTCATCAACTTGATGTCACACCCCGCCTACGAGGATTTTCGAAGGCTGCGCGCAGAAGCACGGGCCGCGGGCCGCCCGCTAACGTCCATGGAACTCGCCGACGGACTGATCCGGTATTCAGAGCGCGGCCAGGAGTACGTGGATACGCTCAAGGGAATCATCCGCGTCAACCGTCTGGACATCGCCGACGATGCGGTCTTCAGGGACGAGCCCATGCGTTTCTCGATCGGCGCCGATGGCGCAACGGCTGCCGAGGAGCTTCGACACCGCGTTGAAGCAATGCGGGCATCCGGCGAACTGGCGCAGATCGTGGCGCGCATGCAGCTCGATTAAGGTGAGAGGCCGCGACGTTGTCGACCTGGTTGCGCTCGGCTTCCTGTGGGGAGCCTCTTTCCTGTTTATGCGTATCGCCGGGCCCGAGTTTGGCGCGTTCGCACTCGTGGAGGTCCGTGTCGCGATCGCCGCATGCGTGCTCGTGCCGATGCTCTACGCCAAAGGACAATTCGATCAACTTTCCGACAACTGGACCGTGCTCGGCATCCTCGGAGTCCATAACACCGCACTTCCCTTCCTGCTGCTGACCTGGGCGACGCTGTTTCTGAGCGCGGGTATTGCCGGAATCCTGAATGCGACCGCACCGATCTTCGCCGCGCTCGTCGCCTGGGCATGGCTTGGCGAGAAACTGACTATCAACAAAGCGACCGGTCTGCTGGTGGGCACGGTCGGCGTTTGGCTACTCGTGCGCGACCAGGTCGGTGCATCGATGGGCGACACCACATTGGCCGTCATTGCAGCCCTGGGTGGATCGCTCTTGTACGGCATCGGTGGAAATTTCACGCGGCGCTACGCCAGCAAGATCAAACCGCTCGCCATTGCCACCGGCAGCCAGGTGGCTGCGGCCCTGGTCTTGTTGCCGGTCGCTGTAATCACCTGGCCGGACACCCCGATATCCATGACCGCCTGGGCCGCCGCCATCGTCATGGGTTTGTTTAGCACCGCGCTGGCCTACATTCTGTATTTTCGACTCATCGCCAACACCGGCCCGACTAACGCGATTACCGTCACCTACCTGATTCCTTTGTTTGCCATGGTGCTCGGAGCGCTCGTCATCGATGAGCCGATCACTGTCTCGATGCTTGTCGGCTGTACCGTGATCCTGCTCGGCACCGCCCTCGCCACTGGCCTGCTGCGCCTCCCGCTTCGTGGGGTGTAATATGGGGCTATGAAAGACAGTGACGCCCCATTGCTGATAGTCCTGGTTCTGATGGTGCTCGGCGGTGCCGCCGCCTGGGTCTACAGGGACACTCTTTTCCCGGGACCCGAACTGGTGCAGGAAGTTGCTGTACCTGCGCCGGTCGAGCCGACAGAAGATCCCGGCCCGCGGTACCCGATGCCGGAGGTAGAAGCCGCAGCAAGCGAGGACCGCAATCTTGTACCGTTGCCCCCACTCGACGACAGCGACGCGTATTTCCTGCTCGAGATCGGCAACGCATTCGGCTCCGGTATTGAGTCACTGCTCACCCGCGAGTTCGTCATCGACCGGCTCGTCACAACGGTCGACAATCTTCCGCGCCCTGAGCTATCGGAGAAGATTCGCCCGGTCGGGCGTCTTGGTGACGGTTTCGCACCTGATACTGGCGATGGCGATGCGATCGAGCTCGGCATTTCCAGCTACTCGCGCTACGACGCCCTGGTTGCACAGCTGTACTACGCAGACATCGACGCCGTCTATGACATCTATCGCCGTTATTACCCGCTGTTCCAGACGTCTTACGAAAGGCTCGGTTATCCCGACACGTATTTCAACGATCGCCTGATCGAGGTCATCGATCACCTGCTCACGACACCGAAGCCTGGCGAACCCATCGTCCTGGTGCGGCCGAATGTCTTGTACGAGTTTGCAGATCCCGACCTCGAAGCGCTGTCGAGTGGGCGGAAGTTGCTGTTGCGCATGGGCCCCAGCAACGCCGCGACGGTCAAACGAATCCTGGAAAAATTCCGCGCACGATTGATAGCGGGCCCTTAGGCCGCGTTCGCCTGCGCCCAGCGGGCAATATCTGCAGCGCTCATAGCCCCGGCCTGGCGGGCTACTTCCTTGCCGTTTTTGAATAACGCCATCGTTGGGATACTGCGAATATTGAAACGTCCGGCGGTTTGCTGCGCTTCGTCGGTATTGAGCTTGGCGAAGCGCACATTGGGCTCGAGATCGGCCGCTGCCTGCTCGAACGCGGGCGCCATCATCTTGCACGGCCCACACCACGGCGCCCAGAAATCCACGACCACGGGAATATCGCTCCGGCCGACGTGCTGGTCGAAGTTCGCATCGCTAAGCGCGACCGGCTGTCCGCCAAAGATACTTTCGCCGCATTTACCGCACTTGGGTCCCGCTGCCATTCGGTCGGTCGGCAGCCGGTTGGTGGCATTGCAGTGAGGGCATACAACATGTTTTAGATCAGTCATGGCTTCCAATGTTGGCCCTGACTTCCGATTTTCAAGACCCGTGGATGCTAGGATTCGTCCATGCCCGGCGACATCACAATCCGACACGACCTGCGCGTCGGCGACCTCGGTCGCATCATCGCCCTGCATGGAGAGGTTTATGACGCCCTGCCCGGGTACGGCCTGGCGTTTGAGGCCTATGTGGCCCGTACGATCGCCGAATATGTTCTTGATGCCGGCGGCACCGGCCGAATCTGGCTCGCGGAAAGCGACGACACGCTGGTCGGTTGCGCCGCCATGATCTTGCGCGACGAGGAACAGGGGCAGCTCCGCTGGGTTCTCGTCGATCAATCCGCACGCGGAATGGGTCTCGGCAAGGACCTGGTTAATCACGCGCTCGATTATGCCCGCGACCATGAGTGTTCCCGGGTTTTTCTCGAAACCACAGATGGGTTGCCCGAGTCACAAAACCTCTACGACACACTGGGTTTCCAGGTCGTTTCCGATGTGCGCGAAGAACTCTGGGATGGCGTACGCCCGCTCATTCACATGGAAATGACGCTCAAATAAAAACGCCCGGCCATCGCTGGCCGGGCGCTGTTTAAGCCAGGACTGGCTTGTTCTTATGTGCCACCAAAACTCTTGCGGTACGTGACACCGATGGTCCGCGGATTGTTTGTCCGGAACCCAAGTCGGGCACGACCGCCACGCTCGCGGTCAAATGACAGGTTTGCGTTTTCGTCAGCAACGTTGTGAATGTAGAGCACTGCAGACCAGGTCTCTTTCTCAATACCGGCGGTCAGGTTTACGATCGTATAGGGGTCAAGGTTCAGGTCGAGCGACGTAACTTCGTCGCCAGTCGCACCACCGAATGCCAGTCCCGAGCTGAATTCACCGGCACCGGGTTCCTGGTCACTCGGTTGCGTGTACATATCCCCTACGTAGTGGATTGTCATTGTTAAGAAACCTTCCGACCCGCCGAACAGGTCCATCGGGTAGTAATAGCTGCCCGTGGCAGCAAGCTGGACTTCCGGGACAGAGGCGAGACGATTGCCGTCCCTCAAGCCGCCGATTACATTGCCACCGCCATCGACCACGGTCGAATCAAACTCTGACTGGAGGAAGTTGCCGGCCAACGACAGGTAAAGTGATTCCGTCGGGTTACCGCTCATTTCGAACTCGATTCCCTGCGTGTGCGCCTTGGGCACGTTGAAGGATACGCGAGAAGAACAAGAGCCTGCGTCCAGGGTGGCCTGCAGGTTATCAATCTCTGAGTAGAAAATGGCGGCATTAAAAATACCGCTGTCGCCGAAGCCTGATTTGATTCCGGCCTCGTAATTCCACATCTTTTCGTCTTCATAGGACTGGAAGCTACCGAAGATGGCCAGATCTTCCGGAGTACACAGTGTCGCGTTCAACGGGTCGTTCACGCCGCCGAGGCGGAACCCCTGTGAGACCTGCGCGTTAAGCGTCACGTCCTCGGTGAAATCGTAGCTTGCAATTACACGTGGCGTGAAGCCGTCGGATGCGGTTTCATCGGTCTGGTCATCACCATTCGCGAACAGGCCGCCGGAGTAGAAGCGACGTGACTCGCTGAAGTCGTACCAACGTCCACCGACCGTCATTGCAAATGCATCTGTGAAATCGAAGCTAACCTCACTGAATACCGCGATTTGCTCAATATCGTAGGGCAGGCTCGCGTTGTACGGTGAGTCAAGGTCCGGCCAGCC